>JABIYR010000140.1 GCA_018702695.1 Nitrospina sp. | reverse complement strand
GGGGTCTGCTAAAATAAAATTATTGTTCACGCCCGGAGAAAGAATAAAACCGGTTGTCGAGTTCATCAAGCTGGGGCCTTTAGATATTCCCAGCATCTTCTTTCGCAGAATCACCGATGCAAACATCGTACTCACCCCTACTCCAGGGTGGCCGCTAGAAACAAATATCCATACTCTGCGAATTCTGCCTCGTAAACTACAAATCAACCCAACCTCCATTAATTGAATATGAAAATTTGCTTGATCTGTTTTGATCTTTCCAATAATTCATTAGGAAGAACTGCTTTGTTGGCCAGCGCGCTCTCGAAACAACACCAAGTTGAGATCATCGGGACCTCTAAAAATGGCGATATCTGGTACCCCATGCGCCATATCAAAATTCCTATTCGAGTCTACCCTTGGGGTCGTTATCCCTTTTTCATCTCGACAATCCAAAAAATGCTCCGTGACATGGATGCAGATGTTTTCATTGCCTGTAAACTACGCCCCACAAGTTTTGGCATCGCCTTATTAAAAAAATGGTTGACCGGAAAACCCTTTATTGTGGATATTGATGACTGGGAAGCAGGGTTCTATTATTCTGCTAGTTTTTGGGGACGTGTCGGTCGCTTTCTTAACCTTTCTAACCCTAATGGTTTGCCGCACACTTGGTTTATGGAACACCTTGTGGGCTTTGCCGATTCCGTTATTGTCAGCAATCAGTTTTTACAGAAACGTTTTCCATTCACCGGGTGCATGATTCCCCATTGCCGTGACACGTCTCAATTAGACCCAGACAAATTTGATGTGGTGAAAATTAAAAAATCTCTCGGTTTAGAGGGAAAACGAGTGGTCATGTTTTTAGGTACCCCCCGAGCCCATAAAGGCATTGATGATTTAATCCACGCTGTTGAAAGTTTAGATGACCCCAATATTCGACTGGTCTTTATCGGGGCTGAGCCTTCTTTCGATCCGCAAAAAGGCAAACCTCCCGCCGCGCAAGAAAAAGTGCTGGTATTCCCTAAGATTCCCTTTGACCAACTGCCCCGGCATCTTGCGGCGGCAGATATATTAATGGTTCCTCAAAGAGATACCACCGATACCCAGGGTCAAATTCCGGCAAAAATTTTTGATGCTATGTCCATGGCCATCCCAGTGATCACCACCCCAGTTTGCGATATTCCCGAGGTTTTGGGTGGAACAGGTTATCTTGTTGAGCCGGGAAACGTAAAAAAGCTTGCCGACACCATTGATCATGTTCTCAAACACCCCGAGGAGGCCAAAGAAAAAGGTCGCAGAGCAAGACAACGTTGCATTGAACGTTATGATATAAAAGTCATGCAACGGAATTTACAAAACTTAATCGAAGCCGTCACTCATTCCTCGAAAGAATGAGCGAATATTCTTGCAAACAGCACTAAACTCCAGAATTCAAATTATTCTTATCCAGTGTTGCGACCCCATCTATATGGTCTATAATCAAAGTAGATGCCACAACGCTACAGGCGATCTTCTTCTATTTATTTATTGGAGTATTAATTAATTTTGCTGAGTTTCCCCCGAGAAAAATTACCCAAAAATCCAAAAATCCTTGTTATCAAGTTACGCTCCATTGGCGATGTGGTTTATAACACGGCGGTCTACACCCCTTTGAAAAAAAGTTTTCCCGGTTGTCATTTGACAGTTTTGGTCGAACATTTTTCCCAAGATTTGGTTCGTCATCACCCCGATGTCGACCATGTTTTGAGTTTTGATAAAAAGTCCGGCTGGAGCCAGATCGCATTTTATTACCACTTATTTGCCAACAAATACGATGTGGTCATTGACATGCATGAAGGAACGCGTGGTGCGGTCATGTGTTTTGTCACTCAGGCCCCTTATCGCGTTGGTCACAAGTTTGCCAAACGGTCATTTTTATACAATGTCAAGCTTGAGTTTGGAGATCTGCACCCCAAACACCCCATTGACTATCAGGTTGCCTTGATAAAGAAAATGGGCGTGGAGTTTGGTGAAATTTCTCCTGCCATTCATATTTGTGAGCAGGCAAAAATGAAAGCGAGCGAATTATTGCGAAAAGAAGGATTCAATGATCAAGAACCCTTTTGTATTCTACATCCCGGCGCTAAAATTTATGACCGTTGGGAAGCTGAAAAATTTGCCGACTTGGCTGATAGGGTTCATGCTCAGTATTCCATGAAAATACTCTGGGTCTGCGGCCCCGGACAAAAAAACTTGATCGACGAAATCATTCCCCTGATAAAAAGTGCGTCCTACGGATTCATCAGCACCGACCTTCAAGAGTTGGGGGCCATAACTCAACGAGCTCAATTTGCGGTTTGTCATGATGGAGGCTATATGCATTTTGCCTCAGCACTTGGAGCCCCCGTGGTCGGATTGTTTGGGTGGACAAATCCAAGGATATGGCGACCTCCTGGAACCAATACCATCATCGTTTCAAAAGAAATAGATTGCCGACCCTGCAATTTGAAAACCCGAAAAGAAATATGCTGGAATGGAAAACCTGAATGCAAAAGCCTGATTGAGGTAGAAGATATTCTATCTGCTATCGCCGAAGTTTACCCGGCCCCCGTAAACACGGTGAGTTAGAGTTACACCTACCACCGTACTTCTTGAAGCGTAATTCCTCTTCCGTACAAATATAAATGAGGGCGAAATTTCTGTTGTCCTGATTCTAAGTTGAAATAATTTTTGCATAATATAGTATCTTGACATGTTGGTTCGACAAATGTCTAATAGCCACTTATTAAAAATACGTCCATCAAAAACCTTGGAATAGTGCAAGGGATTTTTCTTACCTTCCTGAATTGCTAACACATATTACTATGAAGTATAGTTACTTAATTGTCGGGGCTGGTTTTACTGGTGCGGTGATCGCGCGAGAAATTGCAGAAAAATCTAACGAGCCTGTTCTCGTGATTGATAGGAGAAATCATATTTCCGGCAATGCTTTTGATCACAACGATCAAAGCGGCATTCTCATACACGAATACGGCCCGCATATTTTCCATACCAACTCGAAACAAGTGTGGGATTTTTTATCGCAATTTACAGAGTGGATTCCCTACGAACACAGGGTGCTAGGGCAAGTTAGCAACAAGCTCGTACCCATCCCCTTCAATTTCAGCTCT
>JABIYR010000138.1 GCA_018702695.1 Nitrospina sp. | reverse complement strand
CTTCTCGCAATTTCACTATGATCTGCTCTGCTGAATATCGTTTCCTCGCCATAACATCCCCCTTACCAAATGGTTTTTATAAGTTTAACATTTGGACTACTTTTAGGGGGTCGGGTCAGTCACCGAAACAGATTGCAGGTTGGCTTAAACGAACCTATCCAAACGAAGAACACAAACAGGTGTCACACGAAACTATTTACCGAAGTCTCTTTATTCAGACGCGTGGGGTACTGAAAAAAGAGCTGCAATTGTACCTTCGCACCCAGCGGGCGATACGGCGAGCTAAGCAACACAGCATAAAAAATGAGAGCCTGGGTAAAATAACGAATGTGGTATCGATCAGCGAACGACCTGCTTCGGTTGAAGATCGTGCTGTACCGGGTCACTGGGAGGGCGATCTCATTTCTGGATCAAACAACAGTCATATTGCCACATTAGTTGAACGGCATACACGTTATGTCATGTTAGTGAGAGTAAAAGGTAAAGACACGAAAACGGTTATCTCGGCACTCATAAAACATGCACACAGACTTCCTACAGAGCTGTATAAATCATTAACCAGAGATGGCCGACCATCAACGCTTTACCTTGGCTACCAATATTGATGTGTACTTTTGTGACCCACAAAGCCCCTGGCAGCGCGGCTCAAATGAAAATACCAATCGGCTGCTGAGACAATACTTTCCAAAAGGGACAGACTTGTCGGTACACTCACAGGCAATACTTAATAAAGTGGCGAGAGAATTAAATGAACGACCCCGTGAGACATTAGAATTTGAAACACCGGCAGAGAGATTTAGTGCATGTGTTGCGTTGACCGGTTGAAGTCGCAGCCATAAGCGGACTTTCGTCTCAGCATAGTTTAACAGAAAGTGTTTATATCTTTTTAACTCCTTTGTCCCAGCTAACTTTGGATGAGGAGAGACACGTACCTACAACGATTCGCAATAATTTTTGAGGCCCCAATTTTCTTCTTTTAAGGCTCTGGCTATCAGCTTTTTTATAACCGGCCAAATAACCGGAATCCACCCCAGGATTTCTATTCTGAGAATACTGGTTGCACCTGAATTGCACGGAATAAGGGTATGCGTGGCGACCATTTTGATTCCAAGCACCTTTGTCTGCCAGGAAAAGCATTTATTAGGAGTCAATTCAGTAACAACCCAACGGGTTTCAGGTAATAACTTTTGTTTTATAAGGGCGGAGCTTCCTGCTTTAAAATCCCCCGAATCTTTGCGAACGATCTTTTCCATGCCCGGTGACCATAGAGGCCATGACCCAACATCAATCGTTACCTGCCAAACCAATTCTTGAGAGGCTTGAATGACAATTTTATCTTCCACGATCATCATTTTTAGTTTCCCCTTAACGCTAACTTTTATTTCTGGGCTACGAAATAGCAATTTTGAAAGTCGTGATCCAACCGGTTGATGTTCACTTTTTTAAAACCTGTTTTTTGAAGCATGTCTTGGGCTTTCTCGATTCCCCACATTGCCCCCAGGCCCTCCCCCCCTTGTTCCAAGGATACCGTCATACAATGCATACAAGAAATGGTATATAGCAGAGTCCCTACTGGATGGCTTATATTTTTATGAACATGTGTGGACCCAGAAATATCCTGCATCATAAAACTTCCCTGAGAACTTAATGAATGATAAATATTTTCTAGTACCTGACACGGATTAGCCTGATCGTGGATAGCATCCAAGGCTAGAACCAGAAAAAACTGCTCCTTAACCTGAAAATTAGATGCATCTCGAACCTCATAATTCAAATTCTCTATACCTTCCTGTTTCGTTTCCCTAATTGCATGCGCAATGGCTTCATTGGATATGTCATATCCAGTGAAACGGCTTTCGGGAAAAGCTTTAGCTAATTCTTGCAAAGCCCTTCCCCGGCCACAACCCACATCCAAAACACTTACACCCTCAAGCAGAGCCTCTTTCATTCCTGCCATCAGAGGAATAACTTGATTCACGATTATAGGGACAATCGATTGCCCACTATCTTCTTCCATGATTTCATGAAATCGCTTGAAAGAGGAGTAGGGAACACCGCCACCATTTTTAAAGCAGTCTAAAATTTCATCTTCCACACTACCTAACTGCGGAATATACTGCGCAAAAACCGCAATGTTGTCTTCTTTGGACTTACGTGATAACCACTTAGAATGTTCAGGAGGCAAATAATAGGAATTTTCCTTTGGGACATAATCCATAACTCCACCTGTCACCATTGAGCCCAACCATTCACGAACATACCTTTCATTTAAGCCCGCTTTATCGGCAATCTCCTGGCTTGTTGCAGGGCCAAAACACTCCAACGCGTCAAATAGTCCTGTTCTATGGCCCAGAGAAAGCATGAGAGACAATGCTCCGTGATTTAAAATTTCAACCAGACTCTCTGAAAATTGGTTCGCTTTTTTTTCATTAAACTCTTGTGTGTGCAACATAATGCCCTCCTACGTATTATTAGATATAAATACAGACCGGTCTGTCTTTTATTGAATAAAAATAAATTATTTTTTGATTAACCGCTTTACAAAATCAATGGCTTGGTCAACGGGCCAAATGTCATGGTAAATCTCGCACAATGCGATGGCCCCCATTTGAATAGTCAAATAATCATCTGCAAGTTTTTTCGAATTCAGGTGATTGAACTTTTTTGAATCAGAATCAATCAATTCCTGAGACAAATCTCTTAAAATGGGTCTAAAAGCTTCGAAATGCAGAATCCCCTCTTTGCGAATGGGGTTTTTCGGATCTTTGATTTCAGGCACTATATTTAAAAATCGGCATCCTTTAAATTGTGTGGATAGCATTAGAGGCTTTAGAACTTCAATACTCGCCATAAACCTTTTGTAAGGACTCTTTCTTCGTTTCAGTTCATTCATAATTAATTCGATATCCCGCAAATTCATCGTATGAATATAAGAAAGACAAAGGTCCTCTTTGGAGGGGAAATGAGAGTAGAAGGTTGCTTTGGCCACGCAAGACTTTTCAATAATTTCGTTGATGCCAGTGACGTGGTAACCCTGTGTGTAGAAAAGTTCGGATGCCGTTTCTAATATTTTTTCACGAACCTTGCTTTCCCGTTTAATCATTTTCATAGTCAAAATATAACGCAAACAGACCAGTCTGTCTAGTTTTATTTGTCGGGAAATAAAATTTGTACCTTTTTAGGATTCCTCAGTCCTTAATTGTTACGTTGTTCTGAAAGACAGCTCTGGGTCGGATAGCGACATGTCTTCGTTCGGTCAATAATGGATTTTCAACGTAGTGGTCAAAATAAATCGATCAATGAATACCTTGGTGTATGCGTCTTTCTAATTGTATCTCCGTCTTTACAGTTAAAGCAATTTACTCATGGAGATATAAAAATGAAAAGAACATTTAAAGAAACATCCCGGCTACATTTAGCCATAAACACAAACCAGTTTGATAAGTCTATTGAATTCTATGAAGCTTTGTTTAACATTAAACCAAGCAAAGTAAAATCTGGATATGCAAAGTTTGATGTCGAGAATCCACCCATCAACTTGACGTTGAACGAAGCAAGTCAAGTTTCAGGCAATCAGATAAACCATCTGGGCATTGAAATCAAAGTCAGTCAAGGTGTAAAGAACCAATTAGAACGGTTAGAAGCACTTGGTTTAGAAACCCGGCTAGAGGAGAACACAACTTGTTGTTTTGCAAAACAGGATAAAGTGTGGGTTACTGACCCTGACGGGAATGCTTGGGAAACATTTGTAGTTTTAGAGGATTCAGAATTGAGGAAAGATCAGAATTCAGATTCGAGCTGTTGCATTCCCTCTACTGAAACGACAAATGCAGGCTGTTGTTAGGAAATAAAAAAACAAGAAATAGAGCTATGAATATTAAACAAATTTGGAACGATTATGGGAATCTCTTGCGAGGATTTTTGCTTTCTAAGGTCAATGACCCTGAAGATGCAGAGGATTTATTGCAGGAAATTTTAATCAAAACACATAAAAATATGGGTTCACTAAAAGACCCAAAAAAATTTAAGGGTTGGTTGTTTCAAATTGCTCGCAACACTCTAATTGATTACTATCGAAAGCCTTCAAAATACTTGTCGACTCAATCACTTCCAGAACTCGCTGAAATTAGTGAAGAAAGTACCGAAGCGCAAGAAATATTGCGTCTGGAATTGTCGCAATGTATAAAACCTTTTATAGAAAACTTACCAAAAATATACGGCGAAGCAGTAGAAGCGATTGACTTGCAGGGCATCTCTCAAAAGGAACTCGCTAAAGAAATGGGGTTGTCTCATTCAACTGTAAAATCACGAGTTCAGCGAGGACGACAAAAGCTTGCAGAGTTTTTTCAAGAATGCTGTACTTATGAATTGGATGTTCGTGGAAATATCATAGGGTATGAAGCCAAATCCAAATGTTGCTAATATAAAAGGGAATCTCTTCACCCAATTGTGCCACTTTTAGCTGACGCCAAGCAGGTGGAGCGGACGGGATTTTGAACGTATAACTTACTAACAAGCCATGCTAAGCGACCTGTTCATCAAGGTCTGGCTTGCATAGCATCGGGGCAAAAATCAAAATATAAAGTGCAAAACAAATTACCCAAAGTGTAGCAGAACCTATAATCCACTCAATGCTATAGTCCGGCGCAATGATCATACCGAAGACTCGCATAAAAGCGGCGCCCTGCATCAGAAAGAAACTTAATTTTGTCAGGCCCGTTGCGATCTTGTCGCGTCCGGTATGGCCCAGTGTGACACGGCACATCATCCCGAGCGTCATAGAGCCAATAGCCCCCGCTGTAAAGGAATGCAACGCAATAGAAAAAGGAAGAAAGCCCAGCGAAGAGACTCCCGTGAGAAACAACCCTAGAATGACCCAGCTATAACCGACATGAAGAATCCAGACCATAGGATCATCCAATATTCTGAGTGTATGATAACGCCGCAAACGCAGTATATGAATGATAGTGGATAAAAAAGCAGTCCCGGCCAGAATAACTTTCTCCTCCTTTGCAAACACCAGTGCCAGAATAATCAATAGCAGTGATAGAATCGCAAGAACATCCAGTTTGCCTTGTGGTGTCTCGTGGGCTTCTTCTCCTCTTTCTTCAAGAGCATCGACGGTAAACGCCGGAATGATCCGTCCGCCAATCAGAGAGATCATAGTGACAATAACCATCGCGGCAACATAAAGTGGTGTTCGCTCTTTAGTTATAAGGAAGACCATGTCACAAGCCAATAAAATGCTTAGCAACACCAGAAATATGAAATTGCGCTTATCCCATGTTTTAAAAAGCGGAATAGACAGGCTGAACGCCAGCGTCAGAATAAACGCCCCCTCAAAAGCTAAAACAGCAACTTCCGGAAACCCCAGATCAAAATTCATTACCACTCGCCCTGCCAGCCAGAGCAGGCCCAACCCCAGCAAATGAAACCCCTTCACAGGCTCACTATCTGTCCAGTTCGCCACAGCCGTGAGCAAAAATCCCGCGACAATTGTTAGGGTGAAACCATAGATCATTTCATGAGCATGCCACGATACAGGATCAATCATGAATAAAGGCGGCGTGACATACCCAGCATAAAATCCGCCCCATATCAGCAAACTGATAAGGCTATATAGCGCGCCTAAAAGGAAGAAGAGGCGAAACCCGTATCCCAGAACGGGATGATCAAATATGCCTCTAGATGGTTCTAGCATGCTGAGTCTCCTGCGGTTGGTAACCAATATCAAACCAGCGGTCTGAACGCCCGCTTTGGGTCGTTAACAGACATGTCGGCTATCGGCCCAGCCTGTGTGAAAACGTAGATCACAGATGTTTTTTAAGTGACAGTTTCCCAATTTATTTTTTAAGCCGGATCGAGTTGTTTTTAGTTTGTCGATTTTGTTGATACGGGCAGTATTTTGTATAAAACATCCGTATTTCAGCTTCTATATTTAAAAAATGAAGGCCTGTCAGGTTGTCATTGCCTTCATCAGAG
>JABIYR010000047.1 GCA_018702695.1 Nitrospina sp. | reverse complement strand
TTCGAAAAAGAATCACAATCCATTCTGGTTCTAGATATTCCGGTTTGGATTTTTCAGACCATTCTGCCGTATAGTTTTATGATTATCTCGCTACGTTTTATGATCGGTGGTTTTAAAACTGCATTCATTCAAAATGATGCCGGTCCATCACGATAATGATAGCCTTAGGAATTATCTTCCTCGCCTTATTGGGAGTGCCCCTCTTTGCAATCATTGGCCTCTCAGCCTTAGTTTCTTTTTACAATGCCGAAATAGATCCCGCCGCGATATTCATTGAACTCTATCGCGTAGCCAGCAACCCATCCCTCATCGCCATTCCTCTATTCACCTTTTCAGGATTTGTACTGGCCCACGGTAAAACCCCAGAACGTTTGGCACGCATCTCTCAATCTATCTTGCGTGATATGCGAGGAGGAATTCCTCTGGCTATCCTCATCGCTTGCGCCTTTTTCACCGCCTTGACCGGTGCTTCAGGGGTGACGATCATCGCTTTGGGAGGTTTGCTTTATCCGTTATTAATAAAAGAAAAATATGGTGAGAATTTTTCTCTGGGGCTGATCACATCATCAGGAAGTTTGGGCCTTTTATTCCCCCCCTCTTTACCGCTAATTTTATACGGTTTAGTCGCGCAAGTGAGTGTCGATCAACTATTTATAGCTGGCATTGTTCCTGGGTTGATCATGATATTGATCGTCTCAGCATTCGCAATCACTCGCAGTACTGTATCGACACCTACTTTCAACTGGCCCGATGCCAAATCTGCACTTAAGGAAGCAATATGGGAACTGCCACTACCGTTTATCGTCTTGGGAGGTATTTATGGTGGTATTTTCACCGTGACCGAAGCCGCATCGGTAACCGTGGTCTATGTCATTTTTATCGAAGCCTTTATCTACAAAGATTTAAACCTGATTCACGATTTGCCCGACCTGATGATAAATAGCATGATTTTAGTCGGTTCTATTCTCATCATCCTAGGCACCGCAATGGGATTTACCAGTTACCTGGTAGATGAACAAATTCCCATGATCCTATTGGATACGATGAAGCAGTATATTCATGATCCGCTAACATTTTTAATAGTCCTAAATGTATTTTTGCTGATCGTCGGTTGCATGATGGATATCTTCTCAGCCATCATCGTAATCGTTCCACTGATCATTCCCATCGCCCAAAGTTTTGATATCAATATGGTGCATCTTGGCATTATTTTCCTCACTAATCTGGAAATTGGTTATTCCACGCCCCCCATCGGAATCAACCTCTTTATTGCCAGCACCCGGTTCAATGAACCCGTTATTAAATTATATAAAGCGGTTCTGCCTTTTTTAGGGTTGCGGTTAATGGGGCTTCTGCTAATCACCTATATACCGGGGCTCAGCCTCTTTCTGGTGAATTGGATTGCAGATTAATATCAATGCGAGTTTAGAACCTATGCTATTCTGAGAATCCAAATGTTGTCATCAAGCTCACCGTTAAGCAGTAAAAATAATGCAGAAAAAATATAAACATAACCTTACTAATGAAGTGGTATCTTACACGGTCTTTAAAAACCCGATAGGGTTAACGGGCCTTGCCGCAACCACTAAGGGATTAATTCGAGTTGCCAACAAGCTCCCTAATGAAAAAGCATTTGAGAATGTTTTGGTTGACAATTTAGGCTTTAAAATCAAAAAAGATCCGCATTATTTCAGCGATCTCATCGATCAATTTCAAAGTTATTTTAATGCGCAATTAAAAGAATTTAAATTCCCACTGGATTTAAGACTTGGCACGTCATTCCAACAAAAAGTCTGGGAAAATCTTCTGACCATCCCTTACGGAACCACCCGAAGTTATAAATGGCTGGCAGAAACCATAAAAACACCTGAGGCCGCAAGAGCGGTCGGCAATGCCAATGGTCAAAACCCACTACCGATAATCGTTCCTTGCCATCGAGTGACGCGATTGAATGGCGAGCTAGGAGGGTATACTGGAGGAGTAGAACTAAAGCGTTATCTTTTAAGCTTGGAGAAGGCGATCTAATGGCCCTATATAAAACCAGAGCCATTGTGATCAAAAGTTTTAATCTTTCTGAGTCAGATCGGCTGATCACCTTCATGACTGAATATCACGGCAAGGTTAAATGCGTGGCCAAAGGCGCCAGAAAGATTAAAAACAGGTTTTGGGGGGCTTTAGAACCTATGTCCTTCATCAACTTGATCTATTTTGGCAAAGAACACCAGAGCCTTTTCCGTCTCAATAATTCAGATATTATAGAATCGTTTCATACCATCCGTGATGATTTTGACAAACTGTACACGGGAGTCTATTTTATTGACTTGATCGATTCGATGGTTTTGGAGGGGCATCCTGAAAAAAAAATATTTGGCCTGCTATATCAATCACTGGCGGCACTCGACCTGCAAACCGAGTTAGAACCCCTGCGCCGCCTTTTTGAAATCAGACTGCTCTCATTATCTGGCTATGCACCGCAACTTGATCATTGTGTGCTTTGTAAAAATTTGCCGCAGTACAACATGATTCCCTTCAGCTATGCTCATAATGGAATCCTGTGTCAGACCTGTTCGAATAGAACAAGAATTGACATTCAATTCAGTACCGGAACAAAAAACTATATTAAAAAATTATTAGATGTAGATATTCGCACCTGTGGGCGGTTAAAATTCCCCAAAACTCAAGCAGAAGAAATTGGTAAGGTGACGCATAGATTAGTTCTTTCTCATTTAGGCCGAGAACTGAAGTCTTACCCTTTTATTAAAAAAATGGCAGAATTCAGCATATAGGAATAAAAACATGGAAAAAAGAATTGTAGACACAGATCAAGCCCCATCTGCAATTGGACCTTACTCTCAGGCCATTCGAATTGGTGATTTTCTTTATACTTCCGGCCAAATAGCTTTGAACCCGAGTACAATGGAAATGATGAATGGTAATATTGAAGACGAAACGGAATGGGTTCTCAAGAATTTAGAAGCCATTTTAGAAGCCGATGGCCTAAGCCTAGGCCAAGTTATCAAAACCACGGTCTACCTGACAGATCTTGGCGAGTTCACTAAAATGAATCTTGTGTATGAGAAGTTTTTTGCCAGCAACAAACCTGCTCGCGCCTGTGTTCAAGTCGCGGCTTTACCCAAAGGAGCAAAAGTCGAAATTGATGCCATTGCTCATATATAGATACAATTCATAAAACACTTATAGGCAGGATTATTGTGGCAAAAAAATCAAACGGAACCAGAAATTTTTATAGGTTTATGTCTTTGATCGGGGTGGGTGTGATCGGTAGTTTGAGCTATTCTTTCATGAGTGCCGCACCAGACATTAAAATATCAGAGTACCACCAAGTCACCACTGCTACAGAAAAATGCATTCAATGCCATGTTACGCCCTCAGAAAGCGTGCCGATCATTCCTCATCGCCCGATGGGCAGCTGCACATTTTGTCACACCCCGTCAGACAAGCCATTTTAAATTAGAATCGTAAAGGATAAACCATTACAAATGGTTTAAAGGTGGTTTTCCAAGCGGGTACACATTAAAACCAATTTCATACAATGCCTGATGGTCCAAGCAATTCCTACCATCAAATATGAACGCAGGTTTTTCCATCGAATCATAAATCTTCTGGTAATCGAGCTCTTGATATAAATTCCATTCAGTGATCAATGCAATACCATGTGCCCCCTCAGCCGCTTTATAAGGGTCCTCAACAAAGCTTACCTCTCCCTCGATGCCCTGAAGTTCTTTTCGAGCATTGTCCAAAGCATGTGGGTCAGTAATATTCAGGTCTGCACGCTCTTCAAGAAGTTGTTTACAGATATAAATAGCCGGAGCATCTCGGGTGTCTCCCGTGTCGGGTTTGAATGCAAAACCAAAAACGGCCAGCTTCTTACCAACAAGCGTGTTGAACATCGCCTGTAAAATACGTTTCACATAGCGTTCCATTTGATAGTCATTGAGAGCCACAACCTGCTCCCAAAAAGCCGCAACCTCGGGCAATTGATAGTATTCACATAAATACACAAGGTTCAAAATATCTTTGCGAAAACAAGAGCCTCCAAAGCCCGGCCCAGCATTTAAAAACTTCGCACCGATTCTTGAGTCCATCCCGATAGCACGAGAAACCTCAGTAACATCGGCTTCTGTCACTTCACATAAAGCCGCTATCGTGTTGATTGATGAGATCCGTTGAGCTAGAAAGGCATTGGATACAAGTTTTGAAAGCTCACTGCTCCAAAGGTTGGTGGTCACCAATCTTTCTCTGGGAACCCAGTGCAAATAAATCTCCATTAAGGTGTCACGCGCTATAATCCCAGAAGGCGTACCTTTAGAACCGATCAAAACTCGATCCGGGGCTTCCATATCTTCAACACCCGTTCCTTCAGCCATAAATTCGGGGTTGGATAAAATTTCGAACTGAACCGAGTTACTACCAGAATGAAGGATGTTGGCCAGTGTTTCGGCGGCCCGGACAGGGATCGTACTTTTTTCCACAACGATTTTATTCGATTTCGCATTTTTCTTAATACGTCTTGCGGTCTGCTCTATGTACTGAAGATCAACGGCCTTTCCTTCACCTTCCCCAAAAGTTTTAGTGGGCGTATTCACGGCGACAAAAATAATATCGGCTTCCTCAATACAACGGTCGATATCGGTTGAGAAAAACAAATTTTTACCCCGGGTCTTTTGTATGCGTTCCAGCAATCCCGGTTCAAAAATAGGCAGTTGATCTGAGTTCCAAGCGTTGATCCGCTCTTCTGAAATATCAACCACGGTGACTTGATAGTCGGGGCAATTATTAGCGATGATGGTCATGGTCGGCCCCCCGACATACCCGGCACCGATACATACAATTTTTTTTCTAAAAATTTTTGTTGTCATTAGGAGCTATTCGGTAAGTAAAGGGTTTTCCTTAAACAAAAAGGCCTGCCCCTTTAACAGGGGTCAGGCCTTTTATTCAGCTAATTAGGAAAATCATTTATAGTTAAAGGTCTTTTTCTTACTATTGTATGGTTTGGTCCCTTTTTTAAATTTAAGTTTACCTTTGTCATTAACTTTAAAATCCTCAATCACCAATGGAGTTTTCTCAGTTTGACCGACTTGCTTAGCTCGCTCATCCTTTTTCTCCAGTTTCTGGTCTGCATTATCTTCATTCCAGTAATCAGCAATTTTATGGACTTTCAACTTTCTTTCTTCGAAGTTGAATTTGTATTTGTCATGCACCTCAGGTTTAAACGGTGTGTTTTTATGCGTATGACAACGAGTACAGACATTGGAATAATCCCAACGTTGACCATAAGCTTCTGTTTCCGCTTTAGTGAAATTTCCTTTGGAAGATTTCATCACAGCACGTAACTGAGAACCCCCGGCGACGGAGTGACACATCTCACAGCCCACCTGCTCTTTATTCGGTTCTTCAGGGTCAATTTTACTGCTCTTATCTTTGCCCTTTTTATTCTTACTGCCTGCGGGTTTAAAGCCACCTCTTTGACCATAACCGGTTGTATGACATCGTAAACATAAAGGTGTGGTGGTGTAGTCTTTTTCTGGGTCGAGCTTGACTCGCTCTTTGGCTTCTTTACGAACACCCGGTTTCAACAGGTCGAAAGTTCCACCATGCGGTGATTTTGTCCAGGCCTGATAATAAGCATCATGGCAACTGCCGTTACATTTGACAGCTCCAACAAATTTAGGTTTTTTTCGCATGTCCTTGACCGCTTTAGCCCGCTTTTTGGGTTTGACTTCCCATTTATCAAACATGGCGTTTTCATGCTCGGTCAATTCAATTTTCTTTTTTTTCTTTTTAGCGTCTGCATCAATACCAGTTCCAAAAACAAAGGTTAAGGAAACCAAAACCAGACTCAAAACTTTCAATAATTTTCCCATTTTCCACTCCCTTTTATCCACAACCCCTCTTTGACCTTTGTCAATGAGGCTAAAAACATGCGAAACCTTGTTTTAAGGATGAACCTTGCAAGTCTCAAAACATGGCAAAATAAAAACATAGCAAGAATAGTATAAAACCCTTACTGGGTCAATAGCCATTTAGGTTAAGTATTTGTAAAATTAGAGCCATTAATAAAATTAATGGCCCGCGATGGGGTTATTTTACACGGTATGCGTTTAAAGCCTTGTGGGTCTATTTATGGAGTTAAATTTATATCTCTTGCCATAGCTTAAGCTTTAGCTTATCTATGAGATTTAATTCAAACTGACTCAGGCCTTCGATATTGAAACACAAACTCTCCGATTACGATTTTGATTTACCAGAGATTTTAATTGCCCAAAAACCCAGTCAACGTCGCGGACAATCACGTTTACTGGTGGTAGACCGCAAAACTCAAAGTATTCAGCATGATAGTTTTGGCAATTTAAAAAATTATCTCAGCCACCA
>JABIYR010000044.1 GCA_018702695.1 Nitrospina sp. | reverse complement strand
GCATCTTTTTTTTTGAAACCAAATTTGGCATCACCTTTTTTTATTACAATATAGCAGCGATCTCAGTAGTGTGTTTGATTGATATGGTTTATCAATTGTTCTTTAATTAAAAATTTGTTTTTCAAAAAGTCTAAAAAACAACTTCGGCACAATACCCGTAAAGAAGCCAAAACGGTTATTTTTTAATATATAGAAGGGGTAATTCTGTGAACCCTGTTTCAACTGATCCACTTCTTCCTTCGGGTGTAATATTTATTTACAGTGTGAGCTTTCTTCTGGCATTGCTAATATTAAAAACTATATGCCCAGAAAACAAAAAGGCCGACTACTGGAACATGGTGGCCCTATTTTCAGGAATAAACTTTGTAGTTGGTTATTGGATAGTAAATATTGTTTTTATTGTATTTGGCCTAGAGATTATTCAGGGACTCCGTTTAGTGCCTGATGAATACTGGGATAATAGGTTAATTCCCCCTCCAAATGCTACCCATATTGCTACCCAGGACGAAAAATGGGCTACGGTGTAAACCGTAACCCATTGATCTTACTGGTCGGGACGAGAAGATTTGAACTTCCGACCCCTTGACCCCCAGTCAAGTGCGCTAACCAGGCTGCGCTACGTCCCGTTCGTCTTATATTCTCAGTTGTAAACCTGCATGTTTGCTCTGTCTTAACTATAATATGCTGATTTAAAATGACCCTCAAAATAGTGGATCGTGAAGGCGATGTCAATTATATTTAGGAACCTTTGCCTTACAGAACCTGATTTTATTTGTAGCACCCTCCTTCTATGTTAGAATCTGTAAACCTATGAAACTGTAAGGTTTTATGTTCGTTGCCACGATTTAACTGTTGTGGCTTTGGTGGATTTTTAGGAAGATGAAGCGGGCCGATGAGCGGTCTTTTACAACTCTCCATTTAACGGGATTATGCGATATGGGAATGAAAGTGATCAATGTTCGGGATGTCTTTGAGTTCAGCCCCGAAAAGATGAAAAAAATAAGTCTGTTTGATACGGATAATTTCTTTTGTGATATATACTGCTTGGAGCCGGGTCAATTTCAGAAAGTTCACTCGCATGCTGGGCAGGACAAGGTTTATTATGTGTTGGAAGGGCAAGGTAAAGTGACCGTGGGGACTGAAGAAAAAGTGGTTTCGCAGAACGAAATTACGATGGCTCCATCGGGTCAAGATCACGGGGTGGTGAATCACACCGATGAGAAATTAGTCATGCTGGTTTTTATGGCTCCGAAACCTTAATTAAAATAATCTTTTTGAGTAATTACCGATGATCTATTTGGTTTTTCCGACATCTTGGCACCCTTCACAACCTTACCTGAGCTTGCCGAGCCTTAAGGCCTTCCTCAATATGCATGGGGTTCATGATGTCGTGCAACGTGACCTAGCCATTGAGTTGCTCAATGACTTATGCTCTTGGGAAAAAACCAAACCGCTCTATGAGCGCATCATCCGTGAATTGAATGAGCTGAGTTCTCGCCCGCGACTCAATCAGGTCGAGGCTGAAAAGTTCAATAAACTGCGTGAGGCAGAAGAGATCGTGATGGCCCTTAAAGACCAGATCGACTCAGCCGTGGCTTCGCAACGGAGTCAGGAATTCTATGACCTTGAACAGTACATGGAAAACCTCAAGATCATGGATGTTTGGCTGGATAATATTCTCGCGCCTTACTACCCATCGCAGTTGACCGTCATTGGCAGTCAGATGCGATTTTCACCTTACTCTTCAGAAGAGGTGATCGATTCTTTCAATCACCCGGAAGAAAACTTTTTTTACGACTTGTACCAACAATGGTATTTGCCGGGTATCCTCGCAGAAGACATCGACATTCTGGGAATTTCGATCACCTCTGTAGAGCAGATTATCTCGGGCCTGACTTTGGCCTATCTGGTGAAACAGAACCGACCTGAAATTCATATCACCATTGGTGGCAGTGTTTTCACCAAACTGGTCGATCGTTTGGAGAAACAGGGTTCGCATCTTTTTAATTTTGTCGATAGCTTTGTGGTTCATGAGGGCGAGACACCGCTTCTCAAATTAGTAGAACACCTGCGCGGTGATGGCGACCTCAGCAAAGTTCCCAACCTGGTTTATCGGCAGGATGGTGAGGTCAAGGTGAACCGGCCTTTTGCCAAGGAAGAGTTGAACGCTCTCCCGACACCAGACTTTGACGGTCTGCCTCTAGACCTTTATCTTTCACCTGAACGGGTCTTGCCAGTAATGGGTTCAAGAGGCTGTTATTGGGAGAAATGTGCGTTTTGCTCGATCCCCTTTGATCACATGACTTTTCATGTGCGTTATGCCGAAAACGTGGTGAACGATTTTAAAAATTTACAGGAAAAATATAACTGCAATAATTTCTTCTTCACCGATGAAGCCTTACCCATTAATTTTCTTAGAACCTTTGCCGCCAAAATTATCGAACAAAAAGTGGATGTGCAATGGACAGGTGAACTCAAGTTCGAGAAGAGTCTGCTAAAAGATGACCGGATGGATCTTTTATATAAATCTGGTTGCCGCAAATTGATTTTTGGTCTGGAGTCTTATAACCAGCGTGTTTTAGATTCCATGAAAAAAGGAGTGGAACTGAGCTGGGTTGATGAGACCGCAGAGCGATGTATTAAGTTGGGAATCGCCATGCATTTTTATCTGATTTGTGGTTTTCCAACCGAGACCCGTGAAGAGGTGATGGACTCGATCAATTTTGTTCTCAACAATCAGCGTTTATTAGACTCTCCCGGTTTTTCAGCCATCCTCTCTCAATTTGATCTGGAGCGCGGTGCGCCAATAGAAAATAACCCGATGGAATGGGGCATCACCAAACTCTATACTCCGCCGGAGCATGATTTGAGCCTAGGTTATTCTTATGAGACATCGATAGGCATGAACGCCGAAGAAACCAACGAGTTGTACCAGCAGTTGATTGAAAAGCTGGGCCGTGAGGTGATGACCTTCCCGCATAACTACTCATTATCAGACGGCTTGCTTTACCTCGCCTATCACCAAAAACATTCTCTGACCGAACGGTTGGGCACGCTTGCCTGACGAGCTACGCCCGTTGGGTAGTTTTTTTCTTGTTGTGCTGAGCTTGCCGAAGTGTAGACCTTCTTCTATTACCAAGGATAAATGAGGTGGGTCTCTTAAGGCTTAAGAATGACTGTTTTCCTCAATTTCCACCTGCGCATCCTTGAAGATACCGATGGAAGATTGCAAGATCAATCCGGCAATCACAACCCCTACCAGCAAGTCAGGCCAGTGCGATCCTGTCCAAGCCACACCGCCTGCGGCGGCAAGAACTCCGAGGTTTGCCAACACATCATTGCGTGAACACAGCCATGCGGAACGCATATTGATGTCATCGTCTTTGAAGCGTAGTAGTAAATAGGCGCAGAGCAGGTTTGCGGCCAAGGCCAGCCCACCTATGAGGCCCATGGTTGCGGCAATGGGAACACCGTTATAAAAAACCCGGTAAATGGCGGCACCCAAAATACTGACAGCAAAAATACTCATGATGACCGCTTTGGCAAACCCTGCCCGGGTTCTCCAAATGGGGTCGTGTTGAATGACAAAAAGCGAAAACCCATAAATAGCGGCATCGCCCAGCATGTCCAAGGCATCGGCCATCAAGGCGTTCGACTGCGCCTGCAACCCGGCAATGCCTTCGACAAAAAACATGATGAGGTTGATGAGCAGTACCAGCCAAAGAATGCGTCGTTTTAGACCGTGCGGTGAAGTGGTTTCGACTTCGCAACAGTCACTCATGTCAGGCTCTTTTTTTGAATCGAGTGATGAACAAGGATAGCAGGTAGAAAGCCCCGGCAAGCAAAATGATGGTCGGGCCGGGAGGAAGGTCGGGTTGATACGACAAGGCTAACCCACCTGTTGTAAAAAAAATGCCGAGAAAGGTTGCGATCAGCATCATCAAGTTCAACGAGCGAACATAAAGGCCGGAGACTGCGGCAGGAAGCGTTAATAAAGCAATCACTAATATCAGCCCTACTATTTGAATGAGAATGACTACTGTTAATGCAACCAGTGATAAAAAGAGTAAATAAAACCTCTCCACTGGAATGCCACGTAAGCGGGCAAACTCTTCATCGAAAGACAAAGCCAAAAACTGCTTATAAAACAGGAAGACGATGAGCAGAATGAGAACATCCAAACCTCCGATCCATAAAAGGTCATCGGAGGAGATCATCAAAATATTGCCAAACAAAAAACTCATGAGGTCAACATTGTAACCGGGCGTTTGTGAGATGAACAAAATTCCCACTGCCATGCCGCCAGCCCACAATGCTCCGATAACGGTGTCTTCTTGTTGTTGCATTCTAAGGCTCACCCAACCTAATACAAAGGCGAACACTAAAGCCGCGACCAAGGCCCCTTCAATGGGAGGGCGACCGAGGTAATAGGCGATGCCCATTCCACCCAAAACGGAGTGAGCAATGCCGCCAGCCAAGTAACCGATGCGTTTTACCACAACGTACGAGCCGACGACACCACAGGCAATGCTGGCAAGAACGCCACCGATGATGGCATTTTGCATAAAAGCCTGAGATGAAACTGCATCGAGAAAACTACTCATAATTTATTTATCTAATCCTCATGGTGGTGGTGCACCATATGTACATGCGAACCGTACATGTTTTCAATCGTTTCTCCTGTCAGTTCTGAGGTCGGGTGACAGACGAGGGTGCGATTGATGCAGGCCACGCGATTGATGTATTGCGAAATAAAACCAATGTCGTGGGTCACCACGATGATGGTGATTGTTTCATTCAACTGTTTGAGCAGTTCAAAAATATCTTTTTCAATTTTCATATCCACATTAGCCGTTGGCTCATCCAAAATCATGATTTTGGGTTCACAGGTGAGGGCGCGGGCTATGAGAACGCGTTGTAATTGTCCACCAGAGAGAGAACCGATAGAACGCTTGCGTAGGTCAAGCACTTCAACATCGTTCATGGCTTTTTCTGCTGCCAGATGATCTGTTTTATTGAATAGGCCGATGCTGGAAGTTTTTCCCAAACGCCCCATCAAGACAACTTCTTCGACACTGATTGGGAAGTCACGCGAAAACGGTGTGAGTTGAGGCATATAACCGATTTCTTTGACAGATTGAGAAGGTGGGTTGCCGAGAACTTTAACGGAACCACGATCAGGGGTCAAAACTCCCATGATGATCTTAAGCAGGGTGGTTTTGCCACTCCCGTTAGGGCCGACCATTCCGATAAACTCGTTACGCTGGATATCGATTTCAATGTCTTCAAGAATTTTAGGGCCGCCATAACTGAAATGAAGGTCCTTGATCTTTATTACTGAATCCGTATTCATTGTAATTCCCCCGAAATGGCATTGGCTGTGCGTCGCATATTCTCCATATAATCTTCTGCCAGCGGGTCGATTTCTCGAACTCTGGCACCCATCATGTTGGCGATTTTTCTGGCGATGGACAGGCTGAATTGTTTCTGTACAAATATTACCTTAATTTCGAGCTTTTTACCCTTTGCAATTATTTTCTGCAAGGCTCTGGCGCCGGGTTCTTTACCACCTTCCTCGATGGAAATTTGTTCCAGACCGTAGTCTTCAGCAAAATGAGTCCAAGCCGGGTGAAACACCATAAAGCGATGATCATTGGTTTTGGCAAGCGTTTGACGAATGTCTCGGTCGAGCGCATCCAAATCATCCTTGAAGCTTTGAAGGTTCGCAGCAAAGAATTTTTCGTGATTCGGTTGGACGTGTGTCAACGCGTCTTTAATTATTTTTGCCATGCGCTTGACTCTTGCCGGGCTAGTCCAAATATGCGGATCGCCCGAGTCATGCGAATGCGGTTCATGCTCATGATGCGTGACTATTTGCGTGGCATCGTGCAGAGGAACCCATTGCAGATTGGTGTGGATGGATTGAATCCGTTTTGCCCAAATATTTTCAAAAGGAACCCCGATGCTGAAATATAAACTTGCTTGCGAGAGAAGGCTCATTTTTTTTGGATTGGGGCTGAATGTAGCCGGGCTTTCACCTGGGTTGACCATCACCTCTACTTTGACATGCTCTTTGCCTATTCGTTCGACAAAATATTTTTGCGGCAAAATACTGACAAAAATCGGGATGGGTTCAGCCCAGCCTTTATTCGGGGCAAATAATAGATGTATTAACACAACTATCAAGGCACCCAATTTAAGAAAATGTTTCATGCGTCAATCATTTAAATAAGGTCGCTATTCGAGCTATGACAGCGGTCCAAAACCATCATTCCCGTCAGGCCTCTTATTTTATATTTATGAAAAGTAATCAGTATAAAACATTTCTACCTCAATGACCTGTTATTCGACTTATCGTTGCTAGATGAACCTTCTTAGGTTCAATGCAACAATCCATCCCAGTCAAAATGGTTTCTCACCTTTAAATGCATTTTGAAGTCATTATTTCTATAGCTGTTCAAAGGCAATTCAGCTCCGACAGATATATACCAATCACTGGCAGGAGTCCAT
The DNA here is from genome assembly GCA_018702695.1 of Nitrospina sp. Classification (GTDB taxonomy): domain Bacteria; phylum Nitrospinota; class Nitrospinia; order Nitrospinales; family VA-1; genus LS-NOB. The sequence goes on along the minus strand of JABIYR010000044.1, from coordinate 5,187 downwards.
ATATGGAAGCCCGGCACAATGGATAAGGAATCGTTATCCTTTTCCAATCCACTTAAAATCTCTTCTGAGATTAATTCCAGCGATAGAATAGGCACAATGGACTGCTTGGGTAAGGCGGCGGCAATCCCATCGCCAGTTCCCTCTATGAAAGAGTAGCTCACAGCGATTGCGACTTCTACCTCGGTTTCGGTCGGCCCCGACACGACGGATTCAAATTCTGCATTGAGTCCAAAAAACCAGTTTCTCCAGGCCTGATCTAAAAACATCATTGCACCGAGTGTGGTTTGTCCTTCGCCAAAGCCACGATCTTCATTGCCGGTGGGTAGCCCGATGCTCAATGCCCCGGTAAGAATACTTTCTGGCTCGTTTAGAAAAGCATATTTGATAGGCCAGAGTTCAATGTCTCCTAGAGCGTAGCGATTGTCATCATTACCCAGGTCTGAAAAGGGAACAAAAATTTCTGAACCGAAGTTAAAGTCATCTCCCCATGAAGTGGCAAGTTCCAGAGAGGATTCAAAACCAAAGCGTTTTGTTTCCCCATCCTCTTTTTGAAAATCGTCGGTAAAAGATAAATTCAGACCCTGCTCGTCCTCAATATGTGCGTGGTGAAGAATAATGGGTTCGCTGATAGCTCCCGAAAAAGGGGCTCCTGCTTGATGACTGAATGCTGGGTTTGACAAAGAAAGAATACAAAACATGCCTAGAATAAGTCGAACCGTTTTCATAATGACCTCGTTTTAGAAAGGGAATTCCCGCGCACCTGATGAACACGCTCAACGTTTTATAAAAATTAAACGCAGGGTTCTTCGGCGAGAAAAATATTAGTGAATAAAGTAAAACGCTGGACTATGAAAGGGTAGGGGGGGCGCGACTTAGAAAACTAGAGAAAGAACTTGCTAACGCAGGTTCGTTTTGAAGTTGAGAAGTGAGTTTATGGGAAGATGCATTGAAAGCTTCAGACAACGATGATGTGTTGTCCAAGTTAATCTGTGTCCATCCACAGCTAAAACAGTCTTCATGAGTGGTTTGGTCTAGGTCATGATTGTGCAGGACAGGTTCGAGCCCTGATAAGCCTGTAAGGCAGGCAACAACCAGCAGAACCAATATTTGATGACGCAGTTTGTTGAGATCGATATTCATGAAGGTGATCTAAATAGAAAATTGAGAAAGACTTATAATTTTATACTATTAAATTAACCAGAGCAAGCCGAAGGGCAGAGCGCTCAAAAATAACCCAATAAAAACATTAACAATATGGAGTAGAAAAATGTTGTCGATGATGGGGGCAATCATGACTTCTGTTCCAACGCGCCTCACAGCGTGTTCAATATCGGCGGAGGTGATCTCTTTTTGCTCCTTGCTTTGTAGTTCTAGCATGACCTCATCAAGGAAAAAAAAGCGTAAAGCTTTGAGAATGACGGCAAACAAAATACTCGAAAAAAAACCAGTCAGGCCTCCACGTTGTTTTAGTTTCTGCCGTAGTTCATTACCGATCAGGTCATATTTTTCAGCCAACTCATGTTTTGGGATATTTTTCTGAAATTTGGGGAAACGTCCTATGACCTCACGGGTCAACCAATCCAATAAATCTTGCAGACCTGATAAAGCCTGACGTAATTTTTTTTCAAGAATGAGAAAGATACAAGCGGCCCAGCTATGAAATATCCCCAGCCCTAGGTAGAACGCTGTCACCACGGTGAAGAGGAAACCTTCGAGCCAAACATTCCACTCAACGGAGTCGAGCACTCGGTTGTCAAATAACCAAGCCGCCAAAGTCCCGAGCATGAACCCGGAAACTCCAAATGAAAATAATCTTTTAAAGGTGCCGACCAGAAGATCTTTAAAAAACAGAATCCAAAAATCGAGGACTTGTTGTTTATTCATTCTTGCACGGGGCTGGCTTTAGGATCTACAAAAATGGAAAGGATCAGGTCTCCGCGCTGATTGTCCTGAACTTTTCCTTTTTCTCGTATACGTAGTTTTCCTCCAGAGGGAAAGTTTGGAGGAATGCGTACCATGAGTTGCTCAGTATTATTATTCACCTGGTAAGAAATCTTTTTGCGGGTACCATGAAGAGCTTCGAGTGGCGGAATGGAAAGATAGAAATCCATGTCCAATGTTGGTTTGGGGGGATTCTTTTTGCCGAACATTCCACTCAAACCATCTTTTAAGGGGTTGCCATTTTGAGGGGAACCCGTGCTCTTCTCTTGAGAGGGAGCCTGTTTTTGTTGTTTCATTTTATGCAGTGCGTACAAAGAGGAGCCAACCACTTGTGCTAATTTTAAGCCCATGCCAATTTTTCCAATGGGGCCGGGAATCATTCTGAGAATTTTCCCCAATCCACCGACTGCTCCTCCAAAAAATACGCTTTGAAAAAATGGGTTGCCCGAGCGAAAACCAGAGCGGTTGAACTCTCGATTGAGTTCATCAAAAATTTCGCGCGCATTTTCTCCTTGAAACATACTGGAAAAAATATCTTCTTGTGAATATTGAAAATGAGAGGAATCAGTGCTACGTCCGGCCTGATGATCTGAGTGATAACGGTCGTATTCTTTTTTCTTTAATGGGTCGCTCAATACACCGTAAGCTTCGGTTACCTCTTTGAACCGTTCTTCGCTTTTAGGGTCATCGGGGTTGTGATCAGGATGAAGTTCGAGTGCCAGTTTACGATAGGCCTTCTTAACCTCCTCCAAGCTCGAAGTTTGAGAAACCTTTAGGATGGAATAATAATCTTTAAATTCTTTTGATCTGCGAGCCATTATGTTGATTACATCCCCAGCTTTTGAGGATAGGTGGCCTCTGCGATTTTGGGGCCTTCTATAAGGGTTTTACCCTTTTTAAAGGTGACTTGGAATGTCTTGTCTGTATGAAGGCGTTGTTTCAAATTTTCAAAATGGATGATGATTGGTTTCTGAGGGCTGTCCTCATCCACCTTTTGAGGGGCAAGGATGAAGGCATTTTTAGCCAAAACATCGCGATATTTACGTTTCATGCTCATTTTATAGGTTTGATACCCCGGTAAAGTCTCTGCGCCAGCATAAGGCTTGGCGTTTAAAACCTTATACTTATCAGGAATATAGATATTGGCAAAATAATCCGAGCCGAGAGAGTGATGCACAGTGGTCTTGACATTTAAGACACTCAGGCTCTCATCCGTCGCAGTCATATCCATTTCAACCCAATAGGCGCGGTCATGAAAGTTTAGATTTTCAAGGAATACGATGCCATATAGCGCATTAAACTTAAATTGCAAAAAAATGCCTAAAAATATCCAGCCAAAGATTCTCCAGAATTTTCTCACCGCAAACAACCTCGTTTCTTAATTGAGCCGCTCGTAATCAAGGCAGGTTCAATCTTCTCATAAAGTATTAGAATTTATTATCCTGAAAACTTGGTGCAAAAGCAAATTATCAGTATGTATATTGGTTGATGGGTTTGATGTTTGCCTTTAGATACCCCCATTAGCTGTAAAAAGTAGGAGAGAAAATAGGTTTATCGTTGAATTGTTAATTAATTGAAACTGTAATTACAAGGCAAGTAAGGGTGTGTGTGGAATGTCGGGATAAAGAGGCGAATACATTTTTAAAATCTAACTCAGATAAAGTATTCAATAAAATATTTGAAGAGATTGGAAAGCTTTACATTGGTCTTTATACTTGCGCAAGCGGGTGTGGTTGCCGCCGCCAGTGAAGAGGTGGCACCAATGTTCAGACGGTAGCAACAGATGCTGAAGAAATGACGGAGAGAATAGGCGAAATATTAAGTAACTCGACGCAGGTGCCAAAGGTATCTAATGAGCCGAAGGAACGCCGCTTGATCATGCTCCCATACACCACATTTGACTATAACTCGTCAACAGGGAATCGAAAATTTGCATAAATATTTGCACTTCTAGTGATATTCAATGTACATTTATAACAATATACATATGGACACCTCTAAAAATGATGATGTGAGAGGTAACTTGAGTTTTTATCGTTTCAACCTGCGCGGTTCACCGGAACAGAGTATTATTTTCGGGTGTTTTGAGCTATTTTTTTGCTCTGTTATCCTCAGTGAGGATATCGGTTTTTGTTTTCCCAACATTTATCCTGTAGCGTGGGCCGGTTTGTTCTTTGTCAGATAAACGTAGCGTTTCATGTTGTAAGCCAGATTCATCAGGCCGATCTTTGCACGCGCTCTTAAGATACCCATCGTTCGTATAAGTTTGCCGCCGAGCGAGTTTTGTTGAAACCCGAAAATGTGTTCTACCCTCGCTCGGACTTTTGACCGCTTGTGGTTGATCCGTTGCTTCACTTCGGTCAACGGCATGCCCCTATAGCCTTTGTGATGAATCTCATTTTTCAGACCTCGTTCTTTTAAAGTGCCATCGATTTCTTTGGAGCGATAGGCACTGTCGGCAAAGACCTGTTTGCCCGTGTTGTTCGAATCGAGAAGACGATCAAACACCTGACTGTCGTGTACCGAAGCGTCCGTAACATCAAAGGTGCGAATGAGCTTGTGTTTGCGGTCGGCATTGACATGATTTTTGTAACCGTAATAGCTACGTCCGTTTTTCTTCACCCAACGCGCATCGGTGTCTTTCTGTTGAAGCTTGTGCGGTTGTTCTTTCCAGTCTTCAGGAACTTCGCCTTGTTTGATGCGAGTATTTTCTTCCCGGGTGTTGCGTTGTACAGGAACCGGCACAATGCTGGCATCAACGAGTTGCCCTTGACGTGCAAACAAACCTTCGTGGTCGAGGTACCGGTTGAACCTGCGGAACAGTTTATCGATGGCATTTTTGTTTGCGAGCGTATCTCGGAACAGCCAAAGGGTTTTCGCATCTGGCACGGTGTCTTCGAAATCGAGACCCAGAAAACGCATGAACGATAAACGATCTTTGATCTGAAACTCCGTTTGATCGTCGCTTAAATTATAGAGGCTTTGCAATACAAGGATCTTGAACATGAAAACGCTATCATAAGGTTTACGACCCGCATTGCTTTTTTTGAATTTACGCAGAGCTTTTCTCAATACCGGCCGAAATGTTTCCCACGGAATGGCCTGATCCAGAACTTCAAGGGGATCTCCCAGCTTGCTGATCGACTCATAACGGTTATCGAGATCAAAAAATCCGGGCTGGGACATGGCGGCATTCCTTTCGAGGCGGTGGCAAAATCGAAAAATTAATCACTCATCTATTTTAAG
>JABIYR010000178.1 GCA_018702695.1 Nitrospina sp. | reverse complement strand
TTTTTATAGGAAATTTGGTACAAAAACAAAAAAAGGACTTACAGCCTAAGCTATAAGTCCTTGTAATATAAAGTGGGCCCAGCAGGATTCGAACCTACGACCGACCGGTTATGAGCCGGGGGCTCTACCAACTGAGCTATAGGCCCACGCAGTCAGCTTTCGATAAAACTACGCAGTTTTTTGCTACGGCTTGGGTGACGCAGTTTGCGTAGAGCTTTTGCTTCAATCTGGCGTATACGCTCGCGAGTGACGGCAAAATCCTGCCCGACTTCTTCAAGGGTATGTTCTGAGTCCAGCCCGATGCCAAAACGTTTTCTCAATACTTTCTCCTCTCGCGAGGCTAAAGTGGAAAGAACTTTCATGGTTTGTTCTTTCAGATCCTTTTTTACCACCGCATCGATGGGCGACAGAATTTTTTTATCTTCGATGAAATCTCCCAAATGGCTGTTCTCTTCTTCACCAATCGGGGTTTCCAGAGAGATGGGTTCCTTCGCAATTTTTAAAACTTTGCGAACTTTATCAACTGGCAAGCTCATTTTTGCGGCAATCTCATCGGGGATGGGTTCGCGCCCAAGTTCTTGCACCAGATGTCGAGAGACTCGAATCAGCTTATTGATGGTTTCGATCATATGCACCGGAATACGAATGGTTCGAGCCTGATCGGCAATGGCACGGGTGATAGCTTGACGAATCCACCATGTGGCGTAAGTCGAAAACTTATAACCGCGCTGATATTCAAATTTATCCACCGCTTTCATGAGGCCGATATTGCCTTCTTGAATCAAGTCGAGAAACTGTAGGCCCCGGCTGGTGTATTTTTTAGCAATACTAACAACTAAGCGGAGGTTCGCTTCTGCCAATTCGCGTTTTGCAGTTTTTTCTTTAACCCTGCCTCGGGCGATAGACCTCACTGTAGCGAGCAAACTGTCCTTGCTTGTCAGTGTGTCCTTTTCAATTTTTTTGATTTTCCGTCGGCCGCCTTGCACCTGCTTTATAAAGTTGTCGAACTGGATGCGGGTGATGACCTTTCCTTTCGGAACCTTGACACTTTTTTGTTTGACCCAGTTTTTAGCCAGTTTTTTAACTTCGGCCAAAGAGGTGCCCATTTGCCGTTCGATAGTTCTTTCCAGTTTCCCGGCTTCACGATATTCAGCGGCAATGGCATAAATCTTTTCAATGAGTCCATCCATTTCATCGAGTGAGAGATTCAGGCCCGTAATGATCTCGCCAACGTCACGCTGTAACTTGTGATACTGGGTGGTCAGTTTAACCTGCATTTTTTCGGTTAACTTGGTGCCTTCGAGTTTGATCTGGATTTTTTCGAGTTTCGCAAATTCCGATTTCAGGGATTTAATTTTCTTAAATAATTTTTTCGTCTCATCTTTTTCGCATTGTTCTTTATTTTCCTCAGGTTCTGGCATGCGAATGAGGTCGAAGATTCGAATTTCTCCGCTTTTGACGCGTTCTCCTATAGCGATGAGTTCGCGGGTTGTCACCGCACAACTGGCTACGGCATCAAGCACTTCAAATTGCCCCGCTTCAATTCGCATGGCAATTTCAACTTCGCCTTTACGAGTGAGCAGAGAAATGGTTCCCATTTCGCGTAGATAGAGGCGAACCGGGTCATCAATAGAAATGGAGTCTGATTTAGAGGTGGCGGTCTTTTCTTCAGCCCCTTTATCCGGCCCGCTTTCTTTTGCGGCCGCTATTTGTTCACCCTTAACGCTGCTATCTACGATGTCGATTCCATTTTCACTGAATAAGTGCATGAGGTCATCAATTCGCTCGGGTGATGCAACATCCGAAGGCAAAACATCATTGACCTCTTCATAGGTCAAATAACCTTTTTCTTTACCAAGCAATATCAGCTGATTGATTTCTGACACATGTGTCAGTTTCTCCATTGTGGCCATCTGGGTGAATTCTCCTAAAAACGCGAAAGTGGTTTAAAAGTGTATCATAGTCTAATGGGATAAAGCTAAGTGCATTTCACGAAGCTGGTCTTGAATTTCCTGTGATCTTTCAATCTGTCCGGATTTAGCGGCTTCAAGGCGCTGAGTTTTCAGTTCCTTGATTTTGGATTTAAGGTGAATATTCTTAAACTTTCGAACACATTCTTTCACCGTTCTTTCCGGTGCCTCAAACTCAACCGGTTCCATACCAAAACGAGACAAGATGGTTCTGATTCTGGGGTCTTCAGTTTGATCAAGGAGTTGGTCTAATTTCAGGTCTTCATCGGCCTCGACTTTTTCTCGGCAGACTTGGGCAATGGCTTTGAAGTCGGGGTCTGAAAAATCTTCAGGGTCGAGTTCTAGCAGGATAGCCCGAGCTGTTTCTTTATCGGACAAAATTAGGTGAACTAAATGCTTTTCCAAGTTTAAAAGTGGAGCCAAATCATTGTCTATTTTAGCCAACTGAGTCTGGTTTTGCGAGAGCGCTTTTTTTAATTCTTTCAGGAACGTCCAATCATCAATGCCCGTTTTAGACGTGAATTTTTCCAGCCAAGCCGTGCGTTCAACGCTGTTTTTCACCTTTGCAAGCAGGGGAAGCACTTGATTAGCCAAACTGACTCGATCTGCAGGGGTTTTGCCAGGCGTTTTCTCGATCAAGGCATCGATATAAGACTCAATAAAATGCTTGGCATTCTCAATTTCGTGGAGAAACGCTTCCGCTCCCTTTTCGTGAATGAACGAGTCCGGGTCTTGACCTTCAGGCAGAGCCACAATTTTCACATTCAAGCCCTGTTCGAGCAAAATATCAAACCCCTTCTTAGAGGCCGACCGACCCGCAGGGTCTGAGTCGAAGATCAAGATGACGGTTTCTGCATGATTCCTGATAACCCCGGCTTGTTTTGCCGTGAGAGCCGTTCCGCAGGTGGCTACGACATTTTCAACGCCATGTTGAACGGCCCGAATTTGATCAAAATAACCCTCAACCAGAATGGCCTGATTTTGCTTGCGCATGGCCTGTTTTGCTAAGTCGATGCCGAACAGCGTTTCACTTTTTTGATAGAGGCTCGTTTCCGGTGAATTGAGATATTTAGGTTGCTCCGCATCGGTGGTAGCGCGCCCACCGAAAGCGATGATGTTTCCGTGAATGTCTTTGATCGGGAAAATAACGCGACCACGAAAACGATCATAAAATGTGGAGGTGCCGTCTTTTTGCACTGCCAAACCCGCTTGCACGAGTTTTTCTGGCGTGATCGAACTGTTTTTCTGGACATGATCGAGCAACCCACGCCAAGTCGGGGCCGACCAGCCAATGCGATAACGTTCCAGAATCTCCGCATCAAAATGACGCGAGCTCAAATAGTTTCTCGCATTCAAACCCGTTTCAGGGTTTTTCAATAACGATTGGAAGTAGCGCATTGCCGCTTCATTGAGCTTTCTCAACGCGTCGCGTTCTTTCTGTTTCGGGTCAGAAGAATAACCCGAAGTATTTTGAGGGAGGGGGATGCCAACACGTTCAGCTAAAATTTTGATCGCATCCGGAAAAGAAATGCTCTGAACTTCCATCAAAAATTTAAAAACATTGCCCCCTGCGCCACAGCCAAAACAATGGTAAATGCGTTTTTCTGGGCTGACCGTAAATGAGGGCGATTTTTCGGAATGAAAAGGGCATAGCCCTTTAAAATTCTGCCCCGTTTTTTTCAGGACAACATGCTCCGAAATCACCGCGACGATATCCGTACGCTCGCGAATCTCATTAATAATATTTTCGGGAATCGAATTTTTCAAAATATCAACAGATCAATATGGAAGAACCGCATACGCAAGCATGCTCGGTTATTTTAAATATTCACTGGCCAAAGTTTTAATCAAACCGTTGTCGGCCTTACCTTTGAATTCAGGAACCAGAATTTTCATGAGTTTGCCGAACTCTTTCATCTCTTCAACGCCTGTTTCAGCAATCACCTGTTGAATTCGGGTGCGCAAATCGGCCTCAGAAACCTGCTCCGGCAAATAAGCCTGTAGAATTGCATGTTCCTGCTGTTCCTTTTCCATCAAATCAGCACGCCCACCCTGTTCAAAAAGAGTTGCCGCTTCTTTTCGCTTCTTCACCTCGCGGGTGATCAAAGTAAGCACTTCATCTTCTTGAATTTCTTTGCGCTGATCAATTTCTTGATTTTTGATAGAGGCAATGACGCTACGGATGGTGTTGAGCCGGAGCGAATCCTTAGATCTAAGGGCCTCCTTCATATCGGCAAGGAGTTTTTCCTTTAAAGTCATGAACTTATTCCATTAAACAAGATTAAAAATATAGGCACTGCAATGACATTTGTCAATAGCTGGAGAGAAACTAAGAAAACACCCCAAAAATAGCCTTAAAGCATTTTAAAACAAGTGCTTGGGGTGGGGGTGGGCTTCGCTTTTCTGTCCTGAATGCTCTTTTAAGATAAAATATCTCCGCATTCTCTCATTTTTTTCAAATTTTAGGGGTATTATTTTAGCGTTTGAACCGTGGGAAATGTAAAACAATTTCAGATGTTTTTGCCAGTATTAATTGCAGTTATGCCAGTTTATTGTATGAGATCTGCAAAAACTATGATCAGGCAAAGAAGTTTTACATGAAGGCCACTTAAAGTGAACCCGGACCATGCCAACATTAATGGCTGTTATGCAGAGTTATTGCTCGCGAGTGGGCGTATTTCTGAAGCTCTACCATTTTTAGAGCAGGCGGAAAAATATGCAGTGGGCGAGGATTTGCAGTTGGAGTTGCATTTTTATCGTTTGGCGCATTTCCCGGATGGGGCGGAAGCTTCGCGTCAAGCTATTCATGGGTTATTGGCGCAAGGGGCGCGTTCGCCGGGTTGGGATTTTTCGCGCAATATCGAACGGGCCGTGCTGGATGGGTGTGAGTATGTTGAGGAGTTGCGTGAGTTGGCGCAACAGATCAGTGCGGATTCTTAATATCGTTTCCGGTGCAAGACCGTCTTTGTCTTAGCGGGTCAGTGACATTCCTCAGGTGTTTTACGTGGCAGGGCTTGCAACAGGTCGATGATTTTCTGTGTCGCTTGAAATTGTATGCGTACCGGGAACGATTCCATGATGACCACATGGGTGACGAGGCCTTTTTGTTCTAGCTCTCGGACTTTTTCTAATACTGGGTCGGGGGTTTCGGCACTGCCGGTTATTGTTGTTGTTATCAACACTTCCTTTAATTTTTCTGATGGGCAGAGTGCAAACTCGCAACGTGGCCCAGAGCGAGAAACATAACTGCCATCGGGGCAGGCCTTCACATCCATCGTGCAAAAGGTGAGTTCTTCTTCATCCGCATTAGCGAATGCCAAACTGGCCCAGCCAAAAAAACAGATGGATAGTAAGATTAATTTTAGGTTGATGGCGAAAATTTTAGCTGTCACTGTGAACTCATTTTGTTTTTGGCTAATGGGTTGACGCAATTTTTTGTCCATGCCATTTTTGCAATGACTTCAACTTAACGGGAACTAGGTATAAAGCCGATAATTTTCACGCACTTCCTTGTTGAACCCGTCCAACTCTTCTTGCCAGCTTTCTTCTAGGCCGGTCAATGAAAAATCGTCAGCGAAAATGGTTTCGCGCAATTTTGGGTTGCCGTAAAGGAGGTCGATAGCGAGTCTATCGCTGACATATTCATAAGGCTCGGTGCGCCATTGCAGTTCATCGGGGTAAATTTCTGCTATTGCTCGAATTAAGGCTAGTGTGGTCAACAGGGGTTTGAATTGGTTTCGGTCGGTGACATGGAACTGAACCCCGCCGCAGGTTTCTCGGGCACATTTCTGAAACATGGGCTGAAAATATTGCGGGCGAAAAAATACGCCGGGTAATAATGAGGTATCTTTTTCCAACCGTGCGATCAGTTTATTCGGGTCGATAAAAGGCGCACCGATCTGCTCGAAGGGCAGGGTGGTGCCGCGCCCTTCTGAAAGTAGGGTTCCTTCAATCATGCACATTCCCGGATAGACGGTGGCGGTGGCAAGTGTCGGCATATTGGGTGATGGCGGTGTCCAGACTAAACCCGTCTGGTCGTACCACATTTCTCGCTTCCAGCCTGTCAGGGTGACGACTTGCAGGTCGCATTGAATTTCTTCGTTGAAATAAAGGGCGAGTTCTCCGGCTGTCATGCCGTGTCGATTGGGCAGAGGATATTGCCCGACAAAGGAACGCCAAGCCTCACCCACCAGATTGCCTTCGATTGAAACTCCGTTGATGGGGTTGGGGCGGTCGCAGACCACCATGCGCACACCTGCTTGTTTGCAGATGGCCATGCAGTTGGCTAGGGTATATATGTAGGTGTAATAACGCGCTCCGACATCTTGAATATCGAAAACCAGATTGTCGATGCCATCTAATAATTTTGGGTCGGGGTGCAGGGAGTCGGCATTTTTCCCATAGAGGCTTTTGATGGTCAGCCCTGATAGCGGGTCGACTTCATCGGCAATATGGATCATGTCTTGAGCGATGCCATACAGCCCATGTTCTGGGGCGAACAGGGTTTTTAAGGGAAACGCCGAATGGTCTTTGAAGTGGGCGATAGAATGTTTTCCATCTCCTGCTAGACTGGTGTGGTTGACTATCAGACCAATGGTTTTGCCTGTTAAATATTTTTCGGGATGGGCGAGTAAACGATCCATCCCGGAAAGAAGGTTATCTGTCATTGCAATATTTGGGTTAGGAAAATTTAAAGCCTTTGGGGATGACAATGATGTTGGAGGATTCATCAACAAAAAAACGGGCTTTGTCTTGGGTCAGGTCATAGCCCATTGTTGTATTGGGGGGCACTTCGACATCTTTGTCTATGATCGCCATATTGATTTTGCAGTTCTTACCGACTTTGACTCGATCCATCAATAGCGAGTTGATGACCGCCGCACCGCTGTCGATGCTGACTTCACGACCGATCACTGAATCTTGCACGATGCCGCCGCTGATTATGCTTCCTTCTGCCACAATGCTGTTGACGGCTTGGCCTCGGCGACCGTCTTCATTGAAAACGAATTTGGCTGGCGGGGTTCCGTAGCTGGCTGTTTTGATGGGCCAGTTTTTATTGTAGAGATTGAATTCGGGTTTGATATTTCGCAAGTCCATATTGGCTTCCCAGAAGGAGCGGATGGTGCCGACATCGCGCCAATAGCCGACCTCTTTACGGGTGATGCCGGGGATGCGGTTCTTGCGAAAATTATAGGCGAAAACACGGGATTTATTGAAAACACGTGGCAGAATGTCTTTACCAAAGTCATGCGATGATTCGGCATTCTCGGCATCTTTATAAAGCATTTCGATCAAGACATCTTTGTTGAATAGATAGTTTCCCATCGAGGCGAAGGCTTCATCAGGATTTCCTGGAATGGCTTTAGGTCGTTTGGGTTTTTCTTTAAAACCCGTCACGCGTTGTTTCTCTTGCACCTGTATGACCCCGAAGGCGGTCGCTTCTTTGATGGGGACGGGCAGGGCAGAGATGGTGACATCGGCGCGTTTGCGAATATGAAAGTCGACCATTTGTTGTAAGTCCATCCGGTAAATATGATCGGCTCCGAAGATGGCAATGATATCGAAGTCGCCGTCTTCGATCAGATTGATATTTTGATAAATGGCATCGGCAGTTCCCTGATACCAACTATCTCCGGTGCGTTTTTGTGCGGGAACCGGGAGTATGAAGTGATCGCGTAAGATGGAGCTGAAACGCCAGCTCTCTTGTAAATGTTCGGCGAGCGATTGAGATTTGAATTGGGTCAGTACATAAATAGAATAAATGCGTGAATTGATGAAATTGCTCAGGGCAAAATCAATCAGTCGATACTTCCCCCCAAAGGGGACGGCGGGTTTGGCACGTTGCTGGGTGAGCGGGTAAAGGCGACTGCCTTCGCCTCCGGCAAGAATCATTCCGAGGACTTTTTTTACCGAACCAGCCATGAGTTCTCTTTTCTGCCCACAATGCAACCTATTTTGGGCGACTTGGTTTTAGAGGCTTCTCATCGGAAAGAAGAGTTTTGCTCTCGTTGGCATCAATATTATGAGGCCTGAAAATCAATTGCTATCCGATGATAGGGTTAAAACTCGGGGCTGTCAACCATCAGAAATAGGCAAAAAAAAACCGGCCCTCCCCGTGAGGAGAGAGCCGGCTTGAACTTCTTTTTAAATGGAAAGCGGAATTACATCATTCCGGGCATACCGCCCATTCCACCCATACCGCCCATACCACCCATGCCACCACCTGGAGGGGCACCATGGTTATGTGCATCATCATTTTCATCCGGTAGATCGGTGATCATTGCTTCGGTGGTCAGAAGCAGGCCGGAGATGCTGGCCGCGTTTTGCAATGCGGTGCGGGTTACTTTGGCAGGATCAATGATTCCAGCTTTGATCATGTCGGTGTACGTGCCTGTTTTAGCATCGTATCCTTCGTTGCCTTTCAAGCCTTTGACTTTCTCACAAACAACGGTACCTTCTTCACCAGCGTTCGCAGCGATTTGTCGTAGAGGCTCTTCCAAGGCTCGACGGATGATTTTCACTCCCAGCTTGAAGTCATGGTCGCCTTTGACTTTGTCCAATGAACCAAGACAACGAATGAAAGCAACGCCACCACCAGGGATGACACCTTCTTCAACTGCCGCACGGGTTGCATGCAAGGCATCTTCAACACGGGCTTTCTTTTCTTTCATTTCGGTTTCAGTTGCGGCACCTACTTTGATGATGGCTACGCCACCTACCAATTTAGCCAAACGCTCCTGAAGTTTTTCTCGGTCGTAATCGGAACTGGTTTCTTCGATCTGGTTGCGGATCTGTTTTACCCGCGCCTGAATGTCAGAAGCTTTTCCTTTACCATCAACGATGACGGTATTTTCTTTGTCTATGGTGATGCGTTTTGCACGTCCTAAGTCACTCAACTCGACACTATCAAGAGAAACACCAATGTCTTCGGTGATCACGTTGCCGCCAGTCAGCGTAGCAATGTCATTGAGCATATCTTTTCTGCGATCGCCAAAGCCAGGGGCTTTAACAGCAGAAACATTCAGCGTTCCGCGCAATTTGTTGACTACGAGGGTTGCCAACGCTTCGCCTTCGACATCTTCTGCGAGAATGAGAAGAGGCTTGCCACCTTTTGCTACTTTTTCCAGCAAAGGCAGAAGATCTTTCATGTTAGCAATTTTCTTCTCATGAAGAAGGATGTAACAATCTTCCAGAACGACTTCCATACGCTCTGCATCGGTGACGAAATAAGGAGAAAGATAACCTCGGTCGAACTGCATTCCCTCAACGATTTCCAAAGAGGTGTCCATGCTTTTAGCTTCTTCAACGGTGATAACTCCGTCTTTTCCCACTTTGTCCATGGCTTCAGAAATGATTTGTCCGATGGCTTTATCTTGATTGGCAGAAATGGTTCCTACCTGTGCAATTTCCTTTTTGTCCTTAGTCGGTTTAGATAACTTCTGGATTTCAGGAATGATGGTGGCAACGGCGTGCTCAATACCGCGTTTGATATCCATTGGGTTTGCACCGGCGCTGACATATTTCATGCCTTCACGAAAAATGGCTTGAGCCAATACGGTTGCTGTGGTCGTGCCATCGCCCGCGTTGTCACTGGTTTTGCTGGCAACTTCGTTGACCATTTGCGCGCCCATGTTTTCAAAAGGGCATTCCAATTCGATTTCCTTGGCTACCGTAACACCATCTTTGGTAATGGTTGGGGAACCGAATTTTTTATCAATGACTACATTGCGCCCTTTGGGGCCCAAGGTGATTTTTACAGTATCAGCCAGCTTATTCACTCCGCCAAGTATCTTATGTCTGGCATTCTCATTGTATGCGATTTGTTTAGCCATAAACGCTGTTCTCCTTATCTCTTAAGAGATGTGAATGAAATTTGTAATTTAATATGATTAGAACGAAAAATTAACCTACGATAGCAAGAACGTCGTCTTCACGCATCAACAGGTAGTCTTCTCCGTCATATTTGACTTCGGTTCCGCCATATTTGCTGTAAAGGACTTTGTCGCCGACTTTTACTTCCAATTTAACGGGCTTGCCGTCATCGCCTATTTTGCCTTTGCCTACAGCTTTAACGCGACCTTCAATGGGTTTTTCTTTGGCTGAATCGGGAATGATGATTCCGCTTTTTCGGACTTCTTTTTCCAAAATTGGTTGAACCAGAATTCGGTCGTGCAACGGTTGGATTTTCATACAGACTCCTTGAAAAAGTATTACAATTTGATAATATGATTGTTAATAATGCGGTTTTACGCAAATCTACCCGTAAAAATCATAACTTTCTGAATATTAAGCTCTTATTTCTCAAAATGGAGAGAATCAGCCTGAGTTCGTGAGTTATTAGCACTCTTTAGGTGTGAGTGCTGATACTATATAAAATCGGAATATTAAAAAGCAAGGTCTTCCCTAAAATAAATATAATAAAAGTGACAAAATTATGAAAAACACTAATAAAAAAGAGATTTTGCAGATTGAAACGTTCCCAAACCCCTTCCCCAAGCGGGATACCAATATTGAAATGGAGTGCCCGGAGTTCACCTGTTTATGCCCCAAAACCGGACAACCCGATTTTGCCACCCTGAATATCAGTTATATCCCCGATAAACTGTGTCTGGAGTTGAAATCCTTAAAGATTTATCTGGTGTCATATCGCAATGAAGGGGGCTTTCATGAAAAAGTGACCAATACTATCTTGGATGACCTGGTAGCGGCCTGTAAGCCACGAATGCTGAAAATCGTTGCCGATTTCAATGTCCGGGGTGGCATTTACACCACGGTTACGGTTGAATATTTATCCAAGTCCAAAAAGAGTAAGAGTAAAAAGGGGTGAATGGGGCAACAGGGCTGAAATTTTGAAGGAGCGGCGATGCAACGAACGGGAGAATGCCATTCTTGCGGTGAGTGCTGTAAGACGGTCAATATCACGGTTGTGCGCGATATCACTCTCCAGCAACATGGCAGTCAAGAAGAGTTAGAGCTTTATTTGTCTTATCGAGGAATTCGTGTTGTCGGTTCAGACGAAAAAACAAACCAGCTTCATTATTCTATGGATGTCCCATGCAGTGAATTGACTTCAGATAATCGGTGCCGGGTTCATGATAGCCCTGAAAAGCCTTTTATTTGTCACCGCTTTCCCTCCTCAAAAGAAGATATCGAGGATATTCCAAGCTGTGGTTATGGTTTTGAGCGTTTTTTGCCCGGCTGGCTTAAAACTTAAAAGTCCTCATATCAAGGTGTCTTCTTTTTAACGGTTATTTTTTTTGTGAAGCCTACTCGATACCTTTGCAGGAAAAGTAACTGAGAAGCAGGAGCCTTGCTCAAGTTGACTTGAAACAGAAATCGCCCCCCCGTGGTTTTCTGCTATTTTTTGACAGATCGCAAGACCGATTCCTGTTCCTTCATATTCTTCTCTGCCATGCAGTCTTTCAAAGGGAAGAAAAATTCGTTCTTTATATTTTTCATCAAACCCAATGCCTTGATCTTTAATGGAGACTTTCCACTCACCTTGCGCATTCAAGGAGCTACTAACCTCAATCTTTGGAGGCCTGTTAGCCTCATGGTACTTGATGGCATTGGACAGGAGGTTGTAAAATAATTGCCGTATTTGAAATGCGTTGCCAGTAATAGTGGGAAGTGAATCGATAAGAATTTCCCCGGCATTTTTTTCAAGCAATAACTCTAGGTCGGTGAGAACCTCTTTTAAAGTTGTTTTGAGGTTGATTTTTTTGAAGGATTCGGTCTGAGTGCTGGCTTTGGAAAAAAGCAGGAGGTCTTTTAGAAGACTCTGCATTCTGAGTGCGGTCTTCTGCATTTTTTTTATGTATTCTCTCGATGTCGGCTGAAGGTTATCGTCTTTCTGTGTCAGCCGATTGCCGAATGTCATGATTTTTCTTAACGGTTCTTGTAAATCATGTGAGGCGATGTACACAAAATCTTCCATAGCGCGATTACTGTTTTCCAACTCCTGGGTTTTTTGTGCAAGTTTGGCTTCTGTCGCCATGCGTTCTAATTCGCTGGTGCATCGGGCGGCAAAAATATTTAGAATAGAATGATAGTGCTCATGATGAACGAGTGGCTTGTCGTCCATAATGGATAATACGCCAAAGACTTGTTTGTTTGAACTGACCAAAGGCACGCCCAGATACGAATGGATATCCAAGTCTGCTAAATGCTTATCATCGGGGAAATATTTTTGGACCTCTTGCGGGTAGAAACAGGTTTCTGTACTCAGGACATTTTCGCAAGGAGTATTTTTGGCACAATAAAGAAAGGGGTCAATTATTTTGTTACCATCCCAGAAAGCCAATGTTTTGATCATTTTTGCAGAGGCATCGTCAACTACACCTACCATGGCATAGTGCACTCCAAAAATATCGGCTAGACTTTGAACCAGATTTTTAAAAAATTCTGCCCCGATTACTGAAGAGGTATTTTGGTTGATGCTAGATAGTTGGTCATAAAAGAGGTGTATTTTTTCTTCGCTGTTTTGCAGGCGTTGCAAGTTTTTTTCACTGGCCTCGATCAACCGATTTAATTCTTTCATAGATGAATTGCGCGAAACAGCATATAACGCGGTATTATCTATGGGCTTGGTCTTGGGGGTAGGCGTTTTTGACTTGGATTTTTTTTTACGAGGAAAGCTCTGATCAGCATGGGACTTTGTTTTTTTAGAGCTCATATAAAACAGTCCAAGATGTTAGTATTTTTATTTCCCAAATCCGAATATATGGATATTGTTGGCCTTTCTATGCTGAATTGCAACTATATTTAGGGGGAAGCGCTTAGCAAGCGTTCGGTATGAATATCAAAAGCATTGAAAAAATAGCTTTTGTGTTTAAGTTATTGAGATAAATTACTTGTCATCTTGCAGGTGGGTTCTGAGATGTTTGCGGGAATTCTGTTATAATCCTAATTATGAGAAGTGTCATGGAGCAACGATTTATTGAGCAGGGCAATGGAACGATTTCAGACTTGCGCACGAGTTTAATGTGGCAAGAGGGCTATGCTTATGTCGAGACGGGCAATAATATAAGCTGGTACGATGCGCAAGACTATATAAATATGTTGAACTCAGAGAAGCTAGGAGGCCATGGTGATTGGCGTCTTCCGGGTCGGCTTGAGATTCAGAGTCTATATGAAATCGCCAAACCGTTTCAATCCAGAGGCAAAACGTTTATTCTTCATATCGACCCGATTTTCGAATTCAGCTATGGCTGTTGTTTTTGGACCAGCAAAACCCGGTTGTCAGCGGCACTCGGGTTTGAGTTTGATAAGGGCGATATGCATTGGTATCCCAAAGGGAGCCTCACGGGTACGGTTCGAGCTGT
>JABIYR010000135.1 GCA_018702695.1 Nitrospina sp. | reverse complement strand
TCGCCCTCTTTTTATTTTTGAAACATCGGTGGAATTCACCCTGGCTCCTAAAGAAATGTTATGATCCCGACATTGAGGTTGTTCCATGAAAGCCTAGCATATTAGCGGGTATTTTAGTAAGAACAAGTAACCACACAAACACCCCCCACTTAAGCATGATAAAAACACCACAAGAAATTTTGAAGGATATATTTGGCTTCGACTCCTTTCGAGGCCAGCAAAAAGAAATCATCGATCATGCAATTGCAGGCGGTGATGCACTGGTCTTAATGCCCACTGGAGGCGGGAAATCTTTATGCTACCAGATTCCCGCATTATGTCGTGAAGGAGTTGGGGTTGTGATCTCTCCATTGATCGCTTTGATGCGTGATCAGGTAGAAGCCCTGAATCAGCTAGGGGTCCGCGCTCGAGTCTTGAATTCCTCCCTCACTGTAAATGAAGCCAGAGCGGTGGAGCAACAATTAAAACAGGGGGAACTGGACTTGGTCTATGTATCACCTGAAAAATTATTGACAGACTCGTTCCTCAATCAATTGAGCCAATGCCAATTGAGCTTGTTTGCCATTGATGAAGCGCATTGTGTTTCGCAATGGGGGCATGATTTTCGCCCGGAATACCTGAAACTGAGTGTGTTGAAAAAACATTTTACTCATGTCCCCAAACTGGCATTGACGGCAACGGCAGATGGCCCCACGCGCAACGACATCATCGAACGTTTGCAATTGCAGGAAGGACGTTTATTTGTTTCTGGTTTTGATCGGCCTAATATCAAATACGCCATCGTTGCTAAAGATAATGCAAAAGACAAACTATTAAAATTTATTGAAGACCATCATGTTGGAGACTCAGGAATCATCTACTGCATGTCAAGGGCCCGCGTTGAATCAACGGCTAAATGGCTGAGACAAGAAGGTTTTAAGGCCTTGCATTATCATGCCGGGCTGGATAAAAAACAACGCCAAGAAAATCAGGACCAATTCCTAAAAGATGAAGGCATAATCATGGTTGCCACCATCGCTTTTGGCATGGGCATCGACAAACCAGATGTTCGTTTTGTCGCTCATCTGGACTTGCCTAAAAGTTTGGAATCCTATTATCAAGAGACCGGGCGCGCTGGACGTGACGGCCTTAAGTCTAATGCTTGGTTGGCATATGGGCTGGAGGATGTTGCAAAAATCAGTAACTTTATAGAAATCTCCAATGCGGGGGAAGATCAAAAACGAGTCGAACGGCAAAAACTGGATGCCCTATTGGGTTATTGCGAAACAACACGGTGCCGACGGCAAGTGTTATTGGAATATTTTGACGAGAAGCTAGCCGACCCGTGCGGATATTGCGACACTTGCCTGGAACCCATGAAATGTTTTGATGGCACGGTGGCAACGCAAAAGGCCCTTTCATGTGTTTACAGAACCGGCGAACGTTTTGGCGCGAGCTATATCATTGACGTTTTACTCGGCAACGAGTCGGAAAGAATCACCCAATTTGGACACGACAAAATAACTACTTATGCAATCGGGAAAGAATATTCCAAAAATCTGTGGCGTTCCATTTTCCGCCAACTGGTCGCCCGCAGGCTCTTGCTGGTAGATATTGAAGGTCATGGCGGTTATCGATTGGGAGAGAACTGTAGAGCCATATTTCAAGGAGAAGAAACCGTTTTATTAAGGGAAGAAGTCTTTAGTTCTAAAAGTAGCAGGACAAAGAATAAAAGCCCCAAACAACGTAAGGTCGCCACACTTCTCGATAGCATCAAAGATGAATCTCTTTTTCAAGAATTGCGCGACCATCGTCTGGAGTTAGCCCGCCTGCAAAAAGTCCCGCCCTTTGTTATTTTCCATGACACCACTTTAGTAGAAATGGCACAAACAAGACCTCGCACCAACGCAGACTTCAGTCAATTATCGGGAGTGGGGAAAGCCAAGTTAGAACGTTATAGCGATAGCTTTTTAAAAATCATAAACAAAATTGACTGACACAAGTGGAAAACAATGTCACGGCGGGTGAGAGTTATGGTCATTTTGTTTAGCTGTGGCTTATGTTAACATTAAAGAAGCTGGCAACAATAACCATGAAAACCTAGGGAAAGCCGATGAAAGTCAAAGAACTGATGTCAACAGAACTGACCACTGTTAACCCTAACGACAAGTTAGATCGGGTATTCTTTTTATATAATTTTGAAAATTTCCGCCACTTACCTGTTGTGGAGAAGAATAAACTGGTCGGCATACTCTCAGATCGAGACCTTAAAAAAATTCTCGGCCCTAAAAATACCATCATAGAAAACCCGGATGGAACCACCGTGCAACTTTCTACTCGTAGAGTGAAAAATATCATGCGGCGTGGAGTCATCACAATTGAACCTGAACAGCGGGCGGCCGATGCGGCGGCAATTATGGCTAAAAAGAAAATTGGTGCCCTGCCAGTCGTTCACAAGAATAAGCTGGTGGGAATTATTACAGCCACCGACATCCTTAAAGCTTTTGTAAAACTACGCAACGACTTGGATAATATATAAAACAAAAAAATCCCCAGCCCTTTTCAACGGGACTGGGGATTATATAACGCAGAACAAAAATATCAGTAGTAACCTTTATTTTCGTCTACTCCTATTCTTTCATAATCTTCTTTGCTCAAGCTCTTTGAGCTTTCAGAGCTTCCAGACTGAACCCCGGCACAACCCGTCACCATAAACATTAGTAATACTGAACACAAAGTTAGTTTCATTTTCTCCTCCTGTTATAAGAGACAACTATTTCGACATGTTACAATACATTCCTCAGATATAACGAGTGGAATTATTTTTTTTTTGAAATAAAATCCCACACTGGCTCCCACAGCCCCGCAACTTTAAACATTTCAGCTAAAATGCTATGATAATGACGATTTGTAAATCTATATTGAGGCTAAATACATGAAGAACTGGTTCATGCTTTCGCTGATTGGGCGAGATCAACCCAGCATGGTCGCACAATTGAGTGCCGGGCTTTGTAAAAATGGCTGTAACCTTGGTGACTCATCGATGGTTCGGTTGGGACAATATTTTACCATCATGCTGATGGTTGAACACGATGGGGAAAAGGAAAAACTAGAGAGCATCGTCGCTTCTATTTGCGAGCCTTTGAAACTCAACGCGAACTTAGTTGAACTGGAAGACGGTGCGCAACACCATTGCGAACCCGATATCAGAATCAGTCTGTATGCCGATGACCGGGTAGGAATTGTTGAAGATGCCACCACCCCGCTCGCTCAAGCAGGTTTAAATATTCTGCATCTAGAATCAAATATTGGTGAAGCCAGTGAGGCGGGAACGTATTATATCCACCTCGAAGGCACCATTTCGGGGGGGCTGGATGCACTCTATAAAGCACTGGAAAAACTCGAGAGTGAAAAAGGCATTCAATCGCAGTTGATCCCGATCAACACTCAAGTCACCTGATACATGTAAACATTGGCCCCGTGATGTTGGGTTAAACCAACTGATCGGCACCACCACCAATGACCAACTTGCCATCTTCTTCGAGTTTTTTACAAACCGCAATGACCTTCTGTTGAGCTTGTTCCACTTCACTGATTTTCGTTGGCCCTAGCGATTCAAGATCCTCTTTTAACATCAATGCCGCACGCTCAGACATATTGGTAAACAGTTTTTCTTTCAACTCATCCGTAGCCGTCTTCAAACCAATCAGCAGATCCTCTTGATTGATCTCCTTCATAATCATCTGGATGCCGTTATCGTCAATTTTAAGAATGTCTTCGAAAGTAAAACGTAGATTACGAATTTCATTGGCCAAATCTGGGTCGACCTCGTCCATCGCCATTAAAATAGAAGTTTCAGTAGTACGATCCAGAGATCCCATCACCTCAGCCGCCACCTCAACACCGCCCAATTTATTACCCGAAACCGCACCCGAAGTCCGGAACTCCGTCTGCAAAGCCTCATCCAACTCACGGATTACACTCGGCGCAACACGCTCTAAAGTTGCCAGACGATGCATGATCTCCATGCGATTTTCTTCCGGTAACTCCCGAATCGTCAAACTCGCCACAGGCGGTTCTAAATGCGCCAAAATTATGGCCGCTGTTTGCGGATGTTCATTAGTGATAAACGTCGAAATGAGTTTAGGGTCTAGCAGTCGAACCGTTTCCAGCCCACCGCCCATCTCCTCACCCGGCGTAGTAATATTGTTTAAAATCTCAGTCGCCTTGGCAGGGTCTAACGCTTGCATGAGCGCCGTTTTCAGGAAGTCCATACCCGCAATGCCCAAACCACCCGTGCCCGACTCCACCATATCGTAGAAATCTTTATTAATAGAATCCATGTCGCTCCTGTCAATATCACCTAGAGCAGACATATAGTTGCCAATATTTTGAATTTCACGATCATCCAAATTTGCGAGAACCTTCGCGGCAACCTCTTCACCCAAAGTCATCAATAATACAGCGGCTTTTTCTGGACCAGTAAGTTTTCTACCCATAACCTGTTGTTTTTAAAAGGAAAATTAATATTATTCCTATTCAATATGATCCTTGCGCTTGCTCTTGTCAAGGCCCTATTGAAAGAAATTTAGCGGCAGAATAAAAACCGTCCGTCATAAAACCCGTCACTCTGCTCACTTTCTATATGCTGATTGCAATTTGTGTACCTTAATAAATAACCGTATAATTCAACCCAATTAACAGAGAGCCAACCATGAATTTGAAAATTGCCGATTTTTTCATCGCCACCTTTACCGGCGGGTTCGTCGCATTGGTGGTGTTCTTATTCCACCCTACCAATATGGCCCTCGCAATGGTTCAAGGTGGGTTGATAGGAATGGCAATCGTTCTGCCCCTTAAACTCTTGTTGATGCCCATTTTTGGAGCCTTTGAAGTGGCGATTCCACTAGGAATCATAGGCATGGGGGTCGGCATGACAGCCGGAATGCTATCCGCCATTCCAGATATCTCCGGCTATACCGTGATTGCCTGGGGAGATTGCGCAGGGCTATTAGTTGCCATCATAATCTATGACTCCAACAAACACCTGACCCAATCATGAGCGCAAAACCCTATGACAGCGCGGCAAAATATTTCGACCTGTTTCGTGCCGGAGATATGCGCCGCTGGGGGCAAAGCCAACAAGCCCTGTTCAAAAATCTAAAAGGTAAAGTACTTTATATAGGAATAGGAACCGGACAAGAAATCGTTAACTTTCCACCCCAGTTAGATATCACCGCCGTGGACCTGAGTTATGAAATGTTACGTCGGTCAGAAACACGCGTGCAGAATTATGACGGAAGAATAAAGCGTTGTCAGATGGATGCCCAAACCACCGCCTTTGCCGACAACAGTTTCGACAGCATTCTAACCGTTTGCGTTCTATGCAGTGTCAAACATCCCGTGCCCTGCCTGCAAGAACTCAAACGCGTATTGAAACCCGAGGGAGAACTGCTCATGTTTGAGCATGTGTTGAGCCATAACCCTATTTATGCACTCATATTAAAAAGCATGTCACATATCACCGAGTATCTTGAAGGAACCTATCTCGACCGCGACACCGTCAGCAATGTCGAAAAAGCCGGCTTCAAAATACATTCGCATCAAAACATCTATCTTGATATCGTCAAAGCTTTGATAGCCCGCCACTAGGCGTGGTGCCAACAGCAGTCGCTTTTACAGGCTGGCAACAAACTCTCTCGGCTCAAAGAGCCATTGTTTTTTGCCACCCCTGTTATAGCCCTAATCAATCCCTCTTTATAAAGAGGGTGATTTATAAACTGTAGAATAAAAAATATGCAAATTGAGATAGCGTTTTAATTCACCCTTTAAATTAACAATACGAAAACCATGATACTCGGTCTCGACGACATACCCGGGGGCACTCCCCTCTTCGCATTTTTTATATGGTTAGCCTTGTCCGGCCTGTTTTATTTGTCCAGCTTTCTCGCCGTGCTCAACGTGCTCGATGACCTGACAAAAAACAGCCTGCTTAAAATTCCCGCTATGCTCAGCGCATCCGTCCTGTCCGCTGGGCTGATGACCGTATTCCACTATAAACCCTATGCTCTCGGGGCATTGATCACCGTCACCAATTTCTACCGCGTGCGTAAAACCATCCAGCAAGCCCCCGAAAAATGGAACGGCCTCAAAGCCAAACCCGCCCTATTCTATATCGCCAGCTACGCCTATATCTTTGCAACCGTGGCTCTAGCCGTCTATTTTCCAACCTTGGATTTCAGTGAGTAGCGGAAAATCTTGACCTTGCCAACTCTATCTTCTAAAAGACACCCGCCTCTTTAAACATCCTGCCCAATATCACAAGGTCTAAATTATCAAGTGGTCTACCCTTATGGTTCAAGTATACACCCTCGTATCCCCCGGATACGCTTCAGTCAGCTTGAGCCTCCAGCAATACAAATTCTACATCAGTTCCTCTGTCGAACCCTGAACTAAAAAATCTTTTGCTTCATGGCCACCGCCCATACCATTTGGACAGCCGATAGCATTTCATGGTGAGGATATTATTGAAACTTGTTACCATCCCAATTCCAAATATTCAAACTTGGAAGTAAAATGATGAAAAGAAATTTTCGCTGTTATTTGTATTAGGTATTGTACTAGTTTCATCTTGGGCGGGGGCACAGACAGTAGTCTTGGATGGTGTGCCCACTGTCAGAAACTGGAAACCAATTATTCAAAACTTTAGAGGGTTGGAACACCATTTGAAAAGACTGTTCCATTGACCTGACACCGTCTCCTCAAGTCCTTGCAAGTAAAGGGCAGGGTTTATTTTCTACATCAGATTGCGGGTGACTAACTACACCCCAGTTTTGCATACTTGCGCAAAATTGCTGGTAACTCCTCAATTCTAAATTAAATATCAGTTTATTACCTTGTTTTTGTATGCAATATATATAGGGCGTAGCTACGCCCAAAACAATTATAGAGGCTTCCTAATCGTGTTTGCTCTACCTCAAGTCGCTAGTATCTTTTCTGCGCTCCTCATTTTCCCTTTATCTGTAGCCCTTGCCGACAATGAAAAACCACGGGTGTTTGAGAAAGCGGGTAATATTTTTATTGAACGTCGTGTCGAGACCCAAAAACTCACTAACAACGGCAAAGACCCTGTTGTTTCTCCTGATGGGAAACGGGTTGCTTTCAACCGAAAAATAGTAGACAAAGAATGTTCGAGAGATAAAAATCTCTGCCTTGAAGAACTATGGCTCCTAGACCTTGAAACTCGAGCAGAGAAAAGGCTCTTGGAACTACGGGTTGATTCTCAAGACCTCAAAATAGTGATCAGAGAATTTAAAAATAAAATTTTTTCTATCGATAGCCAAACCCTTTATTTTGAAACTTGGCTCGGGGTGGCTCCTGGAGAAACAGAAAAAGGTTTCTCAAGGGCTGTTCACGCAGTAAATGTTAACGGAGAAAGTGAACGCTTCATAACTTTCGGAGGCAACCCGAGAATCGTTAAAAGCGCGAAAAAGAATCCTTATGGGCCTCATATAAGTTTGCCCGGTCACCTTGTTGTGGAAAAGCATAAAGAATTTTTCCCAGAGGGCATTTATTACGATACTTATTGGCTGGTCTCTCCCAAAGGAAAAGCACGTGTTGATGCAGGGATAAATATGGGATACTTAACCGATGTTTTTGGCATCGAATTGACGGAAAGAGTCTCCTCCGCTTCCAAGGTGTTTGAACAAAATGATAATATTTTTTTGGAACTCCGCACAGAGACTCTTCAACTTACCAATGCCGGGAAGGACGAAGAACCCGTTTTGTCTCCCGATGGAAAATGGACCGTTTTCAACAGAAAAATAAAAGAGTGCTCTGAGGAGGAGGATTATTGGGCATGCCCCAGCCATCAACTCTGGATCATGAATCTTCAGACCCGATCTGTGGGAATGCTCCTTGAACCTCAGGGGGCTGGAATTGAATTCAATTTTGAAAAAGTGATAGACAACTTTTTCGAAGCAGAATTTTCTCCAGACAGTAAGACCCTCTATTTCATAACCCCTACTTACGCGACGACCTCTGCCATCCACGCAGTAGATGTTGATGGCACAAATTGGAGATTCATCACTACCGGGATGTCGTTCCAGACTATTCAAGGCCCTCTAGAACCTCAGGCTAAAAAATATATTAAGAATTTAAAGGAAGACGATTGGAGAATTTTCCCTAAAAGTGAGGGGGCCGTCATGACTCAGAAAGCTTTAAACGATGAGGTGATCGGCTACCTGTTAATCGAAAAAACAGGAATCAAGTCCATCTGTTCTACTAAGCCGATTGAAGAGGAGGGTGGCTTGAAATTTGATGATGATGGGAAATACTGCACCTCATATGGGAGGCATGTTTGGAGGGCTTTGGTCAGCCCAGATGGCAGCAAAGAAATTCCTATTAGTGAAGCAGAGCATTAAAAGAGGTTTCATTAAATAACTTCCCCTTGTCTTAGAGAAATCTCTTTACAACAATAACCTCTATTCTGAAGGTCACGTCTCAATAAAACTGAAAAACACCATCGTATAAGAGAACGCGGAAATTTCCGTTGTTCTCTTTTTTTTATCCACAAACAATCAATAATCAGGAGACACCAGTGAAAAAAGAAGCGTTAGGAAGAAAACCTGCAAAAGCCTATGGAGGTAACGGACGGTCTGCGGTTTATGAATATGGTGATAATACAGGTTATATGAAAAACAGAGGATCGTTTACATGGAGAAATAATAATCCAGGAGCTATAAACAGTAGCAAGTTTGCCCAGAGGCATGGGGGAATAGGCAATAATGGGCGATTTGCTGTTTTTCCAGATTATGCAACAGGCAGAAACGCGACATACAAATTACTACAGGCATCAAGGTATAACACCGTATCGTTAGGTCAAGCGTTTTACGCATATGCGCCTCCCCAAGATGGTAATGACACCGAAGCCTATATCAGGGATGTTGTCTTATCCACTGGCCTTGACCGAGATAAACCCATGGCCGACTTAACTCTCAAGCAACGCTGGTCTATTGTGGACGCAATAATAAAGCATGAAAAATATGAAATAGGAGATATTGTTCCCGTTTCTCATTTTCCCAAAAAATACAAGTGGCGAACGCTAAAAGACAAGAATGTAAGAGATAGCCACAAGCCTAGAGAAGGAAAAATTTATTACTGGAATAATCCTCCAAAAGGCGGACACCCCGGAGAAGATCACGGGTGTCGATGCTGGCCCGAAGCATTTGATTTACCTAAAATAAAGTCCGCATACAACCCCTACCACATGACAACTTTCGGGTAAAAACAAACTTTTGTCTTACTGAAAACAAAGTTTCCTGACTTTTTATTTTAGGTGTGAGCCTTTGAACCTAGCCTGACAAAGAATAACCTGGATAATGCCATAGGATAACCAAAACCTGTATCGTCACTGAGAAAAATGGGCTTAAAAAAGCTCAAAACATCTAAGACCAACACCCTGCTCCGGTGAAATATACAGGTCAAAACGAACAAAGACTCAAAATACCTCACGAACCATCATTTTTAAAGACACCCTTTAGTTAATTGGAACACCATTTTAACCTCTCCACCTAGCTATATAAACTTTACGGCAAGCTGGTATGATTAAAATCTAATTTAATAAAACCTCTATAAACTACTGCTCAAAAAAATCAGAAAATCACCTCTTAATTAGTCATGAACCTTTAATTATTACGCAAAGTTCTTTCATGTCAGGGGGAGCTACGAATTTGTAATTTTAAACGGCAACCACATGGGGGTTTGTTTTTGGTAGGTTTCGTAAGGTGCACCGAATTGTTTTTTTAGGGCGCGTTCTTCGTGGTGGATTCTATATTGAAAACCGAACCAAGCGGTCAGCAAACCGAGTGCGCTGGCTAGCCATGAATGGGTGGTGAGGGCATAGCTGAGTATCACTAGCATCATGGCGGTGTAGGTGGGGTGGCGCATGAGGCCGTGCAGTTGATCGGTTTTCAGGGTTTGTTGTTCGCGAAAGGCGATATTAAATTTAAAGCGCAGGACTCCTAGTTGGGCGATGGCTATGATGCGCAGGGCGCAACCGATGCCGAACAAAGTGATAACAAGTACCGCCTCTTGCATTGTCACGGGGGTTTGTGTAGCACGGGCTACGAACGACAGGCCCACTAATGCAACGACGATAGGCAGAACATGGCCAATGAGTTGTTGTAGGTAGCTTTTGTCGAAAACGATGTCTTCGGGTCTTTCTGTCAGCACAAATATAACCACTTCAATAACGCCAAAGATCAAATTAAAATATGAGATGATGAGAAAGCGTTCGATGTTGGCATCGGTCATGCCGAGTGGCACAAGCGGGGCCAGATAGGTCAACCCGACAAGGATGATATTAAAATTATAGTTTCTAACCAGACAGACTATAAAAACCAATGTATAAACGGCGAAATTGATTTTTATCTGTAATAGGGCATCCATCGTTTCAATCGCTCTCTATTTTAATTTGCTATTCTAATATATTAAGAGAAATGGCTTTCACGGCTCTAATAATGCACCTTTTTATCGTGCGATGGGTGCCTAAGTTCTTTAATTCTTGATGCTTGCCATATTTGGGCAACGCTATCTTTAAATCTAATTTCTGGTATAATATTGTTTTTTAGTACAGTTTTATTATAAAATACCAAACTCGCGCGCCCCATTTACAGATGTTTCCACAATTTGGGGTTTTAGTGAACTCATTTTAGGGCTATGTGCCTCTGCTGGCCTGTTTATTGCCCCGTACCTATAGAAACGAAGGAATGATATGGATAACAAGACTTTGAATATTCCGGACGAAGTCCGGCAGGAGATTGATGCTTTCGCCGCTGAGGTTGAACGGCTTAACCGAGGCGAAGTGAGCGATGACGATTTCAAACGTTTTCGCCTGCAACAAGGCATTTATGGTCAACGTCAGGATGGCGAGCAAATGGTGCGCACCAAACTGCCTGCGGGAATCATCTCTAGTGACCAAATGCGGTGCTTGGCTGATTTCGCTGATAAATATTCGCACGGTGTTTTACATATCACCACTCGTCAGGATATTCAGTTGCATTATGTGAAGGTCAATGATGTTCCACAAGGGCTTGAAGATTTAGCGCAAGCGGGCATCACCACGCGTGAGGCTTGTGGCAACACGGTGCGTAATGTCACGGCTTGCCATAAGGCGGGAACTTGTGCGACCGAAGCGTTTGATGTTGCGCCTTATGCTCTGGCGACATCTAAATATCTTCTGCGGAAGGATTTGACTCAAAATCTTCCGCGCAAATTCAAGATCACCTTTGGCGGTTGTAATGGTTGCGGCTTGTCGCCCATTCACGATATTGGGCTGAAAGCGTTGATTCAAGATGGGGTGCGTGGCTTCCGCGTGATGGTAGGCGGGGGCTTGGGTTCTTTCCCTCATTCTGCCAAACATTTGTTGGGTTTCATTCCGGCTGACAATTTGTTGCAAATGTGTGAGGCGATTGTCACGATCTTTGACAAATATGGAGATAAGAGAAACCGTAACAAGGCGCGTCTGAAATTTGTAGTCGATAAGCTGGGCATGGATAAGATCAAAAAACTTTATATTGAGGAATATTCCGCGCTTGACGGCAAAGACTACCCTGCTATTGATATTACTGATGCGGGCACTCCGACAATTCCTAAATATGTAGCGGACTCTCAGTTTGATGCGGACCCGGAATTTATAGCTTGGAAAAGCCGTAATATTGAGGCGCAGAAGCAGGAGGGTTTTAGCAATGTTCAGGTCAAGCTGGTTTTGGGTGACTTCACCATTTCTCAAGCGCAGGCTTTGGCTGATATCGCTGAAAAATATGCGGGTTCAAAGATCGTCTGCACGGTGAATCAGAATGTGATGATCCCTTGGGTGAAAGACGAGGCTATGGGTGGCATCTATGCGGAACTCAAAAAAATCAGATTGCATAAAGCAGGAACCGAAGAAATTCGCGATATCACTTGTTGTCCGGGGTCTGAAACTTGTAACCTCGGCATCACGGCTTCACGCGGGCTGGTGGAAGAATTGAGCTCTCAGTTGAAAGGCGACTATGAAACCAGCAATGATCTCAACCATTTTTCCATTAAGGCGAGTGGTTGCCCGAACTCTTGCGGCCAACATCATATTGCGTCTATGGGTTTTCATGGCGGAGCAAAAAAACTGAACGGTATTTTAACGCCGCATTATGAGATTTTATTGGGTGGAAGAATTTCAGAGGAACAGGCAGTCTTTGGCACCTCGGTAATCAAGATTCCAGCTAAAAATGCTCCGGCGGCGATGAAGCTGACACTAGAAGATTTTAAAGCTGGCAAACAAGGTGATGAGCAGTTTGGTGAATATTTTGACCGCAAGGGCAAAACACATTTCCGCGACTTATTAACCCCTTTGAAAGATCTGCCGGAGATTGAAAAATCACCAGAGTCATACATAGACTATGGTTCGACAGAAAGATTCAGCCTCGAAGACCGGGGTCAGGGCGAGTGCGCCGGGGCAGTGACAGACATGATCACCGACCGCATCAGCGAAGCGGAGCGTGCGCATTTTCAAGGCAAGCTCAGTTTGGAGAAAAAAGACTTCAAGGAAACCGGTGAACACGCAAGACGTTCTGTCATTGGTTCTGCCAGAGCATTATTGGTAACGGAGGGTATGGATTTCAATGATGATTGGGAATGTCTGAAAAAATTTCAATCGTTGGTCATCGATATGGAAATTGTAT
The DNA here is from genome assembly GCA_018702695.1 of Nitrospina sp. Lineage (GTDB taxonomy): Bacteria > Nitrospinota > Nitrospinia > Nitrospinales > VA-1 > LS-NOB. The sequence continues at coordinate 11,013 of JABIYR010000135.1, read as the reverse complement.
CGGCGAAGTTTGCCAAACTCATCGATAGCTTTGAAACGACCCCTGAGTGTGGGGATGAGAAAACAGCGCAATGGTGGCTGGAGGAAGCTGGACATTTGGTCGATGAATGCAACGCCGTGCAAAACAAAATGCAATCGGACAAGTCTTTGCGCATTCGAGTCGGTGGCGATGACCCGAAAGAAGCCAAAGGAAGTTCCACTACATCGGGTAAGGCTCAAAGCATTGACCTTCTCGGTGTGAAATGCCCGTTTAATTACGTCAAAACAAAAATTAAGCTGGAAACCATGGCTTCAGGAAGCACTCTAGAAGTATTGCTGGATGCTGGCGAACCCTCTGAAAATGTCCCGCGTAGTATTAAAAATGATGGGCACACGGTTGTTTCGCTTGCAGAAGAAAACGGCCATTATAAATTGATCGTGGAAAAGGCTTAAAAATATAATGCTGATTAGTATGACAGGGTTTGGTCGGGCTGAGTGTGAAGACGGGGATTATTCTTATAAGGCTGAGATTCGTTCGGTGAATAACCGCTTTATTGAAATCAGCACACGACTGCCTAAAACGTTTCAAGATCTTGAGGTGCCCCTGAAAAAATTGGTCAAGTCTCATTGTACGCGTGGCTCGATCAACATAACGATTACGGTTTCTAATACGAGTGGCAGTTCGGGAGAGTGCGAAGTCAAACCCAATTTAGCTCTAGCTTCTCAATATGTCGAGGCCCTGAAAGAAATTCAAACGTCTTTGGGGCTAGAGGGTAAGATTAATATTGATTCGCTGGTCGGGATTCGTGATGTCATTAAAATCGAGCCTATTGAGATTGACCCGGCTAAAGAAAGCCTACTGTTAAACATGGCTGAAACAGCACTGGTCTCGCTTCAGAAAATGCGTGAAGAAGAAGGGCAGCATTTAGAAAAAGACCTTTCTGAACGCATTGATAGCATCGAAAAACATGCCAATCAAATTGTAAAACGACAACCTGAGGTCATTCAGGAATATAAAGCTCGGCTCAAGGAAAAAATCAAACTGCTCAATGATGGCATTGAAATAGATGAAACACGCCTGGCGCAGGAAATAGCCATTCTTTCTGACCGCTGTGATATCACCGAAGAAGTCACGCGGTTTGTCAGCCACCTGCATCAGTTCAGGAAGCTGTTTAAATCGACCGAACCAATGGGGCGAAAGCTGGAATTCATCACCCAAGAAATAAACCGTGAAGTTAACACCATGGGTTCTAAGTCTAGCGATAGCGAGTTAGCCAATCTGGTGATAGAAATAAAAAGTTCGCTTGAAAAAATAAGAGAACAGTTGGCAAACATCGAGTGATTAGCGTCAATTTAACGCTATTTTAATTTTCACCTTTTTTGGATCGTGACCATGCGTGAAGGATTTGCTCTGATACTTTCAGCACCCTCGGGTACAGGAAAAACCACCACCTGCAAGGTGCTACTTGAAAGATTGCCTAATTTAAAAATTGCCGTTTCCCACACAACTCGGTCCATTCGCGAGGGTGAAAAAGATGGCACAGACTATCTTTTCACCAGCACTGAGAAGTTTGAAGAAAAAATCAAAAACAATGATTTCCTTGAATGGGCAAAAGTACACACTTCCTATTATGGGACATCTCTAAAATCTATCGAAACTCCTAAGAAAAAAGGTAACGACATCCTTATCGAGCTGGATGTGCAGGGCGTTGAGTCTTTAAGGAAAATGAAGTATGAGGGTATTTATATTCTTATTCTTCCCCCTTCCATCACCGAAATGGAAGCTCGCCTTAGAAAAAGGGGAACCAATTCAGAAGAAAGTATCAAACAGAGAATTGAAACTGGCAAACAAGAAATAAAGCAATACAAAATGTACGATTATGTCATCACCAATGATGTCATCGAAGACACGGTGAATTCAATTCTCTCTATCTTGTACGCGGAAAAAGTCAAATCAGCTTATTACAGACCGAGTTCTCCAGATATTGAAGCATTGTTTAACGATGAGGTCGATTGAACATGTCACAAATTGATCTCATGCAATGGGTTCGGAGCAATATCAAAAGCCTGAAAGCGTATCAAGTGGAAAACCTGGATGAAGGCATTAAGTTACACGCCAACGAGAACCCCTACCCTCCTTCACCCGAATTATTAAATAAAATTTCCCAACGGCTTAAAGAACTGGAACTTAACCGTTACCCCGACCCCGATGGCAGAAACTTAAAAACAGCCATTGCGAATAAAGTTGGGGTTCGTACCGAACAGATCATCATCGGCAATGGTTCAGATGAGTTGATTCAATATCTCATGCAAGTGCTCTGTGATGAGGGGCGGACCATTGCCTTCCCCGACCCGAGTTTTTCCATGTATGGCATCACCGCAAAATGTCTGGGGCTGAACCCAGTCAGCTTTTCTCTCAATGAAAATTGGGACCTTGAAGCAGACAGCACCTTAGAGATTCTTAACAAACACAAAGCGCGATTGGTTTTTATCAGTTACCCCAACAACCCCACAGGCAACTGTTTTTCTGAACAAGAGATTCAACACATCATCGAAAAATTTCAGGGCATTGTGGTACTCGATGAAGCGTATCAGGATTTTTCAGGAAAAACATTTCTCAAACAAATGGAAACACATAATAATTTGGTTGTTCTGAGAAGTTTATCCAAAATTGGTTTGGCGGGTCTGCGAGTGGGTTATGGAATTTTTCCTGCTGAACTGGCGGAACAGGTCAACAAGGTTCGCTTGCCCTATAACTCTAACTCTATAAGTCAGTGGGTAGCCACCGAGCTTCTCAACGATTTCACTCCAGTACAAAACCAAATTAATTCGATTATCAATGAGCGCAAACGTTTGATGGATGAATTATCTAAATTCTCTTCTCTAACCGTCTACCCTTCAAATTCCAATTTCATTTTATTTATGGATTCCAACGGTGGAGATCAGCTTTTTACGACACTCAAAAAAAATGGAATCTTGTTAAGAAACCTAGGTTCACACCCAAGGTTAAAAAACTGTCTGCGCGTCACAATTGGAACCCCACCCGAAAATGACCAGTTTCTGGATCAATTACGGAAAGCCGTTTCATAAACTGGATTTTTTATAATTATGAAGCGATGGTTTAAGAAAGTTTTCCTCACAGGTTTTTGGGGAGGGCTGATACTGGTGTGGATCATACTGGGTTTGTTTTACTACCAAGGCTCTCGCCCTGTCAGCTCAGACCCGAGTACTCAAGTTTTTGAAGTTCAACCGGGAATGCCGCTGAAACGGGTGGCGCAAGAACTCTTTCATAACGGGTTGATCCACAGCCCCAGTGCGTTCAAGGTGATCGCTTATATTCAAAATAAACAGACGCAAGTCATGGTCGGCGAATACAGTCTATCGCCATCCATGCTTCCTTCTGAAATACTTCTACGCATAACTTCTGGCAAAACCGTTCTACACCCAATCACTATTCCGGAAGGTTACCGAATCACCGAAATCGCCACGCTTTTGCATACAGAAGGTCTGGCTGATAAAAATGTTTTTATCGGTCACACTCGCGATCAAAAATTGATTCGGTCTTTGGGAATCACCGCAGAAAGTCTGGAAGGTTATTTATTCCCAGAAACCTATCATTTCAGTAAATTCACCCCCGAAAAGAAAATTGTTGAAACGATGGTGGCGACTTATAAATCCCATGTTTTAACACCTGAGTTATTAAAGCAAGCTAAAGAAAGTTCACTTTCCTGGCATAAAATCATAACTCTCGCATCCCTGATAGAAAAAGAAACCGGGTTGGAGACAGAAAGAAAAATAATCTCGTCTGTCTTTCATAACCGACTGAGAAAAAATATGCGTTTGCAAACCGACCCAACTGTGATTTATGCCATCGAAAAATTTGATGGCAATATCCGTAAACGCGACTTAAAGATAGACTCGCCCTATAACACCTATCGCTATAAAGGCTTGCCACCTGGCCCCATAGCCAGCCCTGGACTCAAGTCCATCGTTGCGGCAATCTCTCCGGTTGAATCGAGGCATTTATATTTTGTTTCTCGCCAGAATGGAAGCCATTATTTTTCGTCGACTCTCAAAGAACACAACCGAGCGGTACGAAAATATCAATTGAATAAGACCCGATAATCAGGTTCCAGAGTCAGTTATTATTATCCAGTCCCTTATTGAGAGATGACATCAGCTCCTGCAATTGCTGGTGTTGTGCTTGGAGCGTGGTGTATTCCTGATCAAGATTATAAATCGTTTTCGTTAACTCGTCATTGGCCCCGTTCAATAATAAAGCAATTTCTTTCCAATTCACTTCTTGATCATTCAGTTTCATAGCACACTCCCCAATAGCAGTTTGACTCAGTGGTTAGCAAATCTTGTTGATTCTTAATACTAGCTGGCATAATATATACATACGAACATTAACTGTCAACCATAATAAACAAATGAACTCAAAATTAAATAAACGTATACTTTTATCCAGAAATTCAAAGGGTTTTACCCAAAAACAATTGGCAAAATTGTTAAATATTTCCCTACCCAGCATGAACCATTATGAAACTGGAAAGAGAATTCCGAGTGCGCAATTGTTAGCAACCCTTGCAGATATAGTCGAATGCGACCCCGGCTGGCTTTTGACTGGAATGGAAAAGAAGGATGCGCCTCAATTGGGAATCTCTTCGGTCGTTAAGAGCCTCACCCTAGAAGATTTTGTTCTTGTGCCGCGATACAATGCGCCTTCTGGGAAAAACACCACTATACATTCTGAACAAATTGTGGACCACCTGGCTTTCAAAGCCGCTTGGGTCAATCAAGAACTGGGAGCCGACCCCAAGAACCTGCTTCTCATCCACTCAAAAGGAGACGCGATGGAACCGACAATCCGTTCTGGCGACTTGCTACTTGTGGACCAAAGCGAATCAATAATTAAGGGTGATGGAATTTATTTGATCCGCATCGAGGATGGAATGATGGTAAAACGCGTGCAATGGTTATTGGGTGGTTCATCAGCCATCCTATGCGGGGACAATTCTGCGGTGTCTAAAGAACAGACTCTATCGTCAGCACAAATGGAGAAACTTCATATACTAGGTCGAGTCGTTTGGGTAGGCAGCAAGTTATAACTCACGCCATGTTCTTTTCCTGTAAAAATAAAATTTGGTTGCAAATCATTTCATTACAAGAGACATCCATCTGCAATTTTCTGCCCTCTCTAACGATCACTCCATTGAGAGACTCAATTTCGGTTCTTCTACCAGCACGAAGATCTTGTAACATGGAGGATTCGTGCTCATAGGTACTGGGCAAGAGCTGACCGTAAAATGCATCGAGATAATCTTTGGCCCTGACCCAATGGCTGTCATACCGCAAACCTTGCATGACTTGAAAAACTTCATGCACAACCTTCTCCATAATGGCCCGACTATTTTCGTTCTCTCCAAGGTGACCATATGGAACTTGTAAAACAGCGCCCAGGGCATTCAGTGGGCAGTTATAGAGCATCTTGGCCCATAGGTCTTTACCCACATCATCGGTCACCGCACTGGCTAGGCCGCCTTGATTTAAAGCGTCAGACAAACGATGCAAGCCTTCCAAGTTGCCACCATAAAGACTGCCGAAGTGAACAGGTTGCGCATGAACCGTTATATTCACAATATGAGGCTCAGGTCGAATAAAGCCAGTGATAATACGGGCATTAAAAACTTGCTGAGGTGGAAAATACTGGGAAAAGATTTCGGCATTGCCCCAACCGTTTTGACATAGAACGATGGGAGTATTTGAATGTTCCAGAGTTGATTCATTTTTCAATTGTTGGGCTGAACCTTCCGTATCAAAAGATTTCACACAGACTAAACAAAAATCAAAATGTTCCGCATTCACATCAAAAAGGTTCGTCGAGGTCGTTAATTGTTGAGGTAAAAAACTCGCCGTCCCAAATAGGCCTTGCCGTTTCAACCCATGTTTTCTTAATGCCAGAACGGTTTGCTCTCGCCCTACTAAATGAATACTATGACCAGCCTGCATTATAAAGCTGGCAAGCCCCAACCCCACCGCACCCGACCCCAGTAACAAAATCTTCACAATTTAAAACTCCCAACCAAGACCAACACGATTAATTAAAATAATCATAGAGCAATGATAACAAAAATTTTAGATGTTTAATGACTTGTAAATATAAGCACCGGCTTAAACAAACTGCTCGGCTCCGCCATTGAAAATAAAATCAAATAACGATAGACTGTAATATAATATTACGGATGATTGCTTTCATCTGAATTGTTATCATGAGTTCTTGAGAAGGGAGAAATGTCATGAATATGGAAAATAATCCAACACATTTCAACCATGAAGAATGGCTCAATAGTTTTTTCCGCTTTGCAGAAACGGCGCGGCAATTTTTCCAAGAGGCATTGAAGGGCCTTAAGGCTCTTTCGCAAAAAGGATTTATCGGTGCATGGAGGGAAATTCGGGCGGCTGCTACCCGACTCACGCCACAAGATTTTTTGATTTCAGGGTTAATCACCTTTACAGGTTTTGTGGGTGGGTTAATTTTCACCCTTGGGCTGGGCCTTTTTAGCTATCAGGCTATTCTCTGGTTACAAGATGGGGTCTGGACGGAGTTTCCACTTTTTGCAGTATTTAATTTTTTATTTGCAAACACCGCCCTTCATCAATGGTTGATTCAACCTGAGTCTTGGATGGGTTTGCAGAAACTTGTAACCTGGGTTTTGCAATCGACGCCACTTTCTTTGGCATTAATCGTTCCCGGATTTTCTATTGCCCTAACCATGGCGGGAACCTTTGCATTGGCTCTATTATTGCGTTTTAACCAATTGAAAAACAGGAATGATTAAAAATACTCAAACGCTCAAGGAAAAACTTGAAGGCTCTAAAAAATACCTTCTCAACGCCAACCTTAAGGGTTCCGACCTCGAAGCCGCCGAGTTGGAAGGGGCCATTTTAACTGGGGCCGATTTAAGCGGATCTAATTTAAAAAAGATATACCTCAGCCGAGCTCAACTCGTTAAGGCAGATATGTCTCTATCTGATTTGACCGAAGCAAATCTCAGCGGAGCTGATTTAAACAAATGCAACCTTGGGGGAGCCAACATGTATAAAGCCTATTGTCGGCGTGGCGATTTTCGCGGTGCTAATTTAGGTAACACCAACTTGATGAATGCCAATCTCAGAGAATGTTCACTCTTTAAAACTTGGATGAAGAAGGCTAATTGCAGTGGTGCCAATTTGCAGAACGTTAAAGGCGCACAAGCAAAAATGCAAGACATCAATCTAAAGGGTGCAAAAATGGAGGGGGCCGACTTTTCTGGAGCGCAACTCGAAAATGCCAACCTCGAAGATGCGGGTTTACAAATTGCCAACCTCAACCGCTCCGTTTTAAGGAATGCGAACCTGACCCGAACAGACCTGCGGGGAGCTAACTTACGTTATGTTGTGGGGTTGACCCGCGCCCAGATTCAATCAGCGGTCATCAATAAAAAAACACTTTTGCCCAATTACATGAAGGTCAAATGGAATTCTGACACAAGTTTTGATTTTTTAGACGAGTCGAATTGACGGTGTCTTAAATATTATTTCTTCTGTCAATTTCACCCAATAGATCTCCCACCGTTCGAATATCGATCAGGTCTCGATAACCCGAGATCATGCCAATGATCCCAACACTTAAAGGGAACGGTTCGTCTCGGTCACGCAGAATAATCGTTCCCGTTATGTCTCGTTCATCGAACCGGGGAATCAGCTCAACCTTCAATGGAACCTTCACCTCCTCCACCTCAATGGAAAAAGAATATTTTTTAGCAATATATCGCTTCAGTTCATCAACTTCCTCGGCAGACAAATAATAATTGGCTCGACGTAGAACCCACTGCTTTTCCTTTCCCGTTTGATCTAAGTCTTGATAGTTTTCAATCAACTGATCATAGGAAATCAAAGGTTCATCACGTAAATAACAGACCCAATCCACCTTCACAAAGGGTTCCGGGTTTTGACCAGACAAAAGCCGGGTAGATTGTATTAAAGAAAAGGCATGATAGAGTTTCACCGTCAAGCCCCCCTACTTTCATGAACGACCCGTCTCGCAATCATAAATCTATGAACCCTGAAAATTAATATACTTTCCCCTGCTCCCAGTAGCGTATGATGAGGAAGGTTTAATTTTAACCGACACCCGTTAATTTTTCATGGACAAAAAATGAATAGCGATAGAAAAATACTTCAGTTCTCTGCCGCAACAGGGTTCTTAGTGGTTTTAGAATTTGGAAATATTGAAGAAATGAAAGAATATGAAGACAAAATCACCCATGCAGGGCTCAAATGCAAAACCCTAGAGAATTTCAGCTTTAATTTTGACCAAGCCGATTTGTTTATGGATATGCGAAGCCCAGACTGCCGGGCTCAGTTTGATCTGGAGGATTGGATTTAGCCCTTCTTATAATACTAAGCAATTAACTGTCATACGGGGATGCATGAAGGAGCTTTCAAGGCATTATTTTCTGGTTTGCACGTTGAGATGCTCGCAAAGTCTGCAGTCTTTCTAACAAGGTCTGAGGTTTTTCTTTTCGGTTTTGTAAAAGCCGGGTGAACCAGTCTAAGCCTTCTCCCAATTTAGGTTCCATTCTAATGGCCCGATCATAGTCGGCAATGGCCTCAGGGTAAAACCCCATTCGATCGTGCAAAATACCTCGGTTGGCAAATGAAACGGCCGACTCAGGGTCACGAATCAACACCTCGTTAAATGCCTCCAAGGCTTCTCGATCATGGCCTAATTGCATCAACGTTCTCGCCCGGCCTCTCTGCGCATGAATGAAATCTGGGTACTCTCGGATGCTGGCTTCATACTGCCCGAGAGCTTCCTCATAATTCCCATCGGTATAAAGCCCCACAGCACGACTGAAAGACGGGCCCCCGGAAAGTTTTTTTTCCCCAACACCGCGATAGAAAGACCATATCAACGAGGCAAAGATCAGGCCAATGCCTAAATAACGGACTGCCCTGTAAACTGTTTCAGTTTTCATGAGAAACTCCCAGCACCCAACTGTTAGGAAGTCGCATGACTATTATAAAAAAAGAGGTTCAAGCCTGAAGTTTCCAATGCGCAAGGCGCGTGCCCTCTTTTTGCGACTTACTGATCACCCTCGCAACCGAATTAGCACTAATACTGGCATCGTCATAAACAGCATTGACAAATTTCGCGACAAGGTCGGAACAGTCCTGTCCAAAACAAGGTACTTTTTTTCCAACCCAATCAAACAAAGCTTCATTGGCCGTATAAAATTTCAAGAAAGTCGAAAGATGGATGATCAAACTATTTCGCCCTATATTAGCAGGCTTGCGTTGAGAGCGACCTTTAACGGAAGAGGTAGACAGTTGGATGCCCCCTATTCTTCGACGCGAATCGACCTGATCTTTTTCAGGCAGATATTTTATAGCTAAAAAACAGGTGGAGAGGACAGAACTTTCTAGGTTCCCATAAGGAAGTTCATTATCACCTTGAGACAATTTTTTCATTTCGTCTAAAGCTAATTTACCATTTGGCGAATAACAAAAATGAGCACGCCAAACCTTAAACTCTTTAACGATATTAATCATAAAATATTATATCAATTACTACTAGCGGGGTCGACTTGCAGGTTTTGTTCTGCCACATAGGTTTGGCTACCGCGTTGATGAACCAGAACATGATACCAAGGTTTGTCTTTCGGGGGCTTGCTACGTGCCATTTCATCATACCATTCATCGGTCTGTTTAAATTCCAGGTCAACGCCGAGAATGATTCCTCGATAATCAAACAGCTTATGATGAATCAGTTGTCCAATACAAAATTTTGCTTTCACATTATCCATAACTCAATATTTCTTTAATACGAGACTTATAAAAAGCGATTCTACCCAATACTTTAGATATTATTAGTCGGCTCTCTATTTTTGCCGACACTCATAAGTATCCTCCGAATTCCATATTACTTCAATATAGTCCGGAACTTGAGTTTTACTATCCAAGGTCGACAATTGCAATTCTTCAGCAGAAATACTTTTGACCGTTCGAAGATCAACCCCCTGAAACTTAGCTTCGATGAGTTCTGCACCAGAAAAATCAGAGTCCGTCAAGTCGGCCCCTCTGAAATCCACATCGCCCAATTTTGCATCCACAAAACAGGTCCGTTTCAGGCAAGCATGTTTAAAACTCGCCTCACTTAAGTTCGCGCCGGTAAAATTAACCCCTGTGCAGTCTGCCTTCAACAAATCTGCCCCCGAAGCATCGGCATTTCGCAATACCGCATCAACAAGCACAGCCTGATTAAAATTTGCCCCCCTGCTGAAAGCGCCCTCACGCTGATATCGGCCCGTTAACCGAGCTTCACTCAAGTCCGCACCGGTGAGATTAGCTTCCATAAAATTAGCTTCTACCAACTTGGCTCTGATCAAGTCTGCGTTCATGATTTCAGCTTTATTGAGGTTGGCCCCCATCAAATCTGCATCATTAAGATTCGCACCCTGAAAAATAGCCTTAGTGAAATTTCCTTTCAGAAGACTGGCTCCCGACAAATTGGCATTCGTTAAATCTGTCCGCATCCCTTTTGCTGAGGCCATATTCGCACCTGACAAATTAGCGTTGCTTAAATCAGCCGATACCAAAATCGCAGAAATAAGATTGGCATTACTCAAGTCAACCCCAGATAAATCCAGACCTTTTAATTCCGCCCCTTCAAGATTGTTTTTTTCCTGCCCGATTGTTGCTTTATCCCAAGAACCCATAATTAGAGGTATGTCTTCCAATGTGTGATTATAAATAATAGTCCAAACAGCTAATCTATTCATCTATTAGCCAGAAGTCAAATAGTTCCTTAAATAAGCAGAAAAACCAGTAGACAATAATTAGAAAGAAAGGAAACGCTATTCAGAAATGTATTAGTGCTAAACAAAAACAGGCCTGAAAAAACTGCCCCCGGCGCGATTCGAACGCACGACCTACGGATTAGGAATATGAAATTAACGTTTTTAGGAAGCTCTTGATTTCAGGCTGGTTT
>JABIYR010000137.1 GCA_018702695.1 Nitrospina sp. | reverse complement strand
GAGGTTGGCTATTGTCAGGGCATTGAAAATTATTCTCGCCATCTCATGTCACGCACCCCAGGCGCACCACCTCCGACATTATTGGACTATTTCCCTAAAGATGCCCTGTTTGTCATTGATGAGAGCCACGTCTCCTTACCGCAATTGCAAGGCATGTATAAGGGAGACCGGTCTCGTAAAGAGAACCTCATCCGCTATGGATTTCGTCTGCCCTCTGCATTTGATAATCGCCCTCTGCGCTTTGAAGAATTCGATCAGCATACTCGCAATGTCATTCATGTATCGGCGACTCCCGGCCCGTATGAGTTGGAAAAATCAGGAGACCGAGTGGTCGAGCAGATTGTACGCCCCACAGGTTTGGTTGATCCTGTCATTGAAATCAAACCAGTTGCCACTCAGGTGGATGATTTGTATGATCAGATCCGCTCTCGGGCAGAAAAAAATGAACGCAGTTTAGTCACAACGCTGACCAAAAAGTTTTCTGAGGATCTGTCGGAGCATTTCACAGAACTCGGGCTGAAGGTAAAATACCTGCACTCTGATATTGTGACGCTCGAGCGAACCCAAATCATACGCGAACTCCGGTTGGGGGAATTTGATGCTTTGATCGGCATCAATCTACTGCGCGAGGGGTTGGACATTCCAGAGGTTTCTTTAGTCGCCATTCTCGATGCGGATAAAGAAGGTTTTCTAAGATCTACCACCTCGCTGATTCAGACATCAGGACGTGCGGCAAGAAATGTTGAGGGGAAGGTCATCTTCTATGCGGACAGGATCACAAAATCCATGCAAGCCGCCATCGATGAAATGGCTCGTAGAAGGGAAATTCAACTCGCATACAACCTTGAAAACCAGATAACCCCCAAATCAATACGCAAATCCATTGCCGAGTCTATGGAATATTCGGAGACGCAAGAACCCAATTATGCTGTGATGGAAGAGGATGCTGAGTATGAAGCGGGAAAACCCGTTCGCAAGTTGATCGAGGAACTGGAGAAGAAAATGCTCCTTGCCGCAAAAGAATTGGACTTTGAAAAAGCCGCTGGGTTCAGAGATCGAGTCAAACATCTGCGCCAAAAAGATCTGGAAATTACGCTATAAAAAAAGAGATGCTAAACCGCTGACAGGTGAATATTATCGGTTATTATCTCTACGTTCTTTGGAGCGTTGGGAAATTAACTGTTTCAGGCTGACTTCGGATTCTTGCGAAAGCTCCTTCCACTTAACACCTGTCACAAAAGGGCTGAGTTCACTTTTTGGATTTTTCCTCAGGTTTTCCACGACGGCGTATTGCAAGTTCATGTTACCTTCCGGAAACTGCGCCGTTAGACAGATAATGTTTTGTTTGCTGAGCGGTTTAGCATGACTGATCAAGGCCCCGCCAGAACTAATATCTCGGATGATTCCCCGATCCTCATACTTATTATCGCCCTCTTCGTAAAAGAAGGAAACAGGGATATTGGATTTGAATCGTTCAAATTTTCGTAAATTATGCATATCCACTTTGCGAGGATATTCAATGACCAGTAAAGAAATTGCCTGAGCCAAAGCATAGCAAGCAGACGATTTGAAATTCACAAACAAACCATCTTTAATAAAATGGATTTGAACTCCGGTTTGAGGAGCAACACGGTAGCTTTCCCCCCCGACTTTGGGTAAATCAGTGATTACATATTGACCATGCTTCCACCCTCGAATGCAGACCGTGAAAACCTCTCCGCGAATGGTCGCGGTGGCTTTCTGCCCCATTACAAAAGGAATTTCATTGGTTTGAATGGCCATTGAGCAACACTCCCGAACGAATCACAAAAATCCAAATTAATTGGACAACCAATATTTCAGATAAGCCTGTAAACTACTCAACATTAAGCCGAGTTTCAAGAAAAAAGCATTTTAATCGAAGGCCGCCAACAAAAACAGCACCTTAAATATTAAAAGGTTTCTACGACGGGGGCAGGAGGATAAAGCTTAAAATATTTCTTGAATAATTTTCCTGCAATGGGGCCAGCTGTGGCACCCCCATGACCGCCATGCTCAACAATGATGGCCACAGCGATTTCAGGTTTTTCATACGGCGCAAAAGCCACAAACCAAGCGTGATCTTGATATTTAAAAGGGATGGCCTCCCCTTTCTCCAATTCTTCGTTAGACTTCATTCGCACAACTTGAGCGGTACCCGTTTTCCCTGAAACAATGATGTTTTTCATACGTGATTTTTTACCGGTCCCACGCGGCTCATTCACCACGCCACGCATAGCCATCCTGACCTGCTCTAAATATTCAGGCTTCACTCCCACTTGACCTGTTATTTCAGGAAAAAACTCTTTCTGTACCTGCCCATCCGGCCCTTCAATGCGCTTGACCAAATACGGCTTCAATAACGTGCCACCATTGGCCATGGCGGCCATCATGATCACCTGTTGAATGGGAGTCACTAAGTTATATCCTTGTCCGATGGATGCGGAAATCGTTTCTCCCAACTGCCAGGGTTCCTTCTTATTCAGTAGCTTCCACTGCGTTGTGGGTATAAGACCTCTTTTTTCCCGGCTCAATCCCAAGCGAGTAGAACTGCCCAAACCAAACCGTTTTGCGTATTTAGCAATCGTATCAATACCCAGCCGATGCCCAATCGTATAAAAATAAACATCACAGGATTGCACTAGCGCATCATGCAAATTCATCGAACCGTGTCCTGACTTTTTCCAACAACGATATCGCCCTCTCCCCAATTTGAAATGACCGGGGCAGTAAATGGTGGTATCTGGTTTAATCACTCCTTCTTCAAGCCCCGCAAGGGCCGTCACCATCTTGTATGTCGAACCGGGAGGATACTGCCCATGAATGGATCTGTTTTGTAACGGATGCCACTCATCAGACACCAAGGTCCTCCAGTTTTCAGAGGAAATGCCCCCCGCAAATAGATTCGGGTTAAAAGAGGGCTTGCTGGTGATCGCGATGATCTCTCCCGTCTGAACTTTCATCACCACAACAGAACCGTTCACCCTCTGCTCTGCCGTTCCCGCCATTATTTTTTCCAGCTCTTCCTGTACCCGGACATCTAAAGTAAGAACTAAATTGTTCCCACTTTCTGGAGGTAATTTTCTTAAAGTTTGAAGCTCTCGCCCCGAAACATCGACTTCAACTTCCTTATAACCTTTTTCTCCATGTAAAAGAGATTCGTAGATATTTTCCAAACCACTTTTGCCAACAAAGTCTCCTTGCCTGAAATCGGAATCTTTTTGATTTCTCAAACTTTCTTTAGAGACTTCACCCAGGTATCCCAATGTATGGGAGGCTAAATCATCGAACACATAATTTCTTAAAGGTTCAGCCCGGATGAATATTCCAGGAAGGCTCATATTATTTTCTTCAACAAAGGCAACCTCCTCCCTAGAGATATCCCCCTTGATCAATACTTGCTTAAAGGATTTAGACTGAGCAATTTCTTTTTTCAATTTATTCCGGTCAAAAGATATTCTCTGAGAAACTTTATCCAGGGAGGAGTCCAGATTTTGAGTATCTTCTGGAATCAAATACAAGTTGAAGGAAGGACGAATGCTAACTAAAGTTTCACCATTTCGATCCTTTATCATCCCCCGACTTGCAGGCAATGTCACCATTCGAACACGATTATTTTCTGAAAGCCCTGTCAGATATTGCCACTTTAGAATTTGTAAATACCAAATACGCATCCACAGACACAGAAAAGCAACGACGGCAAGAATGGCGAAGATACGTATCTTTTTTTTAATCTCATCACTGGTTTCTGTACCCGAACGAAATAAGATCATCTTATCGCCCTCCTGAATGAACTAGGCTTGTTTGAGTTCAGACGTTTTTCAATTTTATCCAAAGCCAGAAACATGACAGGTCCCATGAGTGCATTGTAGAGACTGAAAACAGGTAAGGATTGATACAGAAAGCTGGAAGCGACATCGCCTTTGAGAATAGTTCCCATAGCTAAATAATACACAAGGCCATCAAAAACCGAAGAAACAATCAGAAAAATTCCTATCGGAATAGCCCCCTCGACAAAAAATTTATCCTTGAGTGTGGAGAAAAAATAACCTATCAGACCTTTTGAGAGTGTGTTTACTCCAAACAGTCCACCTGATAGACTATCCTGTATAAGTCCGATGAAAATTCCCGCTCCGATACCCCCCGCATGGGAACAGCGCACTCCGCAATACACCACCCAAATCAGAGCCAAGTCTGGGGTGACTCCTCCAAAGGAAAAGAGGTTCAGCCAAGTAGTCTGGGCCGAAAATAAAAAAATGCCAATCAGCGCTTGCACAAAAATATACATATAATTAACCTATGGCAGGAGAATCAAGACCTCTTCCAAGCGAGACAAGTCTGAACTGGGGACCATTGTGATATCTTGAAAAAGCCCCTGCTTCTTACGAGAAACCTTTGAGACATTTCCAATGACTAACCCTTTGGGGAAAATCCCTCCCAACCCCGAGGAAAGCACCGGATCCCCAACTTTAATTTCTGCGGTATTGGGAACAAATTTCAGCTGACACGCATCCCCTCCCGTGCCCACCACCACACCCGATATGCGACTGCCCTGAAACAAAGCATCTACCGCACTTCGACCGTCAACGATCAAAAGTACTTTCGAAGTGGTGGGTCCGGCATGAATGACCTGACCCACCACGCCAGCATCGGTGACCACAGCCAGATGAGTTTGCATCCCATCTTGTGTCCCTTTATTGACAAATATCACTTTAGACCATTGTGTCGAATCTAGTCCAATGACAGAAGCCACGACAGCCTTTTTCTTCCAATTTTCTTGAAAATCTGTGAGCTTGGTAAGGCGTTGTTGACGAGATAGACTCTCAATGAGGGTATTTTTTTCGTTGATGAGGTGTTGCACTTTCAACTTCAGAACATCATTTTCTCGGGCAACGTCAACAAGAAGAAAATAATGATCGATGCCATCGGCAACCGACTGAATGCTTTGAGTAAAAAAAGTTTGAAACGGAGATAGGATAACACCTGCGAGGGAGTCTAGAAAAGAAAGCCCTTTTTCCTGTTTGACGTTTAAAGTCATCAACGCCAAAGAAAAAAGCAGGATGGCCGAAACCAGAATAATATTATTTTTGCCTTTAATTCCCTTATTGGGCACCGCTAGAGGGCAACCTTTCTCAGCAGTTTCGGATCACTCAAAACTTTACCCGCCCCCAGAGCAACAGCAGAAAGAGGATCGACCGCAAGGGTGATAGGCAGACCGGTTGCTTCTTTAAAAAGAGTGTCCAACCCTTTAATCAAAGAACCACCACCAGCGACCACCACACCTTTATCCACAATATCAGCTGCGAGTTCAGGAGGAGTACGTTCTAAAGCAATCTTTACCGCTTCGACAATAGTACCGAAGGTTTCGGTCAAAGCCTCTCGAACTTCTTCATCCGAGATAAGCAGGGTTTTAGGAATTCCCGCCACGAGATCTCTCCCCTTGACTTCCATCTCCATTCTTTTCTTCATGGGATAGGCGGAACCAATTTTAATCTTTACTTCCTCAGCAGTGCGTTCACCGATCAGAAGGTTGTATTTCTTTTTGATGTAATTAACGATGGCTTCATCCATTTCATCGCCCGCAATACGCACCGATTTGCTATAGACAATGCCAGACATAGAGATGATCGCAACTTCGGTCGTGCCCCCACCAATATCAATGATCATATTGCCTGTAGGCTCCTGAACAGGCAAGTCTACGCCAATGGCAGCAGCCATCGGCTCTTCAATCAAGAACACCTCGCGCGCACCTGCCGATTCGGCGGAATCTCGCACGGCTCGTTTTTCTACCTGGGTGATTCCGGAAGGGACGGCAATCACCACTCGCGGACGCACCAATGTTTTACGGTTGTTATGAACCTTCTGAATGAAGCTCCTGATCATCATTTCCGTCACTTCAAAATGAGCAATCACTCCATCCTTCATCGGTCGAATTGCAATGATGCTACCCGGTGCACGGCCCAACATTTGTTTGGCTTCCTCGCCAACGGCCTGCACTTCATTCGTATTGCTATTAATTGCTACGACAGAGGGTTCGCGCAGGACAATTCCTTGGCCTTTGACATTTACCAGAGTATTCGCCGTCCCCAAATCTATGGCTAAATCATTGGAGAACAAATCCCAGAAAAAATTAAACACCCGATGCCCTCATGTTGGTTTCCAAATTTACGTAACTACTTGTTTTTTATCAGCTTTCTTTATAACAAGGGAAAGCATGAAATGCAAGGTAAATTAAGATACCTAAGCAACCCAGCAAGCAGTTCGTCTCGATTCTCTCTCCCAATAAAAGGGAGCTCGAAAAACTTTAGTTATCCCCTGTTTATTATGAGCTTGCGATTCTGTTGAGCGTTTTATAGTATAAGTGCCTTCTTTATAACCGGAAACCGAGAGAAACATCTATGTTGAGTGTAATTCGAGAGCATGCAGATTCCTGGATGATTAAATCCATCCTGTGGTTAATCATTTTAGCATTCATGGGAACCATTTTCTATTCATGGGGAATGGGAGGTGCTTCAGGTTCCGCAGGAGGAGCGATAGCAACCGTTGAAGGTGAAAAAATTTATCAACAAGAATACGAAAGAACTTTCAATAATCTTGTAGAGTTTTACCGACAACAGTTCAAAAACCAGTTTTCTGACGACATGATCAAACAACTCGGCTTGAAAACACAGGCTCTCGAAGCTTTGATTCAGAAAAAGTTATTACTCTTGGAAGCTGAAAAACAAAACCTGAAAATCAGCGATGTAGAATTGATTGCTCATCTTAAAGCGTTACCGGTGTTTCAGAAAGATAATGTTTTTAATGATAAGACCTATCGCAATTACCTCAATTATCAACGCATCTCACCCAGTGACTTTGAAGATAGTCAACGAGAAAGCCTGATACTTGAAAAACTGGAGAAACTATTTCGAGTCGGTTCCAAAGTCTCACAGAATGAAATCCAGCAAGCTTTTATCGATCAAAAAGAAAAAGCCAAGCTCGACTATATTCGATTCAATGATGACCATTTTCAAGTTGATAAAACGTTTAGTGACTCTGAACTCAATGATTTTTTTGAAGCCAATAAAAAATTATTTGAGGTACCACCGCAAATTAAAGTGGAATACGTAAAAATTGATCCCAAAACTTATATCGCGGAAATTGAGCCGCGAGATGAAGACATTGAGGACCACTACCAAACCCATATTGCCGATTTCCGTATTAAGAAAATGTACCGCGCAAGTCATATCCTCGTTAACATCAAATCATCAGACATTGAGGGGGATGCCTCTCCTGAGGAAAAACAAAAACAAGCGCAAGACAAAGCTAAAACTGTAGCCGCCGAATTGAAAGAAAAAATCCTCAAAGGAGCCGACTTCGGGGAACTGGCAAAAAAACATTCCGATGACCCAGGGTCTGGAGCGCAAGGGGGAAGTCTCGGGGAGTTTCCTAAAGGAACCATGGTCTCCGCTTTTGAAGCAGCACTGGATAAATTAAAAATTAATGATGTCAGTGAACCCGTCTTAACGCCTTTTGGTTATCACATCATCAAGCTGGAAGGATTAGAAGAAGAACGAATCAAAACACTCTCAGAAGTTCGTGATGGGGTCATACAGTCCCTCAAAGAAATCAAAGCGCGACAAAGAGTGCGCAGAACCGCCAAGCATATTCATCAGGATGCAGAAAAAGGCAGTGACCTGAAATCTGCGGCAGAAAAGAATCAAGCCACAACAAGCGTCACCGGATTTTTCTCCCGAGAAAACCATGGCTCATCCGGCATTGGCGACAATCCACAATTTTACAACACCGCTTTCAGCCTGACCGAGAATCAAGTCAGTCAACCAGTACATACTCTTGAAGCGTCTTTCATTTTAAAAGTGGCAGAAAACAAACCCGCCTATATTCCAGAACTGAAAGAAGTCAAAGAACAGGTCACTGAAGCTTTGACCGAACGAGTCCGGCAAGAACACACCTTGGCAAAGTTTAAAGAATTAGAGGAAAAAATTGCCCAGGAAAAGGACTTGGAAAAAGCCATTCAAGGTTTGGATTTGAGCGTTCGACACACCCCGTTCTTCAGCAAAGCCGACTCCATTCCCGGCATTGGGAACATCAAAGAAATTAAAAACAAGGCTTTTACGATGAGCATTGGAGACACGGCATCCGCACAGGTGAAGAACCGTTTGTACCTGTTTAAGTTGGTAGAAAAAGAAGCCGCGGGAGAACCCGATAAGGAAATGACTCAAAAAATAATCGAACAGGTCAAATTAGAAAAAAGCCGTCAATCATTCCAGGAATGGGTGGCGAATTTAAAAACCCGATCCGAAATCATGATCGACAAAACCTTGATGTAAGTTCAAAGCAAAAAAAAGCCCCCTCCGCCAAAAGCGCGAGGGGGCGATAAAACCGCAATTATAACGTCTTCTTATACAATTTGTGAATCGCCAGAACCTTAGCCACCAATGACTCCATATCTTCAGCGATAACACGAATCATCTCTTCTTTTCGTATACCACCGAGATCATAAATAATATCTGGCACCGACCCATAGGCCACCAAAGCATTTTCGGTACCCCATTCTAAGGAAGACCCTTCACGAATCCGGATACGTTTGGGTTCATCGGCTCGATCAAACGATGCAATTTTAAATCGCAGTCGTTGGCATATTTTAAGCAAACCGTCGGTATATTTAATATTCATGACAGCACGTTTTTGCGGATCATAGCGCATGACCGTCAAAACAATATTGGCGACATGTCGAGAACCTCCAAATTCGGGTTCCGCACCGGTAAAGATGTCATCGCCATTTTTAATGATGCGCCCAGGAATGGCAAGCACGTCTCCATGATTTTTAGCATTGCGTAGTGCCAAGCCAATATTGGTTTGAACCTCTGGAACTAACTGACCGATTTTTTCCTCTCGAAATAACTGCAACGCCCGTTTAATTTCTTCCATCGCGCGCATCTCTTCCACTTCTCGGTACAGCACAGATAAAGGCTCTACACAAGCTCTACCGCTTCCAGAAGTCACCTCGCCTAGAATTGCCTGACCAATAAATTTCTTAGCCGCTTTGACGGCAGACAAGGGTTTCCAACCTAAAGCCAACCCCGCAGTAATCGCTGAAGAGAAAACGCAACCGGTTCCATGCGGGTCAGATTTTGATAACCGTTCTGCGCTCAAAATCTCGGTGCTCGATTTATCCATAAACAAATCTTCTGGTTTTCCTTTCAGATGCCCCCCGGTGATCACCACCGCCCGGGCTCCCAATTTAAGAATTTTACGCGCCGCACGTTTTCGATCTGACAATCCACGAATTTTTATTCCAGACAAGATCTCGGCTTCTTTAATATTAGGGGTTACAAGTTGTGCAAGAGGAAGCAAGCGACTCTTCATGGCTTCGACCCCTGCTGAGGTGAGAAGTTTTTTTCCTGATGAAGAAAAAATAACAGGGTCGATCACTAAATTTTTCGTCCGGTAACGTTTTAGGAGCGAGGCCACTCGATCTACAATTTGATCGTTGCCCAACATGCCTGTTTTCACAGCCTGGCATTTATCATCCTCAAGAATGGATTGAAGCTGACTCGCCACCGTCTCAACCGGCAAGTCATCCACCGCCTGAACTCCCAAAGTATTCTGAGAGGTGATAGAGGCGATCACTGTTTTCCCAAATACTCCCAAAGCAGAAAATGTTTTTAGGTCGGCTTGAATGCCAGCTCCCCCGCCAGAATCTGATCCAGCTATCGTTAACGCTACTGCGGTTCTGTCAGACATATTTAAATCTCATTAAGGTGAAAAGATGGGTGTAATTTAGCAGACTGCCTTGAAACCTAGCAATAAAAACCTGAGCAACGAGTCAGGCGACGGTGACAGATTTGGCAAGAGATCGAGGTTTATCCACATTACGCTTTAGGGACGTGGCAGTAAAATATGCAAACAACTGACCAATGACCAGTTGAATAAGAGGTGCTGTCAAAGAAGGCACTTTCGGCAAGATAAGTTCTTCGCTGTATAAATCCTGATTTTTCCCTTGCTGAGTGAAATGAATTCCCAGCACAAACCCTGAACGGGCACGAATTTCCTCTATGCAATGCATAGTCGCTTCATACAGAGCTTTATCTTCAGGAGGCGGAACAAATACGATAGAAAAAATATCATCATCGATCATCGCCAATGTTCCGTGCTTTAAAAACCCGCCAGGCATTCCTTCTGCATGGACATAAGCGACCTCTTTCATCTTCAGTGCCGACTCCAGAGCAATCGGGTAATAAATACCCCGTCCTAAATAAAGCCAGTTACGACTGCTTGAATATTTATTGGCCAAACGATGAATAAAACCGGATCGTTCATTTAAAACTCCCTCAATAATTTCAGGAAGCTCTCGCAATGCCCGCAAATGCGTATTATAAACTTTACGAGTGATCACCTTCTTTTTCAAGGCCAGTTTCATCGCGATTAAAGTCAGTATCACCATTTGAGATAATGCGGCTTTCGTACTGATCACGCAGATCTCAGGCCCCGACCCCTGTAAAACAACCTTATCAACCAGTCGTGCGATAGAAGAACCCATGACGTTGACAACCGCCCCAGTGCGAGCCCCTTTTGACTTGGCGTGTTTCAAGGCCGACAAAGTATCATAGGTCTCACCCGATTGGGATGCCGAAAAAACCAGTGACCGCTTATCAACATTGGCCAAAGCCAGAAACTCATCGGAGCTGATCGAGGGGAAAAATTCTTTAGCTATCTTTGAAAAAATATATTTGGCATATTTTGCGACATAAAAAGTAGTTCCCACACCCAGCAAATAAACGTTCTCAGACTCGACGAACAAATCAACGATATCATCCAGACCGGAGGCCTCTAAATCTAATGCGGTGGAAATCGTCTGCGGCTGTTCATAAATTTCCTTGAGCATATAGTGGGGGTAGCCGCCTTTTTTAGTTGTCTCACTGTCCCATTCAATTTTGGTTATGGGTTTTATGACCTCATCTTTACTCAAAATATTTTTTACGACATAAGCATCCCGAGATAAAATGGCGTATTCTCCATCATCCAGAATCACAGCATTTTTGGTATGGTCAATGAATGCATTGAAATCGGAACCAATGAATTTAACTTCATCCCCAATTCCCAACATCAAGGGCGACTCTCTTTTTGCGCAAAATATATGATCGGGAAGGTGAGAGGAAATGAATGCCAAAGCAAATGTTCCCTCAATGATATTGAGCATTTTTATAAACGCTTTTTCTACATTCCGACTGCTCTTGTAAAACTTCTCTAAAAGGTGGGCGAGGATTTCGGTGTCTGTTTCTGAAAAAAACTTGTAACCTTCTTTTTTCAATTGGTCCCGCAAAGGACGATAATTGGAAATAATTCCATTATGAACCACCGCAAAATTCTTTTCGTTGGAGGTGAAAGGGTGCGTATTCTCCAGCGTCACTTTCCCATGCGTCGCCCAACGGGTATGGGCGATTCCCGTTTTGCTTTCCATTTGTAAGACATTATGCTTGCGATAAAATTCTTCCACCCCACCGATATCTTTTTTGATGACAATGCGTTTTTTGTTCATCAAGGCAACACCACAGGAGTCATAACCTCGATACTCCAAGTTTCGAATGCCCTCAAAAAGAACTTGGGATATATTTTTTAACCCGACCGCACCACTAATTCCACACATAGGTTTCCTGTTATTTTTGATTTACGCTATAGCAAGCTGGGATAATTTTTCCTGAAGCAACAACCACACCGGGTTCCAAAGTGTTTCCAGCACCGACCACCACATTATCACCTAAAAAAGCTCCCAGTTTTGCCATTCCTGTAGGTGTGGGTCGCTTGCCATTTTTCACCTTTATCTGTTTCCAATCGACGGTTCGGTTTACAGTCATACACCCTGCTCCCATGTCCACATTTTCACCGAGCACACTGTCTCCGACAAAGGAAAGACGGCCTATCTGGGTATTTTCCATCACCACGCAATTTTTCAATTCCACGCCGCTTCCCACGGAACAATTTTTTCCAACAGAGGTATAACTGCGTACCAGAGAATTATTGCCAATATAACTGCCCTCTCCGATACAACAAGGCCCCTCTAGGACAGCCCCCGATTTTATGATGGCCCCTGCCTCAATGCGCACGATTCCCTGAAGGGTTACATTGGCCTCCAGGGTTGCGGTTTTGGCAATGCTCGATTCCTGCCAAGAATCCATGATTATTTTATTCCCCGTCAAAACTTCCCAAGGGTGCACCACATCCTGCCATTCATCTTCCCACATCGAAGCACGCAGTTTTTCCCCTGCGACCATTTTTTTCAACGCCTTTTCCATGGAGTTGCCGCTAGATTCCAGCAG
>JABIYR010000146.1 GCA_018702695.1 Nitrospina sp. | reverse complement strand
GTTGTCTTTTCGATTGGGTTCGACATGAGATTTTGAGTGGCAAAACACCATAACGTTTTGACGACGTTGTATGATAAGCAAACATACCAAAATCTCTAGGGTGGACCCGTGTTCGACCGAGTCCTAAAGAGGTGTATTTACTGTTTACCTTAACCTATACAGTTTCAGGTAAAAGGTGCACCCCGTCAATTATTTATTAATGACTCTGAGTGAACTGAAGGGTGTATGTTTTGGGGGCGGGATAATCTGTGTATGCGTGATCCTTATGCCTTGTTTTTTTTGATGTTAGTTGATTTCTTTCTCAAGAATGTCATCAAGCGTCTGCCGGGTACGAGTTGGTACGCTCTGGTCGCCATCGATCATGACTTCAGGAATGAGTGGCTGGGAATTGTAATTCGATGACATGACATGCCCATAAGCCCCAGCTCCTCCGATGATAATGCAGTCTCCCGATTTTGGCATCGGCAGTTTGCGTGCTACAGGTTCTTCATCTTTTTGTGTCAGCACGTCTCCCGATTCACAGACTGGGCCTGCCACAATGAGGTCTTGTTCGGGGCCGAGGTCATCGCCGTCAAATTCGATGGGGTGAAAGGAACCGTACGCCATCGGGCGAAGCAGATGACAGAAGCCGACATTGGTCAGCACATAGTTGATGCGCTTTCCATCTTCATCGAAGGTGTGGTTGAGAGAACGAACTTCACCTATCAGGGTTCCGCAACCAGCGACGAATCTTCGTCCGGGTTCGATTTCGCAGATGATGTCGCGACCAAAATGATCCTTTAATAGTTTAGCCCGTTCTTCGAGAATGGTTTTGTAGCCAGAGATATCTTCCTGAGGTTTATCGGGGTCATATTGGTAGGGCAGTCCGCCACCAAAATTTACCGTTTCGACTTTCTCAAATTGTTTGGCAAATTCGACCAGTTTTCCGGTGATGCGTTTGAGATGCTCCATGTCTCCGCCAGAGCCGATATGCATATGCACGCCAGAGATAATCAGGCCATACTGTTGGGCTAGGCGTTTGACTTCATCTAGGTTTTGATACCAGATGCCGTGTTTGCTGTAGGGTCCACCGGTGTTGGTTTTTTTTGAATGTCCTGCGCCTTCGCCGGGGTTGATGCGGATTGATATTTTTGCAGAACCAGTGCCTTTTGCTTGCAGGGCTTTGCCATATTCTTCGACCATCCCCAATGTGCCACAGTTGCAATAAATATTGTTTTCGAGGCAGAATTTAACATCGTCATCATTGAAAAACACATCGCTGGTAAAACAGATGTCTTGAGTCTGGAACCCGGCACGCAAGGCGCGTTGCACTTCGAAAACACTGACGGCATCTATTTTAACGCCGTTATCAAGCATTTCTCTAAGGATGCGGATATTGGAGTTGGCTTTCATGGCGTAACGGGTGACCGGGGCCAATTGTTTGACCTCCTCAATCGAACGGCGTAGGGTTTCAAGACTGTATACATAAACGGGGGTGCCGAATTCTTTCGCAATGTCCCGTACTTTTACATTTTCAATTTTCATGGTTTCTTCCAGATATAAGATTCAATGATTGGCTCACACAACCCCAGTTTTATAGCATAGATGGGAGAGGCAAAGAATCTCTTTGTTTTCAATTGACATTCTATTAGCCGTGAGGCCAAATAGTAACAACTCCCTCAGGCATTGCAGTTTTTTTAGTTTCAGGAGCTTTGATCCGTTTCCTCACCGCGAGATTTATCAAGAGGTTGAGAGTGATGGGCAAGATGCTCTGTATGGGATAAATAAATACATCAATATTTATCAGCGGTTGTTCTTCGCTAGGAAAATTTATTTTAGAAAATAATTTTATTATGACGAAATGGACGGTTGAAGAAGCTCGAGAACATTATAATATTCGCGGTTGGGGATTGGGCTATTTTGACATCAATGCTCAAGGCAATATTGTGGTGCGCCCCAATAACAAGAGTGCACACGATATCGACCTTAAGGTGCTAGTGGATGAGATTCAGGGTAAAGGCCTTTCTTTACCCGTTTTGATCCGGTTTTCCGACATTCTTAAGGCCAGCATCACCAATCTCGCCAACGCATTTCAAAACTCCATTGAAGAATATGAGTTCAAGGGCCAATATCACGGGGTGTATCCGATTAAGGTGAACCAGCAACGACAGGTGGTGGAAGAGGTGGTTCGCTTTGGCCAGCCATTTAATATTGGGCTGGAAGCCGGATCAAAACCAGAGTTGCATGCCATTCTTGCGATTCTTGACAACCCTGAAGCTTTGCTGGTTTGCAATGGTTATAAAGATGAAGCCTTCATTCGTTTGGCGTTGATGAGCCAGAAATTAGGTAAGAAGGTTTTTATTGTAGTGGAAAAACTCGATGAACTGACATTGATTGATAAAGTAGCCAAGGAACTAGGTGTTCAACCTAATATTGGTTTTCGCATCAAGCTGGTGAGTGCAGGGCAGGGGCGCTGGTCATCCTCGGCGGGGGAATACTCCAAATTCGGACTGAACACAACGGAGTTGATGGAAGCACTAGAAATAGCTAAGAATAAAAATATTCTGGATTGTGTCAAACTGATACATTTTCATCTAGGAAGCCAGATCACCAATATTCGCAGGATCAAAGACAGCCTTAAAGAGGTGGGACGTTTTTATTCTGAACTGATGAAGTTTGGCTGCAATATTCAATACATAGATGTAGGGGGTGGTCTGGGTGTTGATTACGACGGGTCGCGCTCGACATTCGCATCGAGCACCAATTATTCTGTGCAGGAATATGCCAAAGACGTGGTCTACCACCTGCTTGAAACTTGCAAGGCAGAAAACTTGCCACACCCCAATATTATCTCAGAGTCAGGTCGGGCGATGACCGCGCATCACTCCATTCTTGTTGTCAATGTGCTGGATGTAACCAGCTTTCCCGAGTGGAGCGAGCAAATAGAAATTCCTGAGGATGCTCCCGAAGTGGTGAAAGAAATTTTTTATGTGCTGGGTTCCATCTCCAATAAAAATTTGATTGAATCTTGGCACGATGCCGTGCACCTGAAAGATGAAGTGCAGAGTAAATTCCTACAAGGCCTGATATCGCTGGCCGATCGGGCCATAGCTGAACGTATATACTGGGGCATTTGTCGTAAAATTGAGGCCTTGAGTTCGCGGCTAAAATTTATGCCGGATGAGATTCTGCAACTTAAAACTAAGTTGGCGGATAAGTATTTTTGTAATTTTTCAGTGTTTCAGTCGGTGCCCGATTCTTGGGCCATCGACCAGGTATTCCCAGTAGTTCCGCTACACCGCCTGAACGAAGAACCAACCCGCAATGCAACGTTGGAAGATATCACTTGTGATTCGGATGGGAGAATCGACACCTTCATTGGCACTCATCGTGGAACAGAGAACACGTTGCGAGTGCACCCTCTGCAACCGGGTGAAAATTATCCGCTCTGTATTTTCCTCACCGGAGCCTATCAGGAAATTCTTGGAGACCTGCATAATCTGTTTGGCGACACCAACACCGTTCACGTTTCACTCAACGAAGATGGTTCGTTGAATTACGAGCAGATCATCGAAGGCGAGAATGTGACAGATGTTCTGGACTATGTGCAGTTCAGTGCCGATGAACTGGCGGGGCGCATCGATGGATTTTTAATTGGGTGTGTGCAACGCGGTACGGTCACGCAAAAGGAAGCCGATGATTTTCTCGCTCTCTATAAAGATGGTCTGAATGGCTACACCTACCTAGTGAAGCCGGGAACGGTCAAAAAAGGTTGAAGTGATATTTTTGAGAGACGCTTAATCCGTTCAAAGCGTTTGTTTGATGTCGAGTAAGCAGATTCTGACCGCCTAGCTGTTTCAAAGCCGATCAAGTGTTAAGCGGTTTGCCTTGTAGAATATCGACCATCTCTTGATGAACCTGCCCGTTGCTGACCAGAATTTCTTCATCATAAATCGTAACCGGACTGCCATCAAATTTTGTCAAGGTAGCTCCCGCTTCCTTTGCGATCAGCATTCCTCCGGCGACATCCCAGGGGCTGAGCTTGAGTTCCCAAAAACCTTCAAACCGACCCATCGCTGTGTAAACTAGATCCATTGCGGCTGAGCCGGGGCGGCGCACGGCCTGACAGGCTTTCATGAATCGGCAAAAATGATTTAAATTGTCATCCAACGAATTGACCACCTTGGGGTGAAAGCCCGTAACCAGCAAGCTTTCTTTTAAAATGGGAATGGGAGAAACCTTGATGGGCTTGCCATTGAGAGTTGCCCCTTGGCCACGTTCTGCAACGAACAACTCATCTAGGCAAGGGTTGTATACGACACCCGCTTCTAATTGGCCTTCGTGCTCCAAACCGATTGAAACGCAATAACATGGGTAGCCATGCGAAAAGTTTAAGGTTCCATCGAGCGGGTCGATGATCCACTTACTCGTTGATGGGTTGCCCTCGGCATTGCCCGATTCTTCTGCCAGAATATCGTGGTCGGGAAAGGTTTTCTTGATGCGGTCAATGATGGTTCGCTCGCATAATAGATCCACCTCAGTGACCGGGTCATAAAACTCTTTATATGAGACAGCCCCAATTTGGTCTTTACGCTCACGTAAAATTTTACCTGCGGCCAATGCGGCCTCCACAGCAACTTGAACCGCTTCACTCATTCCAACCACCCTCCGCCTATGACACAATCATCTTGATAAAAAACCGCCGATTGCCCCGGTGCGATGGAAATCTGCGGCTCGTCAAACTCTACTTTAGCTCTTGACCCATCAAGCGGAGTGACCGTCGATGCAATCGCATGATGACGGTAACGAATCTGCACTTCGGCGCGGAGGGGGCCTGTAACATCAAGGTTCCAATTCACCTGCCCAACAGTGCAATCTTGCTTAGACAGTTCATGTTTGAGGCCGATGGTGATGCGGTTGTTAACCGGGTCGATATGTGTTACAAAATGCGGCTCTTTGAGCCCACCCAGGTTGAGGCCCTTTCTTTGACCGATGGTGAAAGCCGGGTAGCCGGGATGTTTGCCCAACACCTCACCTTGAGAGTTGACGATATCACCCTCCTTAAGAGCCTGACCATTGAGTTGTTTTGCAATGAACCGGGGGTAATCGTTGTCAGGGATGAAACAGACCTCATGCGACTCGGCCTTCTCGGCTACATTCAACCCCAATTGACGGGCGCGCTCGCGGACTTCCTTTTTATCCATATCCCCAAGCGGGAATTCCAGCCGTGACAATTGCTCCTGCGATAGATTGAATAGAAAATAACTTTGATCTTTAAAGCGGTCACGGCCTCTACGCACCATCAACCGTCCAGACGGATGCTTGACGATGGAAGCATAATGTCCTGTGGCAATGCGTTTTACTCCGAACGCCTCGGCCTTGTGGATCAACTCTTCAAATTTTAATTTCTGGTTGCACATGGTGCAAGGAATAGGCGTTCTGGCTTGCATATATTCCGAGATGAAATAGTCGACCACCTCTTCTTTAAATTTTTTCTCCATGTTCAAAATATAATAAGGAATGCCAACCCGCTCTGCCACACGCCGTGCATCGGCCAAGTCATCAAGCGAACAGCAAGTTCCAAAGCGAGAGTCGGCATTCGAGTAGTTCCAGAGCTGGAGCGAAACCCCGACTGCATCGAAACCCCGTTCCTTCATTATTCCCGCGGCGACAGAGCTGTCAACCCCGCCACTCATCGCAATAACAATTTTTTCCTTATTTTCAGTCATCACTCAACCTTCAAAATTGAAAAACGAAAGGCAAGAATCGCCAATACGTCGATTTTTATAAAATTTAAGTTTATCATAATTTTCTGAGAATACAGTTTTGTGAGCATGTTCCAACACCACGACTGCATCTTGACGCAAGATGCCCAGATGCGAAAGCTCAACCATTGTGGGTTCATAGAGACCCTCGGCAAAAGGAGGGTCCATATATACCAAATCAAAGCCGAGTTTGCGCTCGCTAAGAATTTTCAAACCCGATGCCGCCGTCGACCTTAATAAATCCCAGGGCTTGTCCTGCATATGGCATTTTTCAAGATTTTGTAAGATGATTTTCTGAGCCTTCGAATTCGGCTCAACAAACACCACATTTTCAGCCCCGCGACTCAATGCTTCCACGCCGATACTTCCACTGCCCGCGAACAAATCGAGAAAACACTCCCCCTCCAGCCCCGGTCCGATCTGGTTGAAAAACGACTCCTTAACCCGGTCAAGAGTGGGGCGAATGTTAGCAGAACCCAAGCTGACCAGGCGAGTTCCTCGGGCTGAGCCAGATATTACACGCATAATATGAAATCCTAATAAACTATTGCCTATGGATTCTGGCAAATGATCTTGACAGTTTTCTCATCTAAAACTATTATAGAATGAGAATTCCAAGGAATGAGTGATCGGGTATCGTCTAATGGTAGGACGCCAGATTCTGATTCTGGTTGTCGAGGTTCGAGTCCTTGTACCCGAGCCATTCCTTGGAAATAATAGCGAGCCTGTATGCGGAGATTCTCCGCATTTTTTTGTGAAAGAAGCATGAATATTTATCGCAATCCATTCATTCTAGCTCTTTGGGCGCCGATTTACCAGTTAGTGGCAACAGTAGCAGTGACTAACGACTTCTTAATGTTGGCAATTTTTATAATGTGTACCCTGGGTCTGCTCGGAGCCTATGTCAGCGACTTTCCGGTTTTTCCCACCCTTTATATGAATGAAGTGGCGCATAAAACTGCCGTGTCTTCATTAATGGGCATGCTTCTGGGCTTTGTATTGTTCATGGCCTTCGGCACAGGGGGGAATGAAGGGACTGATGGCGGCACCGTTTCAGCCGGTGGCAAGTTCATGCTAACATGGGGAATTCTTTCCATTCCCGCTTACCCGTTGATGACCTATCTGATATTTGGCGTGAACAAACGCGATCTCGATGCCGAGAACGCAATCCGTAAAGAAAAAAAGAAAAACCGTCAAGGCCCACCCATCATGAAAAAAGACGGGTTTTAACTGCGCAGATAAAGTAATGTAGTAAACACAACTCGCAACAGCCATTTTATATGGCCCCATCGTCTAGCGGCTAGGACGCTGGCCTCTCACGCCGGAAACAGGGGTTCGATTCCCCTTGGGGCTATTTATTTCAATAAGTTACAGCACCGTCAATTTAATGGCCGAAAAAAGTGGGGTCAAACATCGAATACCCCTACAGCTTTCCTCAACGCCGCCGGCCTAACTCTGGCATAAAACTCCATCGTTACTTTGATAGAACTATGTCCGAGTAGGGCGGACACTGTTTCCAATGCAATCCCATTCTCCAGAAGAAAACAGGCTGCAGTGTGCCTAAGCTTGTGAAAGCTGAACCAACAATAACCGGCCCTGGTAAAAGCCCGACTCACGCCAATGGTTAATGCTTGCTTTACCAATCCTGGGAATAGCAGCCCTTCATCTTCAATGGGCCACGGCACCTGAGCAAACACCTGGGCCAGTTTATTTGATATTGGAACCACCATTGGCTTCGGTATTTTGTTCAAAGTAAATCGGACTTCTCTACGCTTCAGATCCACATCTTTCTTTCTAAGATCCAGAATGTTTCCTCTTCTCATCCCAGTATATAAAGCAACCTTGCATGGTAACCGGTAGGGCGGATGTACATGGTTACTGATTACCGCTAGGATTTCATCGACCTCAAGGATTTGACCTGCGTGGAACTTGTTTCCTGGATTCTTAAATTTAACCTTTGGAAGTTTGTATGAAGGATCCCCAGACTGAATCAATCTGGCGAACAACCGGAGTTCCTTTTTGCCAGTTGATTTGACCTTCTCTTCGGCCACCCTTTCGGCGTAAGCCTTGGAGTGCTCTATTGCCTGGGCTAAGGTAAGCTTGCCAAACTCTGGGATAATATACATCCGCATTATTTGTTGCTCCCTTTCAGACAAGCCTTCCTTCTTCAACTTCCTAACTAATGTGTCGATCTTTACATTCTTACGATAGGACCCCCTTTCCATTTCAATTTTAAGTTCATCCAATAGCTTCTTCATACGCTGACTCGGCATATCAATACCCTCCTGCCGAGCAAGCCCTTCAGCTTTGGATTTTAGCACGCTATTCACTTTCTTCTCCAGATCTTCAGCGGACAGGTTTTATGCGATTTTTATCAGAAGTTAAGGGAAACAGAAATTCATTCATATTAGCCATCTGTCCATTGTGTTCTCAGAATTATGAGAAGTTTGGCGAAAGATTATTGCACCTTGCTCACGCTCCATTGTGTACATTTCTCTATTTTTCATTCCTACCTCATCACCAAACCACTGAGGTCCAAAGGTATGAGAAGCTTGGCAAAAGATTATTGCACCTGGCTTACGCTGTATTGTGAACATTCCTCTAAAGTTCTCTCCTAACTCACCATCAATCCACTGATTTATGAGAACAAGCCATAAGCATCCAGGTTCTCTATCCAT
>JABIYR010000077.1 GCA_018702695.1 Nitrospina sp. | reverse complement strand
CATACCCTGCAATTAAAACTACATCTAATTTCTACTAAACAGGCCTCTCCGTTTATCGATGCGAGAGCGGAGCGCAACTATCATTTGGGAGTACTTTTATGTTCACTTGGTTCAATCGACAAAAAATAGTCACTAAAATTCAGATCGGGTTTGTGGCCGTTGCCATCCTTATGGTCGGAATCGTTGCCACCACTATTTACCAAACGAAGACAGTAAAATCTATTTCCGACAAAGTGGTCGACCTACGAGTACCCACAGCGCAATCCAGCCTGGAAATGTTAAACGGCATCAACCATTCTCTGGCGGCATTACGCGGTTGGATGATTCTCGGCAAAGACAAGTTTAAGGTCGAGCGCAATAAAGCATGGGATGCAGAAATCACACCGGCTCTTAACAAAATGCAGGGATTTGCCAAGAACTGGACCAACCCAAAAAATGTGGAACGATTAAAAATCACCCAGGCCAAACTCGCTGAGTTCAAGCAATTTCAGAAAGAAATTGAAGATATTTCTCAAACGACTGATAACCTCCCGGCCAACAAAGTCTTATTGACTGAGGCGGCCCCAAAGGCCAGCATTCTATTAGCAAACATCACAAAGATGATCAATATTGAGGCCACTCAGCCAGCGACACCAGAACGCAAGGTTTTGCTCGGCATCATGGCAGATGTCCGTGGCACCACAGCCAGATCGTTGGCAAATATTCGTGCTTATTTGCTTTCTGGTAACGTTCAGTTTAAAGAAAAATTTGATGTCATGTGGACCAAGAATATCAAACGCTTTGGAGACTTGACCCAGAAACAGTCTCTTTTAACGCCTGAACAATTACGGCTCTTTAAAGAATTTTCCTCAGCGCGAAAAGCTTTTGCGCCTTTGCCAGCAAAAATGTTTGAAATTCGCGGCGGGCAGGAATGGAATATTGCCAACCGTTGGCTGGGCACCAAGGCCGCCCCGACTGCATTTATCATCAAGACTCAAATTGATGCCATGGCAGAAAATCAGAAAATGTTATTGGCCAATGATATGACGGAGTCTAAAAATCGTTCCGATTCGTTGATTGTCACACTTTGGGTTCTACTTGTTGCCGGTATGGGCCTGACTGGTTTGTTCACGAAAATCATTGTCAGTGCGGTTAAAAAACCGATTGAAGATGCGGCACGAGTTCAGGCTATTGTCGAGAACGCGCCCATCAACATCATGTTTGCAGATACTCAGGATTTTAAAATTCAATACATGAATCCGTCATCCTTTAAAACCTTAAAATCTATCGAACAATATTTACCAGTTCCTGTCGAAGGTATGGTTGGACAGAGCATAGATGTCTTCCATAAAAACCCGGCTCATCAAAGAAAACTTTTGTCTGACCCCAACAACCTACCCTTTCACTCCCAGTTCATTTTAGGCCCCGAAGTTCTGGAGTTGGAAGCCGCCGCTATCAGGGATACGGAGGGCACTTATATTGGGGCGATGGTCAGTTGGAGTGTTGTGACGCAAAAATTAGCGACAGAAAAACGCTCTCTGCAATTAGCCGGTTACGTGGAGAATAATCCCGGTAATATGATGACAGCAGATACGGATCTATTGATTCGCTATCTCAATCCGGCTTCCATTAAAACGCTTAAAACGTTGGAGAGCTATCTTCCCACCAAGGTGGATGATATGGTGGGCCAGTCGATCGATATCTTCCATAAAAACCCTGCGCATCAAAGGAGCATTCTGTCTGACCCACGCAACCTGCCTCATACGGCATTGATTCAAGTCGGGCCAGAAATCCTTGAGCTAGCGGTCTCTGCCAATATTGATAAAGAGGGAAGTTATCTCGGACCCATGGTTGCATGGAGCATTGTTACCCAACGCGTCCAAAATGAAAAAACTGCCCACGAGGCGACCGAACGCGAACAGAAAGTTGCAAGCATTCTGCAAGAGAAAGTGGATTCCATGCTTAGTGTGGTGGAAGCCGCCTCCAATGGTGATTTAACACAGCAGGTGACGGTGAATGGTTCCGATGCGATTGGGCAAATGGGAGCGGGCCTCACCAAATTTCTAACCAACCTTAAAACCAATATCTCACAAATCGGAAGCAATGCTAACACGCTGGAGCAGTCAACCAGTGGTTTGACCGATGTCAGTCAACTCATGGCCGGCAATGCGGAAGAAACCTCTAATCAGGCCAATGTGGTATCAGCGGCTTCTGAAGAGGTGAGCACCAATGTTCAAACTGTTGCTGCAGGCATTGAAGAGATGAGTGCCAGCATTACTGAGATTGCTCAAAATGCTAACGAGGCCGCAAAGGTTACTCAAGAGGCTGTGCAGGCCGCTGAATCAACCAATGCGATCGTGGTTAAATTGGGAGAGAGTTCGATGGAGATCGGACAGGTTATAAAAGTTATCACCTCCATTGCTGAACAAACCAATCTACTCGCCTTGAATGCTACCATCGAAGCCGCACGAGCTGGGGAAGCGGGCAAAGGTTTTGCAGTGGTCGCCAATGAGGTGAAAGAACTGGCCAATCAGACATCTAAGGCCACGGAAGATATCAGCAAAAGAATTCAGGCTATTCAAGTGGATTCCAAAAGCTCGGAGGAGGCAATTCAACATATTGGTAAAATCATTAATCGCATTAATGATATTTCTAATACCATTGCTAGTGCTGTAGAAGAACAAACCGCGACCACCAGTGAAATCGGAAGAAGTATTACTCAAGCCGCAACCGGAACACACGAAATCGCACAAAACATAACCGGTGTTGCTACCGCCGCTGAAAGCACATCGCAGGGGGCAACAGACACCCAAAGTTCAGCTCAAGAGATGTCTGCCATTGCCAACGATTTGAAAGATCTGGTCGGCTTATTTAAAACCAGCTAACCCATCTTTAGCGACATACGGGAATTTATAAATGCCTCCACTCCCCTCAAGGGGTTTGGGGGCATTTTTTTCAATAGGAATTAGTAACAATCACTCTTCACCTACCCGCGTGACAATGAGTCGGATCAGTGAGCGCGTAGAAGGTTGCCGACGATTTTTCGATAATGTTTTCGGACTCGCTGAGTATGAATTTCGTAGTCGGCGAGTAAGCTCTTAGCCAGTGTTTCTGCATTGTCTCCCTCATAACCGAGCAAACGCGCTAAAGAGGCCAACTCTTTATTATCTTTAGGGATCGTATTGGTAGTCGTTTGACGAATGATTCGTAAAGCACATTCTAGGTTTCTTAAATAAAGATAACTGTCCTGAAGCTCTTCTGCCATACCTTGATCGACCAAACCAAGCATGACAAAGCTTTGCAACGCCGAAAGCGTGTTGGTTTGCCGGAGCCGCGTAAATTTTTTGCCGTGCATCAACTGCATAATTTGCACCGCAAATTCAATATCAGCCAAACCACCGTAACCCAACTTTACATTTTTTCCCTTACTGGCTTCCTTGGCTAATTCCAGCTCCATCCTCTCTCGCAGACGAGATATTTCAATGAGCGATTCATAGGCGAATTTATCTTGATAGACAAACTGATGCGCAGACTCGATAAATTTTTCCCCAACCTCTTCATTGCCCGCAACAAACCGTGCCCGCACCAACGCTTGTTGCTCCCAAATTCGAGCGCGTGACTTAAAATATTTTTCGTAACCCTGAACAGAAAGCACCAGCCCACCCGCATCCCCTTCAGGTCGTAACTCGGTATCAATTTTATAGGCGAAACCGGCTGGGGTCATTTCTGAGGTCAGCTTATAAATCATCTGCGACAAAATCGAGTAATGATTGGCAAACCCTTCTGGGGGAGGCGTGCTCTCGCCTTCATCATAAACCAGCAATACATCGAGGTCTGATCCAAAATTTAATTCGTGCCCACCCTGCTTACCCATACCAATGATGCAAAATCTATTCAGATTGAGGTTGCCGGTTTTTCTTTCGAGCTCCTCAAAAGCAATATCATAAACAGTGCGCAAAAACACATCCGCCAAATTAGAGAGGTCGGCCAACGTTCCCGCCAAGTCGGCTTCTTTAATCAGATAGCGCACTCCGATACGAAGTTCCTCGGCTTGTTTGATGCGCCGAACAACCAGCGCCTTGGAAGAAAAGTCTGGAGCCTTATTCAAAGCATTGTTTAAGTCTTCCTGAATTTTTTCCGCCAATTTAAATCGATAAATGTTATCCCTGTCTGTCAACACATCCACCAAGTCAGGGCGCTTGATTAAAATTTGTGAAAGCAATCCGCTACTGCCAAATAGTATGAGCAATAGTTCAAGAAATTTTTCATTTTGCTGAAACAAATTTAGAAACGACTCTCTGGCTCCGGTTGCCTCCACAAATCGGCACAGATTCTCAATGGCCGAGTCGGGGTTAGGAACCTTTTTACATTGCTGGAATATTTTAGGAATGATGCTATAAAACCCCTGAATACTTTGCACAGAAGGATGCGAAAACTGCGCGCCATCTCGAAAGGATTCTAAAAATCGATACGCTCTTTTAGGGTCGGGAAGAAATGGAATCTCTTCAAGGCTCTTTTCGCTAAACTGTTCCTCTCCTGCTCGCGAGCGATCCCACTCCCCGGAAATGGTTTCTGCCGCTTCTCGTTTCTCTTTCTCGGCGAACTGTCCTGCGAATAAAGTTCCTACAAATTGAATATGGTTTTCATACTCCCGCATCAAATTATCGGCCAGTTCTTTTTGATTGGCTCCTGTGATTCGCATTTTTCGTGCCAGCACCGCAAGGTCGGTCTCATTGTCGGGCAAAAGATAAGTCTGCAAACCAAAGGTGATCTGCACCCGGTTTTCGAGATTACGCAAAAAGATATAGGCTTCGCGTAAACGATCATGGTCTTCTTTTAGGATGATATTTTTTTCAGCTAGTGTTTGCATGGCCCCGAGGGAATCTCGAATGCGTAGCGTTTTATCTCTACCGCCCAACAATAACTGATAGGCTTGAATGATAAATTCCACCTCCCGAATGCCTCCGAAGCCGAGTTTGATATTTCCTTTTGATTGTTTTCCCTTAAGGCTTTTATCTATTCGGTACTTCATGGACTTGATTTCTTCAATGGCCCCAAAGTCCAAGCTACGCCGATATATAAAGGGTTCAAGCATTTGAGAAAATTCGGTACCTAGGTTTTCACTTCCCGCCGAAACACGCGCTTTGATAAGTGCTTGCCTTTCCCATGTTCTTCCCCAAGACTGATAATAGATCTCACAACTTGCCAGCGAGTTCACAATTTCGCCACTCTTTCCTTCTGGTCGAAGCTCAAGATCAACCCGAAACACATTGCCATCAGAGGTTATTTCGTGAAGCGACTTGGTAATATTCAATGCAAGCTTAGTGAAATATTCGTGATTGCTAATGCTAGTGATCGAATCGTTCTCACTCTCGGGTCGGGTTTCGCCTTGGCTTGAGGTATAAATATAAATCAGGTCGATATCAGAGCTGTAGTTGAGTTCGCTTCCTCCTAGTTTGCCCATACCTAGAATAGCAAATTCTGACTCGTGCCAATTCCCATCGACATCCTGATAAAAGGGACAACCATATTTTTTACGTAATTCTCGGTCGGCGTGTTCATAGGCGGCTTGCAAACAAACATCTGCAAGATTGGAAATATCTGCAACCGTTTCCTCAAAGCCTACCTTGCCTAAAAGATCTCTCAGACCAATTCGGATGTATTCTCTTTTTTTAAATTTTCTAAGCGATGCGAAAATATTTTTGCTTTGGAATTCTTCCCCCGACATTTCATAGAAATCTCGCATCAACATGTCTTTTGATTTCGAATTAGCCAATGTCTCTGGCCTACTTAACCAGTCAACATAAGAGGGTTCTTTTAACAATCCATCGGTGAGTATCTGACTGCCAGAAAATAAAAATACCAGGGCTATAAATAGAGAGGGTGATTCCGTCAGCTGTGTATACAAATAATCTTTATCCGAAATTTTCTCGGAAAAACGCTCGAAGTTATGCAGAGCCATGTCTGCATTATGCGAGCTGGAGAGCAGGTTTAATAGAATATGAAAAAAATCGGGGTAGAGTTTTTCAAACTGCGCATGCCCGGATAGAGCAACGAGGTCTTTCCATGCTGTTTTCGGTTCACGAAGCTTGAAGCCTAATAAAGGCCCAGACAGACTTTCATCCCAAGCCCTGCCTTGATGTATTTTATTTATCATTTCTGAGTTGAACATCAGCAATCTTTTTTCTAAAGGTTAAAACCAAGCCTTGCTAATTTAGCACAAAAAAAAACCCCCTGGGAAACCCAGGAGGTTTTTTATAATCATTTTTTCTCTGGCATCAACAATCGTAATACATTTCAAATTCCAGAGGGTGTGGACGCAAACGCAAAGGATCGATTTCATTCTCTCGTTTGTAGTCGATCCAGGTTTCAATGAGATCTTGCGTAAACACATCGCCTTTGAGAAGAAACTCATGATCTGCCTCAAGAGCTTCAAGAGACTGCTCCAAAGAATGCGGTAAGGTCGGAATATTTGCTAACTCTTCAGGCCCGAGTGAGTAAATATTTTTATCCAGCGGCTCACCGGGATCAATTTTATTCTCAATGCCATCCAGACCTGCCATCAGCATGACCGCAAAGGTCAAATAACCATTACAGGACGGATCGGGAAAACGAATTTCTAGTCGCTTGGCCTTTGGGCTTGGCGAATACATAGGAATTCGAATGGATGCGCTTCGATTGCGACTGGAGTAAGCCAAGTTAACAGGCGCTTCAAAACCCGGCACCAAACGTTTGTATGAGTTTGTCGTCGGGGCCGCAAACGCACAAATTGCGCGAGCGTGTTTCAAAATACCACCGATATAATGCATCCCCATCTCACTAAACCCTGCATAGCTATTGCCAGCAAACAGAGGCTTGCCATCTTTCCAGATGCTTTGATGAACGTGCATTCCGGTTCCGTTATCACCATACATCGGCTTGGGCATGAAGGTTGCGGTTTTGTTATGCGCTTTTGCAACATTCTTCACGATGTATTTGTACCACATCAGGTTGTCAGCACATTTCACCATCGATGAAAAACGCATGGCGAGTTCATTTTGCCCACCTGTTGCAACTTCATGATGATGGCATTCCATTTCCAAACCTACTTGCTCCATGAGCAACATCATTTCTGAACGCATATCCTGAAAGGTGTCATTGGGAGCAACGGGGAAATAACCTTCTTTATGCCGAGGTTTATGACCTAGGTTAGGCCCTTCATCGCGACCTGTGTTCCAGCTTCCTTCCACCGAGTCGATAGAGTAAAAAGACTCATTCGTGGTTGAATCGTATTGAATATTATCAAAAATGAAAAACTCCGCTTCCGGCCCAAAATATGCGGTATCGCCAATTCCCGTTGATTTGAGGTAGGCTTCCGCTTTCTGTGCAATATTGCGAGGGTCCCGGCTGTATTTTTCTTTGGTAATCGGGTCCACAATATTACAGATCATGCTGATCGTTGGAACTTTTGTGAATGGATCCATAACCGCAGTGGTCGCGTCGGGAATGACCAACATGTCACTGGCATTAATAGCCTGCCACCCCCGGATACTTGAGCCATCAAAACCCAAGCCATCTTCAAACAATTGCTCTTCCAATTCACTCATGGGAACAGAAAAATGCTGCCAAGAACCGAGTAGATCCATGAACTTCAAGTCTACGATGCGAGCATTATTCGTTTTTGCGAAATCTAAAACCTCTTTGGGGGTCATTAATATGTCTCCTGCAATGAATAGTTAAGAATTATATACACAAAATAGAACGAAAAAAAATCACAACCCAAGCTCTGGGGTGGTTTTATATTTGATACTTAGCAAACTCTGCCCTATATGTGTAAAGCTGAGTAAAAGTTTCTGCCTTTTAACCTGTTGGCAGATCAGATTGCGTCTTCCCCACGCTCTCCGGTGCGAATTCGTACTGTATCCTGAAGGTCTGTGACAAATATCTTACCATCACCGATTCTTCCTGTTTGCGCGGCCTGCATGATGGTGTTTATCACATCTTCTACTTGACTGTCGCTGATGATGATCTCCATTTTTATTTTGGGCAAAAAATCTACAACATACTCTGCCCCACGATACAGCTCGGTGTGGCCTTTTTGCCTGCCAAACCCCTTCACTTCGCTAACAGTTATCCCTTTAACCCCAATCTCGTTCAACTTATCCTTCACTTCATCCAACTTGAACGGCTTGATGATCGCTTCAACTTTTTTCATAATTGTTTTCCTCTAGCCTCTATCGTTCAAAAGGATTCGGGCTGGCAGACCATTGCCTCATGTGACAAAAAAACTTGCCAAACCACTTTACTAATTCCTCATGCTCCTTAACTCTTCACTGAATATTAATTCAATATTCATGCCAATAAGTTTTGCAAAACAAGTTTGGCGAAACCTTGTTAAAATCTTTATATTTAAAGGGGTTGTATAACTTCTGGGAACTATATCACAACCAATGGACAAATTCAAACTAGGCTATTTGCCTGAAAATAAGGCATTTGGTCATCTAAGATACCTAGTTTTATAGCATTTTAAGCCTCATCACTCGCTTGACATATAGCATTCAGAGTATTTTCCAAGGCGATCCGTTTTTCTTCTATCGCTTGCTCAGAGGGTTTTCGCTGAATTGATAAGGGGGAGGAGAAGTTGAGGTTACAACGGGTAAATGGCAGGGGAATGATAAATCGGTCCCAGGTATTCAGGGTCATTTTATTTTTAGCCCCAAAGGTCATGGCAAAAATGGGAGATTCCGTGATGCTCGCCAATTGTACAGACCCCGGTTGAGCGACACAACTTGGGCCACGAGAGCCATCTGCAATAATAATGATCCGTTTTTTTCGACGCAAAACCTTGATCAGTGATCGGGCGGCGGGGACCGCTTTTTTATAGCTGGAACCCCTTATCACCGAATAACCCATTAATTTTGCCAGACGGGCTAACAGGTCGCCATCTTGACTTGGGCTAATCAGCAAAAAATAATCTGGGTTTTGGCGCAGATAATAAAATAGATAAAAAATTCTTCCATGCCATAAGGTGAGAATATAAGGGCCGGTCAAATTCTTGAAATGATTTTCTTCTTCAGAATTTAAGTTTTTTGAACGCAGAGTCAGACACCAGAGATAGATGACTGCATAGAGAATATAAGGAATGACGTAATTAAACAGGAATTTTTTCATCGGGCCTCAACTCATCCATGGAATCTGCGATACGCTTGGCAACCACCTTCATCACCCCAGGCTCGCCCAA
Source organism: Nitrospina sp. (assembly GCA_018702695.1). Lineage (GTDB taxonomy): Bacteria > Nitrospinota > Nitrospinia > Nitrospinales > VA-1 > LS-NOB. Next base: position 10,827 of record JABIYR010000077.1, on the reverse strand, counting down.
AGATTCCTTGATCTTAAGCAGACGCTCGCGCACAGCCTTTTGCTTTTCTGGAGAACGCAATGATGCCAGAACCTTTGCCGAAATATTTTCTGCCGTCACATCACCTTGTATCAATTCGGGTGCTACCTCTTCCCCTGCAACGAGGTTCACCAACCCTATAAAGGGAACTTTTATTAACCAGCGCACCATCCAATAGGTTAAAGGGTTCAATTTATAGATGATGACCATGGGGCACCCCAAAATTCCTGCTTCCAAAGTGGCAGACCCCGATGCGATGATCAACGTGTCACAACTATTCATCACATCATAGGTTTCACCTTGTATCATTTGAATGCCGAGTGGGTTGGCTCCCAATCGTTGTCGAATTAAATTGGGGTCGATGGAGTCAGCGATAGGAAGAAGAAATTGACAGTTCCCCAACTCATTTTGCAATTTCTCAGCCGCCTCAATCATCACATCGAGAAGAGAATTAACTTCGTTCATTCTGCTACCGGGCAAAAGCCCGACGGTTTTAACCTCTGGGTTGAGCGAATATTTCTGCTGGCTCTCTGCACGCGTCCTACTCGGGTAAACGACATCGATGAAAGGGTGACCCAGAAATTCCGCATCCACCCCGGCATCCAAATAGAGTTTCTCCTCAAAGGGAAGGATGACAAACATCTTACGAACTGTTTCGCGGATCTCTTTGATTCGGCCTTTTCGCCACGCCCAAATTTGCGGACTGATGAAAAAAAATACTGGACAATCAAATCGCCGCGCTTGTTTTGCCAGCCTGAGGTTTAAAGTGGGGTAGTCAATAAAAATGACGGCATCATATCGGCGCGAGGCAATTTCTTTTTTCAAAGTTCGATAGACCTTGTAATAATGGTCGAAGTCTCCCAATACCTCTATAATCCCCACCGCCCCCATGCGTTCGATACCAAAAAACGTCTTCACCCCTTCTTGCCGCATTCGCTCTCCACCCATTCCAGAAAACCGAGCACGAGGAAATTGTACCTTTAAGGCAGACACCAGCTTCGAGCCGTGTAAATCGCCCGATGCTTCGCCTGCGACTATTAAAAAATGGGGATCGTTTTCTTTCATTTTATAAAATATGCGGGCCTATCCGCCGTAAAAAATCTTATCGTACTCACACCCTCATCTCATGGAGAGTGATAGGTGTCTCTAAATGCAAACCACCGAAATTTTAGCATCATTAGCTAGGTCACAAACCTTCTCTCGCTCTACCACCATGACCCGCTCAGCCTCCAAAGCCAAAACCGCCGCCCCGCCTTGAACCAATCGATCTATCGTTTGCGACCCGATGCCGGGGCTGTCATAACGATAATCTTGATTGGTTCGGCTCACTTTTATCACTACACATTTTCCTTGCGATAAATCGCACCCGCGTTGAATCGCTCGATCCGTTCCCTCCAGGGCCTCAACGGCCACCACCATTTTATTTTTTACAATGAGTGTCTGACCAATTTCCATGTCTGCTAATTTGCGCGCAATAGGAAAACCAAATTCAATGTCCTCCAACTCTTGCTGGGTTGGAACCCGGCGAGTGAGAACCCCCTTTTGCGGAAAAATATCCGACAAGAAATCCTTCTGATTCAAAATACTGAAACCCTCTTTTTCAAACTCATGGATCACCCCCAACAAAAGAACCTTATCTTCATGCGTCATAATATTTTTCAAAAACTTGAGGGCCTTCAAGTCAAATTTTTGCAGTTTATAGACGATGCTTTTATCGACCTTACCTAAAATCAATAAATCTTTTACGTGGTTTTGCTGAAGCGTTTTCATGATTTTACCCGCTTGGCCAACGCCAATCGAATAACTCTGTTCTGAGAATTCTGCCAAGCCATCGCGAATTTCATCTGAGAAGCCAATACTCACAAGCTTGATCCCCTGCTGGCTGGCTTTGCGCGCAAAATAGATAGGAATATCTCCTGAGCCTGCAAGAATTCCTATTCTGTCAAGGTTCGTCTGCATGGTGGTGAGCGAGGTGGTGTGATAAGTTTTTTATCCGTTGCCGGTTTTCAGGGATGGCAACGCATTATCTGGGGTCTTTTTTTCTTTTATTTTTATCAAACTGTTCAAGAATGTTCAGAGCAATTTCCAGTGAGTAGATTTCATCGTTCACCGCTACATTTCGAGGACTTCCATTTTTTGCGCAGTCTATGAAATGCTGAAGCTCCAGCTTGAGAGGGTTATCTTTGTGGACAAAAATCCTTTCGACCAACGATTCTTGTTTGTACCGTAATGAACCTTTGCTCATTTTATGTTCGGACGATGATTTTCGATGAACATAAATTTCTTGATCGGTGTAATCCAACACGACATAAGATTCTTTCTGCGTGACCGACAAAGTTCTAACTTTATTCTGCGAAACTCGGCTGGCAACGATGTTGGCAATGCATCCATTTTCAAATTCAAGTTGCGCCGTCACAATATCATCTTTTTCGGTGAAGACAGACCCTCCCAGAACATGCGTTGCAACCACCTTCGACTTGATCAGGTTGAGAACGATGTCGATGTCGTGGATCATGATATCCAGAACCACTCCGTCATCCTTGATGCGCTCCGTGAACGGGCCCATGCGTTTGCATTCTACAAAAATTGGATTCTCAACAATTTTATGAAGCTCCTGCACCGCCCCATTGAATCTCTCGACATGACCAATATGCAGAGTCAAACCCTTATCTTGCGCCAATTGAAAAAGTTCACGGGCTTGGTTGAGCTCTTTAGCGCAAGGTTTTTCCAACAAAACATGAATGCCATTCTCAAGTAAATCTTTGGTAACGGGGTAATGCATCGCAGTCGGAACGGCGACAACTGCAACATCCACTTTACCAAAAAGGTCCTTGTAGTCTGAATAGGTGGGGACATCATAATTATTCTTAATTGACTCTAGGCTCTTGGAGTTCACATCAGCTACCCCAGCGAGGGTCACATTCTGAATTTCAGATAAAACACCAACATGATACGCGCCCATCCTACCAACTCCCACAACTCCCGCTTTCAGCTTTGACACTATTTAGTCACTCCTCTGGAAGAATTCTTGATAAAATCAACGAGGTAACGAATTTCTTCAAACGTAGAAACTTCCGCCGCTATTTTTTCCAACGCCTGTTGGGTATTCAAGTCTGACCGTGTAATTATTTTTAAAGCCTTTTTAATTGCCGCCCTGACATCTGGCTTAAAGTTCGCTCGCTTTAAACCAATCGCGTTGACACTGAGAAAACGAGCCCGGTTGCCCTCAACGGTAGAAAAAGGCAAAACATCCTGATTCACACCGGCCAACCCCCCAATCATAGCATGACGACCGATTCGCACAAACTGGTGAACGCCGACTAAACCAGAAATAAAAGCCCTGTCCTCTACAATAACATGACCGGCTAGTTCTGCACTATTAACAATCACAACATTGTCGCCCAACTCACAGTCGTGGCCCAAATGCGAATAAGCCATGAGCAGACAATCTTTGCCCACACGGGTCACTCCATTTTCGAAACCCGACCTGTGTACCGTGACATATTCCCGAATTACTGTGCCATCGCCAATTTCCACAGTGGCCGGAACATTTTTAAAATTAAGAATCTGCGGTTCGCCGCCCAGCGAAGCACCATGAAAGACTTTACAGTTTTTTCCGATAATCGTACCAGCTTCAATCCGTACATTTTGCCCTATAAGGGTTCCCTCGCTAATTTGGACATCTGGACCGATGGTTGTGAACGGGCCGACTTCGACCCCTTGAGCCAATTGGGCCGTTGCATGAATGATTGAACTGGAATGAATGGTCACGTTTTAAGGATATTGCTAGTTTTCACTAACAAGAAGCTATGGGGCTGGAGGGTTCGAGCTGAATTCTTATGAGTACCAGCCGTTTAAGATATCAGTCTTTACCGAGCATTGCCTGGATGGTGCACTCAGCGGCCAAAGCATCTTCAACATATGCTTTGCCCTCAAACCGAAAAAGCGTTCCTCTTTGTTTGATCTTGGTCAACTCCAATCTCAATTGGTCTCCTGGAACCACGGGCCGCCTAAATTTGGCCTTGTCAATACCCGTGAAAAATACCGAAGATTGGCCTTCTTTATTCGTGATTTTGACCCCTAAAATACACGCTACCTGCGCCAAAGCCTCAATAATAAGAACCCCCGGCATAACAGGAAATTCAGGGAAATGTCCCTGAAAAAAAGGCTCATTGATGGTTACATTTTTAATGCCAACAATTCGAGATTCCATATCACATTCAATCACCTTATCGACCAACAGAAAAGGATATCGGTGAGGAATGATTTTTTTGATTTCGTTTATGTCTATCATATAAAAATTCAGTTCTTGCAGGTTAAAAGCTACAAGGCTTTTTTAGAAGTTTTAGCAGGTTTAGATGGGGTCAAACAGGTTTTATAAATCGTGCCCAAGAATTATTTGTTAGCCCTGTCATAAGCGCGAGTCGCGGCTTTGGTCAAGTCGTTACCCTTATCGTGGTAGAGAACAACTTTTTGCTCCAGAATCATTGTGTATTTTTTTTCTTTGCCAATTTTCTTTATCACAGCCATCATTTTTATCAGAATCTTCTGAGTCATTTCTTTTTCTCTTTTACCAAACTCTGCATTCTGATCCTGAACATACCTTTCAAAGTCTACCTTTGCTTTTCTTACTTGTTCTTCCTTTTTTCTTTTCAACTCAGGATCTAAAACAAAGCCCTGCTTGTTTAAATCCTTCAACATTTTTGTGATTTTCTTCTCTCTAATTTTGATTTTGTTTTTTTCTTTAGTGAATTCCAACTTGAACTTGCTAAAGCTAGACTTCCACTCTTTGGTTGTCGAAACGGCTTGTTGAATATTAACAAACCCAACTCGACCTTCTGCGGCGATGGAGGAGGTCGTCAAAGAACCGAAAATAAATAAACCTGCAAAGAGTAACGGCAAAACAACCTTGAACTTATAACGACTTGTAAACCCCATAAACCTGTTCCTTTTATAAATTTAATTTTTAAAATGCGCTTCCTGCAGAAAAATGAAATTCTCCCGATTTTTCGCCCGATTTTCGGTCTAGCTTGATGCCATAAGAAAATCCCAAGGGGCCAAAGGGGCTGATAAATCGAATTCCTGCGCCCACACTGCTACGCATTTTTCCCAAGTCAAATTTTGACGACGTGGTGTCATTCGAGTCGATACCGCCACCATAAATGTTCCCTCGGTCATAAAACAAAAAGCCCCGAAATGACTTGGTAAATGGGTACTGCGCTTCCAAGTTCAATAAAAGGGCTTGATTACCGCCGGTTGGGTTCCCATCGCTATTTTGCGGCCCGACATCTTCAATCGTAAAACCTCTTAAAGAGGTTGGCCCACCCATAAAAAACCTTTCAAATGCCGGGAGTTTGTCCCCCCCGTACCCATCTGCATAATTTATACGAGCATGAATCGCACCTACCAGTTTACCAAATAGAGGACGATAATAAGTCACTTCATATTGAGATTTTGTGAACTTTACGCCTCCCAGCCCACCAAAATCAAATCCTACCACATGCCTCCAACCCTTGGAAGGGTTTAAAAAATTATCCCGCGTATCGTGTACATATGTAGGCGCGATACGACTGGTCACTCGGGTTCCATTCTTAAAAAATTCTGTCTCATCGGCGGCGCTCACGCCAGATGTTTCTACATTATCGAATCGATATTTTAAGTTGACCGAATCATATTCCGTCACATTTTTCCCCAATCGAAACCCACCCCCTGTCGATTGAGCATCGAAACTGATTAAATCCTGATCTTGATTAAAAGCATCCACCCCAAATGATATATCAGAATCAAAAACCCTAGGTTCTGTGTAACTTAAATTAAAGTCAGTACGGATGGAAGACAGTTTGGCTGTCAAATTCAATCTCTGCCCACCGCCAAAAAGATTGTTTTGCGCAATGGATGTTGAAAAAATCAGGTTCTCAACCGAACTAAAACCCGCGCCGATTGTGAATGACCCGGTTGGTTTCTCTGTCACTGTCGTGAGGATGTCAATGAGATCAGGATCCTGACCTCTGTGCGTATCTACCTTGACATCTTCAAAGAAATTCAGGTTGTTGATTCTTTGTTTGCTTCGTTTTAATTTCGAGCCATCAAACAACTCCCCCTCTTTCACTCGAAATTCTCTACGAATCACATTGTCTTTGGTTTTGATGTTTCCCAGAATTTCTATATTCCCTACATAAACCTTTTTACCCTTATCCACTTCAACCGACAGATCCACCGTACGCTCGGCATCATTTAATTTTGAAATTGGGTTCGCATCTGCATAGGCATAACCTTTTTGCGCATACAAGTCTGTAATGGTCAAAATATCCTGACGAAGTTCGGATACATTGTAGACTTTGCCCACTTTGGTTCGAATATTTTTTTGAATCTCATCCGGTGAAACCGCGTCATCCCCTTTTATATCCATCGATTTGACGCGGAACTGCGGGCCTTCTTCTATAGGAATGGTGATGTGAATTTGTCTGGCTTTTTGGTTAATGTCGATCCGCGGCTCCAACACCTTCACTCTTAGATAACCGCGGTCATGGTAAAAGCCTTCTATGCGAAATAAATCTAATTTCAAAATATCTTTTTGATAAACACCCGAATCATCGAGAAAGGAAGTCCAACTCTTTTCCTTTGTCTCTAACTGAGCATGAAGATCTTTATCGGGCATGGCCTTATTCCCCGAAAAACGAATTTTCTCGATCTTTACTTTTTCGCCCTCTTTAATGCGGATTGCGATATTAACTAGGTTTTCTGTGTCGGACTGGGTATCGATATGTGCCTGAGCAAAAAAGTATCCTTTTTCACGATACAGCCTGACAATTTCTTCTTTGCTTTCGAGGACCAGGTGCTCACTGAATGTTGCACCTCGCTTGAGACCAATGATTTCACGGATATCATTGGCGTCCACTTTTTCATTACCTAGAATTTCAACATTTCCGACCGAAGCAATTTCTTCAACATAAAATTCAACCTGCAAACCATTCGGCTCATTATGAGTTTCCACGCGAATGTCTTTGAACTGCCCCAAGCTATACATCTGCTCGATATCTTCGCGGATTTGTCTTTTGGAAAGCAAGGTACCGGGCTTGGATTTTATATAATAGAGAATCGTGGATTCATCGATCCGCTTATTGCCCATCACCTTTAAGGACTCAATATTTTCGCCTTCCTGAGCGAAGGCAGGGGACATCATTAATAGCGAAACCAATGCTATCAAAGCCACAAAAAATATATAAGATTTTCTCGCCATTTTACCGGAAGTGATTGAATTTCTATGTGTTATCAGTGTATTTCTGCGCCTGAGTTTTCAGGCAAAAAAAAGTATTAAGCTTCAGCAGTATAACCCACTGAAACTTAATACCTTACACTTTTTATTGTCATTCCTCCGCTTAAGCGAAGGAATATTTTTTAACCAACATTGAGCGCCCCTGATTTTTCAACAAAAACTAGGCTGTCATCTTGCAAGCTCACTTCAATCAACCCGCCTTTTTCAAAACGACCCTTCAACATCTCATCAGACAAGACATCTTCTAAATGCTTTTGAATAGCCCGTTTCAAAGGTCTGGCACCAAAATGAGAATCAAAACCTTTTTCAGCCAGCCATCTTTTTGCGTCCGGTGTCATATCAACGGTCAAACCCTGCTGAATCAACTGCTCATTCAACGCGTTCAACTGTACATCGAGGATGGTGACAATATTCTCTAACTCCAGAGGCCTAAAGACCACTGTTTCGCTCAATCGATTCAAAAACTCAGGATTGAAGGTCTTTTTCAAATCTTGCTTCAGTTCCTTTTGCATTTTGTCATAGTTGAGTTCGTCATCGTCCTTGTGGAAACCTAGGCTCGTGCCCTTCTCAAGCATTCGAGAACTGATATTAGAAGTTAAAATCACCACGGTGTTTTTAAAATCCACCACTCGACCATAACTATCGGTCAAACGACCGTCATCCATGATTTGTAAAAGCAAATGGTAAATATCAGAATTAGCTTTTTCGATCTCATCAAAGAGGATCACGGAGTAAGGCTTACGACGTACTTTCTCTGTCAATTGACCGCCTTCTTCATAACCCACATAACCCGGAGGCGCACCTGTTAAACGGGATACATTGAATTTCTCCATGTACTCCGACATATCTAGGCGGATGAGCGCATCTTCATTGCCAAACAAAAACTCAGCAAGAACCTTAGCCAACTCTGTTTTACCAACACCCGTTGGTCCTAAAAACAGGAAAGACCCGATAGGTCTTTTCATGTCTTTCAAACCCGAGCGAGATCGTCGAATTGCCTTGGTCAAAACTTTAATCGCTTCTTCTTGGCCGACTACCCTCTCGGCCAACTCATTTTCCATATTCTGCAAACGCGCACTTTCTTTCTCTTCAATGCGAGAAAGCGGAATTCCAGTCATACTGGAAACAACATCGGCAATATCGTCCTCGGTGATCCTCGGCTCGCTGGTTTCACGGCCTTTGTCCCAATCTACTTTCACTGCCTCCAACTTATCGCGCAACGCTTCTTCCTTATCACGCAATTCAACAGCTTTTTCAAATTCCTGATTTTCAATGCAGACTTTTTTGTCACGCACAACAACATCTATGTCGCGTTGAATTTTCTTCATCTCAGGAGATTGGGTGACCTCTCGCAAACGCACTCGAGAACCCGCCTCATCAATGACATCAATCGCTTTATCCGGTAAAAATCGGTCGGTGATATATCGCTCCGCAAAACGCACCGCGATGACAATGGCCTCATCAGTGATTTTTGCCTGGTGATGCATTTCATAAGGAACTTTAAGTCCTTTAATGATCTCAATGGTTTCCTCAACCGTAGGAGGATTCACAATGACCGGCTGAAAACGCCTTTCAAGTGCACCATTTTTCTCGATGTATTTTCGATACTCTTCCAGAGTTGTAGCACCGATGCATTGAATCTCGCCTCGGGAAAGAGCTGGCTTGAGCATATTGGAGGCATCCACCGAACCCTCAGCGGCCCCCGCCCCAACCAAAGTATGTAATTCATCCACAAACAGAATGATGTCTTCATTCTGGATAATTTCTTTCATAATCCCTTTGAGTCGAGCTTCAAACTGCCCTCGATATTTCGTCCCGGCAATCAAGGACCCCAAATCAAGCGAAACCACCCGCTTCTCGAATAGTGTATCTGGCACTTCTCGCTCTACAATGAGTTGAGCCAAACCTTCGACAATGGCAGTTTTACCCACACCCGGCTCCCCGATCAATACCGGGTTGTTCTTGGTGCGACGACTTAGAATCTGAATCAGCCTCTCAATTTCTTTAGCTCGACCGATGACAGGGTCTAATTTTCCATCCAATGCCATCTGGGTCAAATCTCTGCTAAATTCATCCAGAGTCGGTGTCTTGCCCACTTCGCGGTTGCTTTCTGTGGGTTCTTTGAACATTTCAACAATTTTTTCACGCACATCATCGAAGAACATACCAAAACTATTCAGAACACGGCAGGCAACGCCTTCCTTCTCTTTCAGAAGCCCAAGAAGCAAATGCTCGGTACCGATATAGTTATGGTTTAAAGATCTGGCCTCTTCCACCGCAAACTCCAACACCTTTTTGGCGCGGGAGGTGAAAGGAATATCTCCAATGATCAAAGAATTTGAACTACGGGGCAGGTTTTTTTCCAACTCTTTTTTCAGTAGAGTTAAGTCCACACCACTTTTTTGGATGATAGCAACTGCTATTCCCCCGCCATCCTTAATAACGCCTTGCAAAATATGCTCTGTGCCAAGATACTCATGGCGGTAAAGCTCAGCTTCCTCGCGAGCAAGTATAATGACTCTTCGCGCCCTTTCGGTGAATCGTTTAAACATGATTCAACTTACCTCAAAAATAGCGGATTTATAATTTAACCAAGAGGCCCGCAGAAGTTAAAACCGCAGGCAACATCTCTGTTTCTGATTGGGTAATCTTACTAATTATCTTAACAAATGATACTCGTTATACAAAGGATTAATTTCTCCTCAGCAAATACCCCCTAACCCCTTTTATTTCACACCCTTACCCTGCTATTTCCATACCGACAAACAATCGAATCCAAGCAGCAGAGAGAGATTTCTTATCGACTCAATTTCACTGAAACTTGAAACATGATTTGAGCAAAGAGCTTTATCAGCTGTATGCGGCATCCTTATGAAAGCAGATTACGGCCGCTGTGGTGCTGGGCGGGTAAAACTCATTGGCTGAGGTCAGCGTCACACCAATGTCTTCAGCCTGAAGAAGCTCCCAGATTACGCGATTGTAAGACAAGTTCGTCAACGCAGGGTAACCCGGGCTATAGCGTTGACCTCGGTTATCTTTTTTCGTGCCTGTTCTCTGGCGCAGTAATTGATGAATGTATTCAGCAAGGTCTTCTGCCACGCGATCACTCAGACCCTGAAGATATAATGCGGACTCGCTATCATGTTGAGCTTTAAATTCCGTTATACCCGCTTCCACATTGCTTCCAGCTGTGGTGATTTGCAAGCCGATCATGTCCCATTGCCCCGAAGCTTTGGTATGAAAATACTGCCCCACCGAGAAGACATCCTTTCTGCCCTTACCGATGCAAGCATCAAACTGGAACCGAGCCAACTCCACTTCCTTATTCTTCGGGTCGTAGACAATGACTTCATCGCCTTCGGACTGGACAGGGAAAAGCGCAAAACGTGCTTTAGGAACAATCCATCCCTCCTGTTCGGCTTTTTCAACCCAGGTTTTTTGCAAATCTTGAAGTTGTTGCGGAGTCACCCCTTTTGCTGGCCACGATGATTTTTTACCAAACTTCCAATTCAACGAATACAGACTTTTTTTAT
>JABIYR010000130.1 GCA_018702695.1 Nitrospina sp. | reverse complement strand
GATGGAGGCACTCGTTGCGCGTCAATCACCGGAGCTTTCATGGCTACCGTTCTGGCCTTGAAGAAATTGAAAAAAGACAAATTATTAGAAGAATGGCCGGTTAAAGATTATGTCGCCGCCATCAGTGTTGGCATCGTCAATGGTAAAAAATTACTCGATCTGGATTACAGCGAAGACTCTAATGCCGATGTCGATCTCAATATCGTCAAAACCGGTTCCGGCGGATACGTTGAACTTCAGGGAACCGCAGAGCAAGAACCTTTCGACGACAAACAATTGGATGGCCTATTGAAAATTGCAGACAAAGGCATCAAAGAACTCATCACTTTGCAGAAAAAAACCGTCGGTTAAAACAATGATGCTAGGGGAGCAGGCCCATGATCATTCCGGCGCTTGCTCCCCGCGGCGAGTTGTGACCCCAATTTGCGGACAGACCTTATTTAGCGGACACGAGCCACAGAACGGAGAAACCGGTTTGCAAATATTCTGACCGAATGCCACCAGCAGATCGTTATAAGTTTTCCAATAGCGGCGAGGCAGTTGATCGCGTAACACCATTTCTGTCTGGTCGGGCTGTTTCGTTTTCACATACCCCCACCGATTGCAAATACGGTGGACATGAATGTCTACACAGATCCCCGGCTTGTCATGCCCCAAGGTCAAAGTCAGGTTGGCAGTTTTGCGACCCACGCCTTTTAACTTAAGAAGCTCTTCTAATGTATCCGGAACTTTACCGGCATGGTCATCAATCAGGCATTGACAGAGTTCTTTCAGAGATTGTGCTTTGTTACGGAAAAAAGCCGCCGGGTAAATTGCCGTTTCAATTTCAGCAGGCGATAGTTTGAGCAATTGGGCCGGGTTTGTAGCCAGTTTAAATAATCGGGCAGAAGCCGGTTCTGTCACCTCATCGCGAGTGCGCAAGCTAATAATACAGCTGACCAGCACTGCAAAAGCATCCTTTTCCCGACCGATAACGCTTACGCTGGGGGTGCGGAAATCACGAACGGCTTTTTTCACCAATACCAATACCTTGCTGATATTAAATTCTTCACCCATATAAACACCTTTGACCATCGCTATTTTATTTTAGAAACACTTCTTATTAGGAAAAAAGCTTTGATTTTGCTAATATAAGAGGTTTCAAATCCCATCCCCAGTATGAACTTTGGGGTGAACCTTCAATCTGGATTTCAGGACCATGCAGCACACTATTTCGGTATTAATGAACAACCGGTTCGGTGTCTTATCTCGCGTTTCAGGTCTTTTCAGTAGTCGTGGTTTCAATATTGAAAGTCTGAATGTAGCCCAAACATCCGACCCGTCCGTCTCTCATATGACCATCGTTACCCGTGGGGATAACGCTAAAGTAGAACAAGTCACCAAGCAACTCAATAAGTTGGTTGATGTTATCAAAGTCGTCGACCTGACCGAGGAAAAATTTGTAGATCGAGAGCTTCTGTTAGTTAAAATGAATGCAGAACCTCGGGTTCGAGAAGAGATCCTCAGAGTTGTAGATCTGTTCAGAGCCAAAGTGGTCGATGTCAGCCCCCACGCTTACACCATTGAAATCACCGGTGATGAAGGAAAGATTGCCGGTTTTTTAAACTTGTTGACCCCGTTAGGGATAAAAGAAATCGTCCGGACTGGAAGAATTGCAATCAGTCGCGGAAACCAATCAATCAACTAAATTTGTAAAAAGTTTATTTTTAAGGAGATCCATTTTGTCGAAGCTTTATTATAACAAAGATGCAGATGTTAAAATTTTAAAGAAAAAGACCATTGCCATTATCGGGTACGGCAGTCAAGGGCATGCCCACGCCAGAAACCTACACGATAGCGGTATGAAAGTTGTGGTTGGTTTGCGAAAAGACAGCGTTTTCTGGAAACGCGCACAAAAAGATGGGCTGAAAGTTATGACCGTTGCGGAAGCCACCAAAGCTTCCGACATCATGATGATCTTGATTCCTGATGACAAACAAAAGGCAATGTATGAGAAAGACATTGAGCCGCATTTGAAAAAAGGGATGGCTCTCGCTTTTGGACATGGCTTCAATATTCACTTTGGTCAAATTGTCCCCCCCACAAATGTAGACATCTTCATGGTCGCTCCCAAAGGTCCCGGTCATTTGGTTCGAAGAACTTATGAGCAAGGTGCTGGCGTTCCCTGTCTGATGGCGATCCACCAGAATGTCACCAAAAATGCAAAAAAGATAGCCCTCGCCTATGCCAAAGGCATTGGTGGAACCCGTGCCGGGGTTCTGGAAACTAATTTTAAAGAAGAAACCGAAACCGACTTATTTGGTGAACAAGCCGTATTGTGTGGCGGTGTTTCAGAGTTGATCCGCGCCGGATACGACACGCTGGTCGATGCAGGCTACAACCCCGACCTCGCCTACTTCGAATGTCTGCATGAACTCAAATTGATTGTCGACTTGATCTATGAGGGAGGTATCGGCAACATGCGTTACTCCATCAGCACCACCGCCGCTTATGGCGATGTAACACGTGGACCGCGCATCATCACTCAGGATACCCGTGACGAGATGAAAAAAATTCTCGGCGAGATTCAAGACGGAACCTTTGCCAAAGAGTTTATCTTAGAGAATATGGCGAACCGCCCTCTCTTCAACGCCCGATTGGCGCAAGATAAAGAACATCGCATCGAACAGGTCGGCGAAAAGCTCAGAGAAATGATGCCTTTCGTTGGCAAAAAGGTGCAATAACTTCTATGCGCATACCTATTGCAAAAGAAGGATATATGTTCATCCTTCCGCTTGCTGTATTAACAGGGCTATTTTGGGCGTTATCATGGTTATGGGCCACAGGTCTTTTTGCGGGACTGTTTCTTTTTGTCACTTGGTTTTTTCGTGATCCAGAAAGAATCATTCCCGATGACCCCAATGCCATCGTTTCGCCCGGAGATGGCAGAATCGTTGAAATTGTGCAGGAAAAAGACCCCCTGCTTGATGTGGATGGATATACACGGATCAGTGTTTTTTTAAACGTGTTCAACGTCCACGTCAATCGCGTGCCCATAGCAGGGAAAATTCAGACCTATCGCTATAACAAAGGCAAGTTTCTCAACGCCTCCAGTCACAAGGCCTCAATGGAAAACGAACAAAGCGCTATCCTGTTGAATAATGGTCATGTTACAATTTTAGTGAAGCAGATTGCCGGGTTGATCGCGCGTCGCATCGTTTGCTGGGCTAAAGAAGGCGATGAGTATCAAAGAGGCGAGCGTTATGGGTTGATCCGGTTCGGCTCTCGTATGGATGTCTTTGTACCCGAAGGCACAGATATTAAAGTCGCTGTTGGCGATATCGTCAGCGGGGGAAGCTCAATCATCGGTTATCTAAAGTAAAAAATCATGCACCTTAAAAAAGGCATTCATATACTGCCCAGTTTGTTCACCACGGGAAATGTGTTTTGTGGTTTCTACGCATTTGTCGCGGTGCTCAATGAGGATTATTATTACGCCGCCTGGGCCATAGTTATAGGAATGATTTTTGATGTGCTGGATGGACGTATCGCCAGACTGACCAAAACCACCAGTGCATTCGGCGAACAATACGATTCTTTGGCAGACATCATCACCTTTGGCATGGCACCCGCCTTTTTGGCTTATTCATGGGTCTTGAAACCATTTGGACGGTTAGGTTGGATGGCCGCATTTCTGTTTCTACTATGCGCCGCCTTACGTCTAGCCCGCTTCAACGTGACCAAACCCGAAGTACGCAGTGTGCATTTTATCGGCTTACCCAGCCCAGCATCGGCGGTGGTCATCGCATCCATCGTCATCGCTTTTGAAGACTTATTCGCCTCACGCATGAATCCGTTCATAATGGTGATGGTGGTTTATACCCTGGCCTTTTTGATGGTCAGCAATATCAAATACCCCGCTTTCAAACGTTTTGATTTTAAGAAGCGTGTCGCATTTTCCCGGTTCCTTTTTGTTATTTTATTTATCTATATGCTTGCAACCATCCCTAGGGTGGCCTTGTTTATACTAGGAATTTCATATGCCGTGATCGGGCCAATCGGTTTGTACTTTTCAAACAAAAAGCAAGCAGCCGAGCAAAGTGAAGGTTCTTCACCACCTGTCAAAAATCAGTAGCCCAAATAAATAACCAACCGCATTCACCCACTGGAGAAATTTTCAGATGTCATGGATAGATAAACTCAAGGCAGGAATCGGCGCAAAAAAAACCGCCACAGATCAAGACCTCTGGGTAGAATGCAAAAAATGCAAAGAACAGGTCTATATCGCCGAACTGGAAGATAACCTGAAAATCTGTCCGCATTGCGACTATCATTTTCGTCTTGGAGTGCGACAAAGAATCCATCAACTGATAGATCTGGATACCTTCACCGAGTTCGACCAGAACCTGACCTCATCCGATCCATTAAAATTTAAAGACACCAAAAAATATAAAGACCGCATCAAGACCTCCGCCAAAAAAGGAATTTCTAACGATGCCGTGGTCAGCGGGTCAGGCATGATGCAAGATTTACCACTTGAAATCTGTGTCTTCGACTTTAGCTTTATGGGCGGAAGCATGGGTTCCGTAGTTGGAGAAAAAATCACCCGTGCCATCGAGCGCGCCATCGAAAACCAGTCGGCACTGGTGATCATAAGCAGTTCAGGCGGCGCACGCATGCAAGAGGGTATTTTTTCGCTCATGCAAATGGCAAAAACCTCTTCGGCTTTGAGCCAACTGAGCGAAAAAAAGATTCCTTATATATCAGTTCTGACCGACCCCACCATGGGCGGAGTCTCAGCAAGCTTTTCAATGTTGGGAGATATCATCATCGCAGAACCGGGGGCATTGATCGGCTTTGCCGGCCCACGCGTCATCGAACAAGTGATCAAACAAAAACTTCCCAAAGGCTTCCAGACTGCCGAATTTTTGCTCGAACACGGCCTCATCGATAATGTTGTGCATCGGAAAGATTTAAAAACCACCCTCGCACAATTGTTCAGAATGCTAAAAAACAACCCCGCGCAAAAACAAGAAGAAGCAGAACCTGAAACAGAAGAACCCGTCCTCACCAAACCACCCGAGCTACTCGGGGCTTGATTCTTCATTGCGACAATCTATGGAAAATCCTCTCCCCCAACGATGTAGTCCCGGTTCCTAACGAATAGTTCTATTTCAGCAATTTATCGATTTCAGCTTTGAAGACACTGAACGGTCGTGTTCCGCTGATGAGGGTTCCTTTCACATTATTATCGGTGGTGGCCCCGATGACAAAACCGGGTGTGCCAGTGATGCCTGCATTGTTGGCATCGGTGACATCTTGCGCAATGGCTTTATTGAAGCGGCCTGAGCTGATGCACGACTGGAATGCTTTTTTATCTAATTTTAAAGACGTTGCATAGCCCAAAATATCATTGGGTGTGAATTTTCCTCCCCCCTCAAACAGGGCATCGTGCATTTGCCAGAATTTGCCCTGCTCGCCTGCACAATGGGCTGAAATGGCGGCGGGTTTGGCGTATTGATGAAAGCCCAACGGCAGATCGCGCAAAACCAGTCGCAGTTTACCGGTATCGATATATTGTTTCTTCAGCTTTTTGTAGGCTTGCAAATAAAACTTACGGCAGAACGGACATTGGTAATCGGTGAACTCCACCATTGTGATCGGGGCTTTCAAGTCTCCTAAAATGGGGTTGCCCAATGTCGCAACTTGGGCCGTGGTCGGTCGGGCTTGCCGTCCGCGTGCGGGTGCGCCCACCCCCCTCTTCTTGATCTCTTTCAGTTCTTGCCGAATGCCTTTCAGCTCTTTCAAAATCGCATCGCCTTGCTGTTTAGTAATTCCCTCGGCAAATGCCGTGAATGGAATGAGACTTATAACTAATAGCCACAAAATAGTTTTTTTCATATTCCTCCAATTAAAAAGAGTCGAAGCGTAGAAATAATTACCTGAAAAGAATAAAAAAAAACTGCCCACAGGCTTCACGCCTTGTGGACAGTTTTTGCTAATTATAATTTATGCCGCCTCTCACTAGAGCGTGAGGCTCGTTTTTCCATGAATATCGATTAAGCTCCGAGGCTTTTGACCGTGTCTTCGATGGACATAGCGATACAGCTGAAAATTGGAGTGTCTTCCTTCACATATCGACTGCCTTCTGTTTCTCTCAACTCTTGTACCAAGTCGAGGAAATCGTCTGGAGAGTCGGACTCGAACGCTACGACAAACTCATAGTCGTCAATACCGAAACTATAGGTCGTGTTCAATTTAACAGAAGGATATTTGTTACCGATAAAAATATGCTCATCCATGATTCCCTGACGGGTGAATTGAGTCAGCAAATACCACTCTCGCGTTTTCACGAAAGGATAGATGAATAGATATTTTGCTTTACCGGGAATGATATGGGTTCGGTCTTCTTCATGTTCTGGATTGATGAAATCCATATACATCGAACGTTTGGTCATCGACAGGTAAGTGTATGGAACGTTCAAATATTTACCCAAACCCGTCCCCAATAAACGCGTGGTCATTTTCTGGAACGCTTCCATACTGTGACAGATGCGCCAAGTCATGATATCCACATCGCCACGTAACCCAACCATGGAATAACACAGCAGAATCATATCGGAACTATTGTCGTATTCTTCCAAGACATCAATAAATTCTTTCATGCCCTTATCGCGCTCTTCTTGTGGCAACCTACGGAAAGCGGGATCGAGTTTATAAAAGGTAAAACTAACATATTGACGTTGAACAGGAGGCTCACCGCCATTGGCCGCTTGTGCTTCAGCCTTCTTTTTTTGGGCCAGCTCCATGGCTTCGCCTTCACGTTCTTGCCGAGCCTTTGAGACCACGCCATCATCGACCACCGCGAAGCCTTTATCTTTGGCATATTGTTCGATACCACGCACCACGCTCTTACGAACAAAAAATGGGACATTCGTCATGCGGGTCCGAGCTTCATCGGTCCATTCTAGCTGTAACTCAGGCATAAAATCTTCTAACTCTTTATCGTCAATACTCATAGTTTTTTCTCAATTGTGAATGGGATTTCTAAAAAGAATATTATATCGAAAACCATCTGAAAATAAAAGCATCGATTCACTCCCATGAGTCCATATTTATAAGAATCCTCCTCATAGTGGCGAAAATAATTATCCCGCCTTAAGTTACAAGTGTAACAAGGTCATGAGGTAAGGGTCATGGACACTACAATCAGACAATCAGTCACGCAAAGCTATATCGACCTCGAAAACGAGTTCGGAGCACAAAACTACAAGCCTTTAGATGTAGTGTTAGCTCGGGGCCAAGGCGTCTGGGTTTGGGACGTGGAAGGCAATAAATATCTGGATATGCTGGCATCGTATTCCGCCCTCAATCAGGGCCATTGCCATCCACGCATCCTTAATGCCCTGATCGAACAGGCTAAAAAGCTTACCTTGGTTTCCCGGGCTTTCCGTACCGACCAACTCGGAGCCTTCTATAAAGAAATCTGCGAAATGACCCATTCGCACAGCGTCCTACCTATGAATAGCGGTGCCGAAGCGGTTGAAACAGCCCTCAAAGCCGCCCGCAAATGGGGTTACCAAATCAAGGAAGTACCCGATAATATGGCTGAAATCATCGTCTGCGATAACAATTTTCACGGCAGAACCATCGCCATCGTCGGATTCAGCACCGAACCGCAATATCGCAACGGGTTCGGCCCCTTCGCACCCGGCTTTGTATCGATCCCTTTCGGCGATGCCAAAGCTTTGGAATGGGCCATCACCCCAAACACCGTTGCCTTCTTAGTCGAACCCATTCAGGGTGAAGGGGGCATCATCATTCCTCCGGCTGGCTATCTGAAAAAGGTGCGCGAAATCTGCGATGAACACAATATTCTGCTCATTTTAGACGAGATTCAAACCGGGCTAGGCAGAACCGGCAAGTTCTTTGCGGAAGAGCACGATGGCATCGAGGCAGACCTCACCGTGGTCGGCAAAGCCCTTTCGGGTGGAGTTTATCCTGTCTCAGCGGTGCTATCAAACAAAGAGGTATTGTCAGTTTTTCAGCCCGGTGACCACGGTAGCACCTTCGGCGGCAACCCTCTGGCCTGCGCCGTTGCCCGAGAAGCACTCAAAGTAATTAAAGATGAAAATCTCGTTGAAAATTCGATGCTTATGGGTGAATACCTAATGAATGGAATTAATCTTATCCCATCTCCTTATGTCAAAGAAGTGCGCGGAAAAGGGTTGCTGATCGGGGTCGAACTGAAGGAATCTGTAGGAGGTGCCAGAAGGTTTTGTGAGGCTTTACAAACAAATGGTCTGTTATGCAAAGAGACCCATCAGCATATAATCCGCTTCGCTCCACCCCTGATTATTACCAAGGAGCAAATTGATTGGGCTTTGGAGCAGATTGAAAAGGTGCTCACCGGCCCGTTGCCTTAAAGTTATACATTCTCAAAAAGCGAACTAATTGAGACCGCCGCGACAGCGGGCAATATATACCGCGTTGATCGTGGCATGAGGTTGGATTTCGAGAGCCTTTTTGAAGATGAGGATCGCCTCTTCAAACCGTTTCAGCTCGAACAAGCACATGCCAAGACCGTTTAAAGCACCAAAATGATGCGGAATTTGGCGTAAGACCTCCTCACATTCTTTGACCGACTCATCATACTGCCCCATGAAAAACAGGAGGGTTGCCAATTTGTTACGCGCCTCAGAGAAATCGGGGCATTTCTCGACCAAAGTCTGAAACACAATCAAAGCATCATCCAACTGCTCCCGCTCCATCAAACGAATGCCTTCATCAAGTTTTCGCTCCATCTCTTCACCCCCTTGCCGATGCCAAAGCAACCACAAAGCCTTAGTGGCATTCTCGCGTGCGACAGGGTCTTCACTCTTGAGATCTTGTAAGTACTGTACAGTTTTATCCATGATAGACATTATACCCGTCTCTTTGACGGGATAAAAATATAATGGATAGCAAAGCAAAAAATGCTCAATTCAGTTGACCTACTCCATTTGGCACCTCTCTGCTAGAAAAACAGTCTGCCCGGTTTGTCGATGGGAGCATGTGATTCCGCTTTAAATTAAGGTTCATGACTAGTTAAGCAGTCATTTTTTGGTAATTTTTAATAGTAAAAGATACAGGTTTTCACCTCTATGATTGAACCTAAACTCACACTCTTTAAGATGCAAATAAAAAGTAGATTTAGAAAGTCCCCTGAACTTGGCCAGTCGCATTTTAGCGATGCCCCAGAAGTTTTCAATTCCGTTAATATGGGACTTGCTGTTTGCAAATTCGTTGTTGCCATGTTGAACCCGGTGATGCTTTTTATAGCCCAGGTCAACGAGACCGTCATAACCTTTCCATCCATCGGAGTGGATCGTGCTTTCAAATTTCACCTTGCCCCGGATTACCGATTGTAGAGTGGCCCTGGAGCAATTAGGAACGATTTTTGTGTATACTTTTCCATTACGTTTAAGCAACCCGAAGACGATAGTTTTGCCACTGGCTCCGCGACCTCTTTTTCCTTTAACCCGCCGGGCTCCGAAAAAACTTTCATCGACTTCGATATCGCCAGAGAATGGAGATTCTATTTCAGATTCTTCAGCAATTCTTGCACGGATAAGATGTAGATATTTATTAACCGTGTTGCGATTTAAACCTGTCAATTGGGCAATCTTGGTCGCCTCAATATCTAGTGAAAAATACTTTAAAATTTCCCTGAATTTCTTCATCGAAATTCGGGCACGTTTCAAAATCGCGTAACTCTTTGTCATAACTGAAGTTTAAACCACTTTTAATGGCTTTAACTAGTCATGAACCTAAATTAATTCAACCGATGAACCAAGCCTTGATTTTTTCGCCGAACGTCACCAGACCCGCTGTCTACTCCCCGCCTCATTATATTCTTCCAAAGCTTTACCTCACGCCGCAAACAGCAGGTATGAGTTCAATTTGAGGAAAACGTGGGCATAGTTGCCAGCTTTTTCCATTTATTGAAATAATATTGGATTCTGCCGTCTTTGGTGGGATAGATCTTCTCGTATCGGGTTTTACCGTCCTCTTCCTTTTCTACAATCACGATTTTTTTGTCCAGCAATTGTGTGGATTTAGCCACATACAAAAAGGTATAAGGTTGATCTCTGGCGATCATGCGATGCAGTTCACGCGCCATGCGGACTTGCTTTTCACGGTCATATTCGCGGCGGATTCTGGTTATCAGCCTGTCGGCTTGCGGGTTTTTATAACCGACAAAATTCAATTGTCTGGGGCCTGCCTGGCTGGAATGCCAGATCTGATATAAATCGGGGTCAATGCCCATGCTCCAACCCAGCACCAGCGCATCATATTTAAGGGTATTGACAAAATCTTTGAGGAACACGGCCCATTCAAATAGCTGGGTGTTGCATTTCACCCCAATCTTCCTCCAGCTATCTTGCACTATAGTGAGGATATTTTTCCGGATCGGGTTGCCGCTATTGGTGATGAGGTTGAACTCGAACAACTTGCCGTCCTTTTCCAACCAGCCTTCTTTATTCTTCTGCCAGCCATGTTGGTTCAAGATCTCTAATGCGCCCTTGGGATCGTAGGGCAATGGCTTGACTTCCGGGTCATACCATTCTGTGATTTTCGGGTACGGGCCTGTCACCCTCTCCCCCTCTCCATAAAGGATATATTGAATGATCGGGTCGATATCAATCGCCATGCCCAAAGCCACGCGCACATCGCGTTCCGCAAATAACGGGTTGTGTTGGTTGTAACCGATATAGGAATAGAAATAACCGAGACTGGAAAAACTTTGATATTTGTCTTCGGTTGAAAACCGCGCCACTTGATGCGGTTGCACCGAATAGTTATCGACCGCCCCGGCATAGAACTCCATCTCTTGAGTCAGACTATCGGGAATGATACGCATGACATATTCTTCATATTCTGGTGCGCCGGCCCAATAACCTTCATTACGAATAAGTCGTATCTGCTCATCCGATTTCCATTCTGAGAAGATGAATGGCCCGGTTCCTATAGGGTGGCGACCGAAATTGCTATCTCTCAAGGTGAAATTTTCAGGGTCGCGCCCTCTTTTGATGGCTTCTGCAACCAGTTTTTCTCGAATGAGCAAGTGCTCGGGCAAAATTCCCATCGCCCATGAGCCGATAGCAGGTGAAAATAGACGTTTATAGGTAAACCGGATTTTATGCGCCCCCAACACTTCTGCGTTTTTCACGGGCTCGTAGTCAGACTTCCTCGGCGATGTACCTTTTGGGTTCATGATCGAATCATAAGTGAACAACACATCGCCCGAATCGAAAGGGTGACCGTCATGAAAGACAACATCGGTTCGCAGGTCAAAAACGATCACCGGGTTATGTTCTGTGAGAGGCAATATTTCGGCATATCGCCCCTGCAAGGCCCCCTGCTTTGTAGGGTCTTGCGCCCGAATGCGTTGTCCATATGGGAATTTTGCAAAATAGTCTTCGCCCAACCAGGCTTTAATGGGCTCGAAAAAATCCTGATTTATTTTCTCCAGCGTGAACTTCAAGCGCGCTGGCTGTTGCAGGGTATAAATTATTTTCTCTGCCTTAGCACCGGGGCCAGTTTGCGGGATTTCGATCTCGCCCTGGACGGTTTTCCCGACAATGACTTCAATAGAATGCAGGTTTTTCGTCCACGCTGAGTTGCCTTGCAATGCAACGCGCAATGCATCCGCCAAAGTCGTGTCAACGAGGCGGCCATCAGGTAGAACGGCTGAGGGGTTGAGTGTCAGATAAGCCTCTTCAAATTGAGTCCACGACTTAGCCAGTCGAGGGCGATACTTCAAATCGCGATCGAGGTCGATGAGCCCATCAAAAACCAACTCATTGATAGAGCTTGATGAAGTATCCGCACTCAAAATCGGGTTGAGTATCTGAGCATCCCCACTGGAGCCTTGCACATATTTAACCAACCGGGCTGGGTTTCCCACCGCCTGTTTATCGTAGGTAGGCACCCAGAAAAATGACTGCATGAGAAACAAGGTCAGAGCAATGGGGAGGTAGATAAGGATCTTTTTGACTTTCATAGTGAAATCATATCAAATCAAAGGCTAGAACAGGGTTAATTTTCGGCTGAAATATGTCAAGCGAAGCAATCGGTTAACCCTTTGTAAGGCATCATTTACCTATGATAAAGTCGGCATTTTACCTGGCTGGTTTCAAATTGAAAATTTTTCTAAAAAAAATCTTGACTTGCTCTGTAATTGACTATAATTTAAATCACCTTGTGGCTGATTTCTGTAAGCCTCAAGTGGAGCCTAAAACTTAATTTGTAGACAACCTGAAGATTCATTAAAGGTTTATTTCTTTATAGTTCATTAACCATTTAGAAGGAAAAACAAGATGGCAACAATTATAACTGACGAATGTATTAACTGTGGCGTATGTGAACCAGAATGTCCTAACACGGCAATCAGCGAAGGTGAAGATTACTATGTAATTGAAGCCGACCTGTGTACCGAGTGCGTAGGGTTCCATGGCGAAGAAGCCTGTCAGGAAGTCTGCCCGGTTGACTGCTGTATTCCCGATGAAGACAAAAAAGAGACAGAAGAAGAGTTGCTTGAGAAAGCTCAGAAAATTCACCCAGAGGAAACTTTCCCAGCGGTGGCTGACCTGACCAACGAGACTTCTCTGTTCCGCAATCCAGATCGTAAAAACGCCAGTCTTTAATTTTAAATAAACGGGCTCTGCTTTGGGAACCTCTCCCGCAGAGCCCGTTTTTTTTCTTCAGTTTTGCAGGTAAAAACCCTGATCGCATTGTTTTTTAAGATTTAAAGTGGATGGTTCTTGACAATCCCAGCGTAACCACGTACAACTTCTTTATCGATGCAAAACTACTGCGGGGTGGAGCAGCCTGGTAGCTCGTTGGGCTCATAACCCAAAGGTCGTCAGTTCAAATCTGGCCCCCGCTACCAAATAAAACAAGGGTTTACGGGATTTCCCGTAGGCCCTTTTTTATTTAATTGCCCTTTTTTCTAACAATCTTCTAACAACTGTTACCACTCGCCGCATTTTATAACGACTGACTGCCCATTTTTTCATCAGCAACTTTCCCTTTACTCACCATTTGATCCAATCTAGCCCCAACACCCAGATTTATTTCGGGGTAAAGATGCCCGTACCGATCCATTGTGGTCTGTATGGACGAATGCCCCATCTGCGATTGAATAAACTTTATGTTTTCACCAGCGTTGATCAAAAGCGTTGCGTATGTATGCCTCAAATCGTGAAAACGGATTGAACGCAGTTCGCCCCGGCATAATGCTGGCTTAAAATGTCGCTTAACCCAATTATCAGTGACCCGCCCCCCGAAAAGTAGTCCAAATGTTAAACTCATAAAAACCATTTGGTAAGGGGGATGTTATGGCGAGGAAACGATATTCAGCAGAGCAGATTATAGTGAAACTTCGGGAAGCAGAGGTTCTGGAAGCGAAGGGTAAAAGTCTTGTAGAGATCGCAAGGGTTATTGGTACGGCAGAGCAGACGTTGATTCGCTGGCGTAAAGAGTATGGCGGATTACGTTTGGAACAGGCAAAGCGGTTTAAAGAGTTGGAAAAGGAGAACATTCGGCTAAAGCGATTGGTAGCGGACTTGAGTCTGGACAAGGCAATATTGAAGGATGCCGCCTCGGGAAACTTGTAAGCCCGACACGCCGTCGAGAGGCAGTTGCGAATACGGTAGAGTGTTATGGAGTATCAGAACGCCGTGCTTGCCGGGTTCTGGGGCAGTGTCGGGCGACGCAAAGATATATTGTTAGAAAAGAGGAGGATCGTTTACGGCATCATGTGATTGATCTTTCCAAAGAATATGGACGTTATGGTTATAAACGGATCACGGCTTTGTTAAGGCAGGATGGTTGGCGTGTGAACCATAAACGTGTGTACCGTATCTGGCGTGAAGAAGGACTGAAAGTGCCTTCACGCCAACCAAAACGAGGTCGTTTATGGAAGAATGATGGTTCCTGTGTTCGTAAAAGACCAGAGCATAAGAACCATGTTTGGTCGTATGATTTTGTTCATGATCGGACGCATGACAATCGTTCTTTTAGGATTCTCACGGTCATTGATGAATTTAGTCGTGAAAGTTTAGCCACGGAACCAAGGAGGAGATTCACCTCAATAGATGTGATTGAGGAGTTGACTAATTTATTCATTTTGCATGGCCGCCCCGAGCATATACGTTCGGACAATGGTCCGGAGTTTACCTCGAAAGCGATTCGCAAATGGCTGGGTAACCTTAAGGTCGGCCCCTTGTTTATTGAACCAGGGAGTCCTTGGGAGAATGGATACAATGAATCGTTTAATGGGAAGCTCAGAGATGAGCTGTTAAATGGAGAAATATTCTATACTTTGGCAGAGGCTAGGATCATAATCGAAAGGTGGCGAGTTCATTACAATACCATAAGGCCACATACCAGCTT
>JABIYR010000186.1 GCA_018702695.1 Nitrospina sp. | reverse complement strand
GGCAAGCCAACTCAGAACTCTTATGTGGAGCGGTTTAATAGGACGTATCGAACTGAAGTGCTGAATATGTATGCGTTCAAACGGTTATCTGAAGTAAAAGAAATAACAGACAACTGGATTAGGGAATATAACGAAGAACGGCCTCATGACTCACTCGGTGATCTAACACCCAGGGAGTATTTGATGGCTAACTCAAAGCAGGAAAACTCCAAAAGTGCGTGGGCCTAATTTAGGGGGCTTTACAGTAGAGCCTTAAGAATCTGTCCAAGAATCAACCTGATAGCTCTGGAGTCATCAATTACCAGTGCGCGCACAAAAACCTCCTTTTAATCAAGAGGGAAAACTTCACCTCGGTTTCGCAAAGAAAACCCACCCATCTATTTTTTTAATTTTACAAAGTTGCTTTTTATAGAATAGTTGATTATCCCATCCTGTCAACTTCAAAATTCTATTAAAATTTATGAATATTTAGCTGAACGGAAATTAGATCAAAAAAAAAGTCCGCTTAAAAAAGCGGACTCTTCTGTGAAGCAATTATCTCAATCTTTATTAAGCTTACTCGGCATTTTCATCCAAGCCTTGCTCAAGCTCTCCCATAAACAAAGTAGTGTCTTCTTTGCTAGGGTGCTTCTCGGCGATTTTTCGAGCGGCTGTTTCTTCAATCTCTTCTTTACCCTCTTTGCTCAGGCCCCAAGGCTCTATCCCTTCTTTTTTCGCTTGACGCACGGCTTCAATTACCAATTGCAGCTTGATGCCATCCAGGTCTCTTAAAGAGATAAGGGCATCTTCATGTCCATCGTAAGCACAGAATGCCATGGTGTAACAATTGGTGTTAGCCCGAATCATTTTCAAGGTCACATTCGCAAAATGACAATGCACACCGATGAGAAGACAAGTCTCAATTTTGTTGTGCTGAATGGTCAGGTTCGGGTGACAAGGACTTATTACCGCTTCGGGGTCAATTTTAGGGTAAATCGGTCGGTAGTCAGGCATGGGAATTACGTTCATGCCGGGGACTTCTTTGGCCAGTTCCATTGCCATATCTGCTTTATGAATTGCTTCATCGTTCCAACCCCAAACAATCATTGGCCCTGGAAACAGGGTGGGGTTGCGGCGGGTTAACAGTTCACGTGCAGCTTTTTTTATAGCCTCGTCGGTCGGCACATGCATTCCTTCTACCAAGTCCATTCCTGAGCCTGCCTCAGGTTGGAATATACCCAATGTCGCAGCAGAAGGGGGAAGCAAACCAATAGGACCTAATTCTAATTTGGGCATCTAAACAAACCTCCAGTGAATATTTAGCATATTGACTCCAGAGCTCCTTTTTGAGGGCACCAGAGTAATTTAATCGTTAAAGTTGAGACTCTAAAGATACGTATGACTGCGTCTTTAAGTGAGCCTCATTTGGAATTGGGCATATTATTATTAACCGATTGCTTTGTCAATCATATTCATGCCCCATTTTTTAGGGAAAAAGTATTAATTAATTGAAGCTTGTTGCCATAGTTTAAAGCCCATTGTTTTCAGCCCATTTGAAGGGGGCTTTCTGCCAGGATTGAATAGTTTCAAGGTCTTTTGTGGACATTTTTTGCGTAGATTGAGACATTTTAAGCAGTTGAGACAGGTCCAAAATAGAATGCATCTCGCAGTCAATGCTTTTGAAGTTATCGTGGGCCTCGGTGAAACCATAGCTGAAGATACTAAAACAATGGTTCACAATTCCCCCCGCTTCCCGAACTGCTTGCACAGCACTCACTGCACTTCCGCCAGTTGATATCAGATCTTCAATGACTAAAACCTGTTGTTTAGGTTTCAATGGGCCTTCGATGCGATTGCCCATGCCATGAGACTTAGCTGAAGATCGGACATAAATGAGTGGAAGTTGAAGTGCATCAGCCAATGTGGTGGCATGAGGGATCCCGGCTGTCGCAGTGCCAGCCAAGACCTCCGCTTTTACATTATGCTTGTTCAGGAGATTTTGAAACCCCTTGGCAATGAGGGACCGGTGTTCAGAATCGCCCAAAAATAGACGATTATCATTATAGAGAGGCATTTTATAACCGGAGGCCCAGGTAAAAGGTTTTTCTGGATTGAGTTTTATGGCTCCAATTGCAAGTGAAATCTTAGCTAGTTTTTCTGGAATATTGTCAGGCATCATAAATTGGGGTTATAGATGGATTTAAATGTACGGTGTAATTCTAGATCTTTTTTAGCTCCTGATGCAAGAGCTCCTAGTCCTCTAAGTGTGATTCCCAAAAAATATTTGGTCTCATTACGGCCAGACCCGCCAGCTCTAAAGTTATTGCGCTTCAGGATATCAAAGTTAAAGCCCCAGCATCGACAAGGGTCATCGAAAAACAAGCTAAGTTGGTTTTCGCGATTGGTGTCTGTGATTTCATCTAAACGACTGCTTGCCTGAAGCCTCCAGCCCTTTTTTATATTCCAATCAAGCGAGGCTATTGTGAAGACTGCTCCTCGGCGTGTATATCGACGCTCTAAAGACAAGTACAAAGAGTCCAGAGGTTTCAAGCCAATATTGAAATTCCATGTTTTAAACACATCGCCATAGGGGTCAAATGTTGTGTCGATATTAAATTCCAAGTTGTCATGCAACCGGCTGTCTAAATCAAAGCGTATATCAGAAAAAGGTTGCGTGTTCTCAGGGCTTTCTGACCCCGTTGCTTCGATCAGGTCGTACGTCTGACTGACATCAAAGCGAAGGATTGCGCGAGTGGAAAAAGAATCATCTTTTCTAAGCTCCTTCTGCAATACCCTCTGAGTTAAAGAATAAGTGAGTTGGCTTTGTTCTTTCAGAGAATCAATGCCATCAAATACTTTGATTTTGTTTCGGTCTTTTTCATCCAAATCTGGAATGAAATTGTAAGTGAGGCGAGGTTCTATTAAATGTTTAACTTTCGGAATGTACTTGCTATTAAGAGCATAAATTTTTTCAATTCGAGGTCCTCTTATTTGCGCAGAAATGTCAAAGGATTCCCGAGTGAATGAATCGAGACGCTTGTTGTTATCATTCGCGTCCAGTCCTTTACTGTATACCGTTTCTCTAAGACCCAGAGTCGGAGTCAGGGAAAGCCAGGGCGCAATAGTCATTGCATAAGAAATTTGAGGGTGAAAATCAAAGCGCTGGACAGAAAACTTGTCATCTTCATCAAGAGCTGGTTTCAAATCAGTGAGAAGTGACGAGAAACTCGTATCAAGACTAAAAAACAAATTACTTTCGTCACTATCTCCAAAAGAAATATTGGGAACCTTGTACGTAACTTGAGGTAGCTTGGTAAAAATTTGATCACTTCCCTGTTCAGTGCTGTCACGATAGCGGGTTAAAATTTCCAAGGAACTGTTGTCCCAATCTTTTGTAGTTGTTGCATAGGAGTCTGTATTACGGCTGGACCGTATTGCTGTATTGTCTTCAAAATTTTGGTTGAATTTGTCGCTTTGTAAGCCAAGGACCCCCTCAAATTTGAAGCCCAATGGTAAATCTTGCCTGTGACTGGCATTTAGCTTCCAAAATATAGAACGAGTGATTCTGTCATCAATAAAGGATCCTTTGATTGCTCCCACAGTGGTTGCGTTAGGGGCATACCGGTACTCGATGCCAGGGGTGAAACCACGCCGACCTTGATAGCCCAATGAAAATGTGGCATCAGATTGCCCGTTGATCGCCCAATAATAGGCATTGTCAAAAGTCACGCCATCGAGACTGCTCTGCCCAAAACTGGGAAATAGAAACCCAGTTTTACGCTCTTTGTTGATGGGGATGTATCCAGCGGGAAAATAAAAAACAGGAACATCTCTGACTTTAAAAACGCCTTTAGTGAAAATTGCCCGATCACCCATTATGACGTCCATAGACTCTGCCTCAAAAACCCAATCAGGAAGCGCACCTTGGCAAGTGGTGAGATGCACTTTTTCAACCTTAAAATGATTTTGTGAGTATCGGGTGATTTCTTTACCTTTTACATAATAATTTTCCCCCAGTTTTCCACGTGTCTCGAACATTCTTCCTTGTTGATTATTGATACTGAAGTGAGTTCTATTGGATCTGAGGCGGGTTCCATCCTTTTGAGTGATGATGACATTGCCGATGGCCTTTCCAGAGCCGGTTTTATTATTTACCTTGACCCGGTCTGCCTGAAGGGTGCGATCATCATCAAAACGAATCACGACTTTACCCCATGCCCAAACCATCGCTCGATTGTAGTCGTGAGTCATATGGTCGGCACTTAAAAAAACATTCTTTCTGTCTGGCTTGACCTCAAGTTCTTCTGGCGATGGGCTTAATAAATTGCCATCTTGAAGCCAGTTGGGGAAGGTTTGCTTCTTGTCTAGGCTTTCGATTGAAAGTTTTTCACCGTTGCTCCACAGCCAATCTGTGACAGGTTCATCCTGATCGGCATCTAAATAAAGCACTTCAGTATTTGAAAGAGGTGTTCCATCGCCCCAGAACCAATCCGCCAAGGGTTTTATTTGGCTGGATGCTTTTTTTATAGCTTCAGGATGACTGAGAGTACTCTCCTGGTTGGGGGTGACGGATCGTTTTCCCAACTTATTTTGATCGTAGGAATAAGCTTCACTGGTTAAGGCGAGGAGCACTCCTAGGATTAAAGAAAATAGTTTCATCGTTAAAACATTTTTTTGCTGCCGCAACCAGATATATAGAACCTGTGACACACACCAGATCGTTCTGTTGGGCAATTTGTTTTACTGCATACAGAGCTTTGGAAACATTACTAAAAATCTGTGATGATTTATTGTAATGGTTCAATTTCTCAGCTAGTTTTACTGGGTCTTCTCCCCGAGGGGGGTTGACTGGAACCAGATAAAACTGATCCCCTAGCTGACTTAAAATTTTAAGGACATCATCAATGTTTTTGTCCTTCATGATTCCTAAAACAATAAAACAACGGGAAAACGTGAAGTTTTTACGTAATTCTATCGTCATATTTCTGACGCTTGCTTCATTGTGAGCGCAGTCTAAAACAACGGTGGGTTGTGTGAATATCACTTCCAACCGTCCCGGCCAACTCACCTTTTCTAGACCTTCTCGAAGATGTTGGTCTTCAATTTTTAGTCCACTTTTCTTTAACTGTAAACATGCCGACAAGGCCAAGCCAGAATTTTCCCTTTGAAAATAACCGTTTAGAGGTAAAGTCAGCTGATTTAAGGCCAGTTCACCCCACTTAAAACTAAAGGTGTTTTTATCCTTTTCACACGTATCCGGGGCTACTTGGAAGTCCGCTCCCAAGCTATAAAGCTGAGCCGAATGTTTTGTCGCCAGATCTTTGACCACTTTAAAGGCTTTATATTCTGGAATATT
>JABIYR010000132.1 GCA_018702695.1 Nitrospina sp. | reverse complement strand
GAAAAGCCTTGTGCACAAAAGCTTGGAAAGAAATAAGCTTCTCAAGTAAATAACTTACTAAAAAAACCGCTGACATATATTCTTAAAGGCTCCCAAACAAACCCTCTTAACTATGTAATTGGGAACAAGCTATTATTCTTCTAACTCTCTGGAACTATGAGAACTTTATTCTTTAAAAAGTAAGTACAGACAAAATCCTGCGGTCGTAGACGGATTCTTAGGCAGAAAGAAGGAGGAAAAAAATTTGTTCC
This sequence comes from Nitrospina sp., assembly GCA_018702695.1. Classification (GTDB taxonomy): domain Bacteria; phylum Nitrospinota; class Nitrospinia; order Nitrospinales; family VA-1; genus LS-NOB. The sequence continues at coordinate 7,662 of JABIYR010000132.1, read as the reverse complement.
AAATTAATTGTTAATCAAGCTGTTTAGGACCGCTGCTCTTAGTAGAGAATTTTAGCGGTTGCTTTTGTGCTGGGCATTTTATATATTGAACGCCGAATCCCCCCTATAACTCACTACCCGTTTCCGAAAATTATGGAAGCCAAAGAAACTCTTTGGAAAAGATGTTTGGAGAAAATCGAGGAGCAAATACTCCCTGAAAGTTACTCCACATGGTTCTCACCGATCTACCCGAGAGCCTTTGATGATGGTCTCATGACCATTGCGGTGCCAAACCAGTTTTATAGAAAATGTCTCATCGAAAACTATCGCGATCTGATAGAGTCCACTTTAAAGTCGGTAGCAGAAAGACCTGTTCTTGTCGATTTTTGCATAGAGTCGGAAAAACAAACTCCACCCGTTCAAAAGACAGAACCCGTGAGGGTTGAACCAGAACATGTCTCGTTTCCTCCGGTATTATCATCACTCAACCCCAAATATAATTTTTCAAACTTTATCGTAGGGTCGAGCAACCAGTTTGCGCATGCGGCCGCATTAGCCGTGGCCAACAATCCGGCATTGGCGTATAACCCTTTATTTTTATATGGGTCGGTCGGGCTGGGCAAAACACACCTATTACATGCCATCGGAAATCAAATTCATGAGAACAACCCTGGCTCACGTGTCCGATATATTTCTGCCGAAAGCTTTACCGTAGACCTCATAGAGTCTATAAAAAAAGACAAAATGCCTCTTTTTCGTAAAAGATATCGACCTTTAGATGTTTTGCTTGTGGATGATATTCAGTTTATTGCCGGGAAAGAAAGAACCCAGGAAGAGTTTTTCTATACTTTCAATGCTCTCTACGAGTCCCATAAACAACTGGTTATATCAAGCGATCGATATCCCAAAGATATTCATAATATGGAGGAGCGGTTGAGGTCACGTTTTGAGTCGGGCCTTGTCACCGACATCAATCCCCCCGACCTGGAAACAAAAGTCGCCATTTTGTACAAAAAGGCAGAGTTTCATCAAAAAATCATTCCCCAGGATGTCGCAATCTTCATTGCCAGTAACATAAAGTCGAATATTCGAGAGCTAGAAGGGTTTTTATTGCGAATCATTGCTTTTTCGTCATTCACGCATCGAGAACTCAATCTAGAGCTCACCAAAGAAGTTCTAAAAGACTTCACTTTAGATAAAAACAAACATTTTACGATCACAAACATAATAAAAACTGTGGCCGCATACTACGATATTAAAGTGTCAGATATTAAATCGAAAAGGCGCACACGAGACATTTCCGTGCCTCGGCAAATAGCCATGTATTTATGCCGTGAACACACCAAATCCTCCCTCCCTGAAATCGGTCGCCAGTTTGGTGGCAAAGACCACACAACCGTTATTTTCTCCTATAAAAAAGTATCTAATTTAATTAAAGAAAACAATGACTTAAAAATATCTATTCAGGAAATTTTGGACCTCATTGAAAAAGCATAACCTGTTAAAAACATGTGAAAAAAACATGAATAAAGCAGGCAAAATAAGGTATAATCAGTCGAGTAATTTTAATCCCCACCCGGGCTCAAAAATAGCAATTTAAATAACAGTTTTTTCGTTGAAATAAACCTTTAGCATTAAAGGTTTAGGTAGTTTTTCCACATATTGACAGAGCCTACTGCTACTACTATAAATAAATATAAATATTCTTTTAAAGTTATTATTTAATATATATGAATTCCCCTCAAAACACTGCGTACGATTCGTCAAATATTAAAATTCTAGAAGGCCTAGAAGCTGTTAGAAAAAGACCAGCCATGTACATAGGTGGAACAGGCATTGACGGCTTGCATCATTTAGTTTTTGAGTTGGTGGATAATAGTGTTGATGAAGCCATTGCTGGTTTTTGCTCAGAAATAGAAGTCGTTCTGCATATTAATGGAACGGTTACGGTATCTGATAATGGACGCGGTATCCCGGTAGACATGCATTCAGACAGAAATATCACTGCCGCAGAAGTAGTGATGACCGTTCTTCATGCAGGTGGGAAGTTTGATAAAGATACTTATAAGGTATCGGCGGGCTTGCATGGAGTTGGGGTGTCTGTGGTAAATGCCTTGTCAGAGGAGCTGAGCCTAGAAATATGGCGCGATGGGAAAGTTTATAACCAGAAATATGCCAAAGGAAAACCACTGACAGCTTTGGAAGAGAGTGGGAAGACTCAAGTATCGGGCACAAAAATTATATTCAAACCCGATAGCGAGATATTTGAAGATTTAAATTTTCGTTTTGAGATTTTATCTAACCGTCTTCGAGAGTTGGCTTTTCTTAATAAAGGCGTGAAAATTCATATTCACGATGAAAGAGATGGCAAGGATAATGATTTTCTGTTTGAAGGGGGAATTTTTTCTTTCGTAGAGTATTTAAGTAAAACAAAAAAAACGATCCATGAAAAGCCAATCTATATAGAAAGAAGCAAAGAAGGTTGTGATTTAGAGATGGCACTGCAATACAACGATAGTTATGCAGAGGAAGTCTTTACCTTCGTGAATAATGTCAATACGCGAGACGGTGGAACCCATTTGAGTGGTTTTAAATCAGCACTGACCCGAACCATTAATAGTTATGCCAGTCAGAATAATTTATTAAAAAATACGGGAGTGGCACTGACAGGGGATGATGCGCGAGAAGGGATGGTTCTTGTTCTCAGTATTAAAATCCCTGATCCACAGTTTGAGGGGCAAACAAAAGGAAAATTGGGTAATACTGATGTAAAAGGCATTGTTGAGCAAATCGTCAATGAACAGTTGGGTCAATTTTTTGAAGAACAGCCAGACATTGCAAAAAAAATTGTAACGAAAGTCATCGGTGCGGCGCAAGCAAGGGAAGCCGCAAAAAAAGCCAAAGACCTAGTGAGAAGAAAAAGCTCACTGGAAGTGAGCTCTCTGCCGGGTAAATTAGCAGATTGTTCAGAAAAAGACCCAGCCGCATCAGAACTTTATATTGTAGAGGGAGACTCTGCAGGAGGCACCGCAAAACAAGGGCGTGACAGAAGGTATCAGGCCATTTTGCCAATGCGGGGGAAAATACTCAATGTGGAAAAAGCGCGCACCGAAAAAATGATAAACAGCGAACAGATTCGTATGCTTATCACAGCAATGGGAACGGGAATAGGGTTGGATTTTAATATAGAAAAACTGCGTTATCATAAAATTATTATTATGACCGATGCAGATGTGGATGGAGCTCATATAAGAACTCTGCTTCTCACCTTCTTCTTTCGCCAAATGCCACAGTTGATTGAAAAAGGTTATTTATATATTGCTCAACCACCGCTTTTTAAAGCAAAAAAAGGCAAAAAAGAAAACTATTTAAAAGACGAGAAGGCTCTCTTTCAGTTTCTCATGGAACAAGGCATTGAAAAACTCGAAATCTCCACGCAAAAAAATGAGGATAAGATCTTCGGCCGAGAACTCAGCCAATTGATTAGTGATTTATACCGATTTGAGGAATGTTTCAATCAGGTAGTGAGAAACAATATTCCAAAATCTGTTTTAAATGTATTGGTGGGGATGAATGTAAAAAAAGAAACATTTACCAATCTGGAACAGGTGATGGCCACAATTATCCAGATTCTTGATGGTTTGATCGACGAGGAAAGCCGAGAAAAATATCAGTATAAATCGCAATACTTGAATATACCTGTCCAATTCATGAACAGCGTAGAGCTGAATAGTGAAAACCAGAACAAACTGAAGGAACATCTGATAGAAATAGATAACGATGAAGCATCTTCAGTTTTTGCTAAAACCTCCCATGATTACAAAAAGATAGATTTAAATAAAGAACTGAAAGACGTTCATTTTCAGCTAGCATTTGAAGAAGAAAAAGCTAATTACCAAATAGTGATGTTTGGTTCCGATAATGGGCGAGATTTTCAGCTGAAATTTAATGCCGAGTTTGTTGAGTCCGTGATCATTAAAAACATCATGGAAATCTATGAACCGATCAAGATGAACGATTATCCGCCTTTTGTTTTACACAATAACGGAGAAAGCGTTACGGTCAACACTAAACACGCCTTATTGCAGGCGGTTTTTGATTTAGCTAAAAAGGGAATTTATATTCAGCGTTATAAAGGTCTTGGAGAGATGAACGCCGAACAGCTTTGGGAAACAACCATGGATCCTGAAATTAGAATTCTATTGCAGGTTCGAGCCGATGATCTGGTGGCATCGGAAGAACTTTTCACCACGTTAATGGGTGAAGAGGTAGAACCTCGGCGTGCATTCATCCAGAAAAATGCACTCCAAGTCAGGAACGTAGATATCTAAAAGGATTGCTAAATATTAAAGGTGTAGCGGATTCCCCAAACGGTTGAATTCTCTTTAATCATTTTTGAAAAATATTGTATAGAAAGGTATTTGAATGCCGGAAACGATCCACCCGATCAATATAGATGATGAGATGAAAAGCTCGTACCTTGATTATGCGATGAGCGTAATCATCGGTCGCGCCTTGCCAGATATTCGGGATGGATTGAAGCCCGTTCATCGTCGCGTTATCTTTGCGATGCATGAAACTGGAAACGTCTGGAACAAACCCTACAAAAAGTCTGCCCGCATAGTCGGTGATGTAATAGGTAAATATCACCCACACGGAGACCAAGCGGTTTACGATACAATCGTACGGCTGGCACAGGAGTTTTCTCAAAGGTATCCGCTGGTAGATGGTCAGGGGAATTTTGGCTCCATAGACGGAGATTCTGCCGCCGCTATGCGTTATACAGAAATCCGCATGGAAGAAATCACTAGCGAACTGCTACGTGACCTAGAAAAGGATACGGTACAGTTTACTCCCAACTATGATGACTCCCTGAAAGAACCCTCTGTTCTGCCAGCATGTTTTCCACAACTACTGGTTAACGGTTCATCGGGAATCGCCGTGGGAATGGCGACCAATATTCCCCCTCATAATCTAATAGAAGTTATCGATTCTGCGATCCATGTCATCGAAAACCCCGACTGTGCCGTAGAAGACCTGATGGATCTGGTTTTAGGCCCCGACTTCCCCACCCGGGGAGTAATTCAGGGAAGAAGTGGAATAAGGTCTGCATATCGAACCGGTCGAGGCATTATTAAAATTCGAGGTCGTGCCACGATTGAACCTATGGACAAGGGGGATCGAGAACGCATCATCATTAACGAGTTACCGTATCAGGTCAATAAGGCGAAGCTGGTAGAAAAAATTGCGGAACTCGTGCGAGACAAACGTTTAGAAGGAATCTCAGATTTGCGGGACGAGTCAGACCGAGACGGCATTCGTGTTGTTGTGGAACTGAAAAAAGGGATCATGGGACAGGTTGTCTTAAACTCGTTGTACAAAAATACCCAGCTTCAAGATACCTTCGGGGTCATTCTTTTAGCTTTGGTGAACCAGCAACCCCGAGTTCTAAACCTAAAGGAATTTTTTCATCACTTCGTTTTGTTTCGCAAAGAAGTGGTGACTCGCAGAACTGAATTTGATTTAAAAAAGGCCCGCGAAAAAGAACATATTCTCGAAGGTTTGGCTACAGCACTTGATAACCTCGATGCGGTGGTGCAACTTATTCGAAACGCAGAAGACCCTGCCAGCGCACGAAATGGGTTGATGACCGAGTTCGGGTTATCGGAGATTCAGGCCAAAGCCATTCTTGAAATGCGCCTTCAACGTCTTACGGGGTTGGAACGACAAAAAATAATAGAAGATTTAGAGGAAACCCGAGTTCGCATTAAAGAATACCTAAATATTCTTGCACACGAAGATATCAAGCTCGGCATCATCAAAGAAGAATTGATAGAAATCCGAGAAAAATATGGTAGCGAGCGCAGAACAGAAATTGCCGAAAGTGATGAAGGCGATATCGATATAGAAGACCTCATAGCCGACGAAGATGTTGTGGTGGTCTATACCCGAGGCGGTTATATCAAACGCCAAACGGTTGATAACTACAGAGCCCAGAGAAGGGGCGGTGTAGGAATTCGCGGCATGAACCTGAAAGAAGAAGATGTGGTTGAAAAACTATTCATCGCATCAACACTCAACCATCTTCTGGTATTTACCAGTATAGGCAAAATTCACTGGTTGAGAGTCTTTTCAATTCCCGATGTGAGCCGCATTGCGAAAGGAAAATCGATTGCCAATCTCTTGCGACTTCAGCCGGGAGAAACCATTGCCAGTATCCTGTCGGTCAAAGAATTTGAAGAGGGCAAGTTTGTAATGGTGGCCACCGAACGGGGTATTGTCAAAAAAACTTCCTTAATGGCTTATAGCAAACCACGTCAGGGGGGAATCATTGGTCTGACCATTGACGATGGAGACCGGGTCATCGGTGCAGAACTATGCGATGGAGAAAGCGAAATTTTACTCGCAACCCAAAAAGGCTTTTCCATTCGTTTCCCAGAACAAGAAGTGCGTCCCATTGGCCGAACAGGTCGAGGCGTTCGAGGCATTCGCCTCAAAGACAGTGACTATGTGGTTGGGGCTGAAATAGTCAAACCAGGCAACAAACTCTTGACCGTAACGTCAAAAGGCTATGGCAAACGAACGCTGATGGAAGAATATCCTATCCAAGGGCGCGGCGGATTAGGAGTTATGACGATTCGCTGTAATGAAAAAATAGGATCGGTGGTGGGTGTGCAACAGGTGGATGAAGAAGACCAGCTATTGGTGATCACCTCCGATGGAAATATTGTGCGCATGCGAGTCAATGAAATTTCTCTGATTGGCCGAAATACTCAAGGTGTTCGCTTGGTAGGTGTTCGAGAAGGCAATCAGGTTGTTAGCATTGAAAAACTGGTTGAATAAAACCGCTCAGCTAATGGAAGTGAACCTTCAGACCCAAGGTAAACCCTCGGCTCCGGTTTCGTCGAAAAAGGGTTGGACCTCATTGTTGACAGGGCTATTTTTACTGGGCTGTGTTTTTTTAGTTTCCTGCTCAGAAAAGATGGACCCGCTTCTGCAAAAAGCCAATGAAGAATGGATTCAAGGGCGGAACCACAGCGCCATTGAGACGTTCAATGAGGTCCTAAAAAATAATCCCTCCGGCATCAAGGCAGAAGAAGCCTTATTTCGACTCGGTGAAATTCATCACTTCAGTTTGAATAATAGTAAACGTGCTTTGGTATATTTTCAGGAGGTCCTGCAAATGAACCGAGCCGGATCATTTGGTTATCCCGCGCAAAATTATATTGCTGAGATCGCTGAATTTGGCTTAAAGGATTTCGATCAGGCCATCATTGAATATCAGAATTTAATCAATGATTATGCAGATAAAAATGAAAACAGCAATCATCAGTATCGCATCGCATCTATTTACTATAAAAAGCAAAATTACGAACAAGCCTTGGTAGAGTTAAATATTCTGCTGGAAAACTATCCCAAGAGTTCCTGGGCAGAAGAAACCAAATATAAAATAATAGAAATACTTTATGCGTTGAGCCGGTGTCCTGAAGCAAGGGAGCAATACCGACATTTTAATTTAGAATATTCAAAAAGCCGTTTTAAAGAGGACATGGATTTTATTGTCGCCTCTTGTCTGGAAGAAGAAGGACACCTGCAAGAAGCTTTCAACCAGTTCACGGCCTTGGAAGGTCGTTATATATACCCCGCCATTCTTAAAATGAAACTGCTGGGTCTTGAAAAAAG
>JABIYR010000131.1 GCA_018702695.1 Nitrospina sp. | reverse complement strand
ATGCCAAGCAGAGGTGATTAATACCCAGTTTTCACCTTTTTTCGGCTTTGCAAGTTCAAATGCGTTTTGGGCATTTTCCAAAGTGTTGCGAGAATTCAATTCAAATTGAACGCGCCCGGAATCAAGCCCCAGTTGTTTAAATAATAATTTTGCCGTATCTGCCCCCTTAAACCTCTGCTCATTCAACCCTCCAGCCCCTCCTGCATAAACAAGCTTGGCATTCGGGTACAGGCGGGATAATCCAACAAAAGTCGTCAAACGCTCTGCCGCATCAGACAACACAACCTGACCTCGTGCATGGGTCAACCGTGCCCTCTCTGCGCCCCCCAAAACAACGACACCATGAACGGGGCTAGGAAGTGGCTCCGGAATGGGGAAACGGTTTTCAAGCGGCAAAAGCATCACTCGGTCCAATTGCAACAATGAAAGAACCAAGATGACAACCGTAACAACGGTGACCAGCCTGCGGCCCAAAACTTGACGACCTGTAAAGAGTAAGAAGGTACCTAAAGCCAATAGAAGCAACAAACCATTATTAGGGTTCACCAACATCCAAAAGACTTTTGAACAAATCCAGATTGCAGTTTCCACTATATAGAAAACCAAATGGGGGGTGAGAATATCAGCCTTTACAGCCTCAGGCCGGGTTATAAAATAACGGTTTTAAATCGATGTGTTACAATATCATCCTTACTTGCAAATGAAAAAAAAATGTAAGGGATTTTCATTTATAACGACAAAAGTTTTATTCTATTCTTGATTTTATATAGAATATATTATGCTCAATCCAGTAAAGCAGAGCCTCAAAATAGGCTCTTTCTGTTTAGAAATTATCAGGAGATAGATAGTGAATACCCGCTCCAAAATTCTTCAAGATGTTCAGAATTATTATGGAAAAGTTCTCAAAACTAAAAATGACCTTCAAACTAGTGCCTGCTGTGCGGCAGATTCTATGCCCGCATACCTGCGCCCTTATCTGAAAAATATACACGAAGAAGTACACTCTAGGTTTTATGGCTGTGCTTCCACCTTTCCTGTCAGTCTTGCTGGAAAAACCGTAGTCGATCTCGGCTGTGGTTCAGGGCGCGATTGTTATTTGCTCGCGCAGGTAGTTGGCCCAGAGGGTCAAGTCATTGGCATCGACATGACCGACGAGCAATTAGCCGTTGCCCGCAAGCATATTGATTACCACACCGATAAGTTTGGCCTAGAAAAACCCAATGTAGACTTTCGTAAAGGCTGGATCGAAGACCTCTCTTCTGCCAACCTTGAAGATAATTCCGTGGATGTGATCATCTCCAATTGTGTGATCAATTTATCGCCCGATAAAGAAAGTGTGTTTCGTGAAATTTTTCGGGTTCTTAAACCCGGTGGAGAACTCTATTTATCCGATGTGTTTTCAGGTCGGCGCGTTCCAGAACCTCTGACCACAGACCCTGTTTTACTTGGCGAGTGTCTTGGGGGCGCTCTATACGTTGAAGACTTTCGGCGCCTGCTCAGAAAGGTAGGAGGTCATGATTACCGAGTGGTTGCAAAAAATCCCATCACCCTCAACAGCGAGGACATTCAGCGCAAAGCCGGAATGATCGATTTTTATTCCATGACCATACGTAGCTTTAAATGCGATTTCGAGGACATCTGTGAAAATTTTGGTCATGTGGCCTATTACAAAGGCAGTATCCCCGAATTTCCACACGGCTTCACCTTGGATGATCATCATTATTTCCAAAGCGGAGTCCCCGTCCCGGTTTGCGGTAATACCAGCAAGATGCTGAGCGAAACTCGGTTTGGTGAGCACTTTAATGTAATTGGAGACTTTTCGACGCACTACGGGCCTTTTGATTGCAGTACACCGCAAGCACAAGAGGGAATCCCTGAAAACGATGCGTGTTGCTAGTGCAAGACCTGCTTAACATTTTACCTAAGTCTCGTTATCAAGGGTCGAAGCGCCGACCCTTGACGAGCTCAATTCTCTTGATGCAGATTTAATGCCTTCTGATTATTTGGCGTCATCAAATTCCTGAGGGCTTATTTGGTAGTTTTTATAAAGTTCTCTGAGACGTTTACGAACTTTGATACTATTTTCAGAATCTTTTTTAAACTCCCAAATTTGCTGCGCTTTACGCGCCGCTAAAATTGCCTTACGCCCTTCATTCAAGCCATCAAAGGCCTTGCTCATATTAAAATATGAGTTGGCATCATTAGGGTTCTTTTTAACCTCCCTTTTATACTCGGCCAACCCTTTTTCATAGATCTCTTTCAGGGTCAATTTTAAACATATTATGAGTATTGCAAGATCGCACCCATGTTCAATTTTTTATGGAGGTTGATGGAAAGATAGATGGCCAGCCAGACGCTTGATATTTTCTGTGGACTCTGTGGGGCCTTTCTGGTTGGGTACCAGAAAAAAGGCTCAGGGCAATTGATAAGGCTTTATCTCGACCACGTGACTCACCCCGATTCGATTGCGCGGTTGAAGTCGGTTGCTAAAAAATCAGACCTGCCACCGTTAGCGTGTACAGCCTGTAACAACCGGGTCGGTCTCGCTATGTCACGAGAAGGGGGTCGCTGGGCTTATCGTATGATAAAAGGTTCGTTCAAAAGAAAACGCGGAAATTAAGCAACCTAATCACAAACCTAGATCAGGCATCTAGAGTCAGATTTTCCTTCGGAACACTGATGCAAGCCAGGCAAGACCCCGCCTCAGGCACTGAACCGGGTTCTCCTACCAAATCAACCTTCCCTGTTTTAATTGCTGTGAGGCATGTTCCACAGTTGCCAGCACGACATCCTGAGTCGATCGGAATGCCATTAGCCTCTGCAAAATCTAACAATGATGCGGATTTAGCATCCCACACCAATTTTTTACCGGACTTAGAAAAATTAATATCAATTTTGACAGCATTTTCTTCGCTGGGTGCAGGTTTACATTTCTTAACTGTGGCGGGGCCAAATGCTTCGAAATGTATATTCTTTTTGGGAACCCCCCAGGCTGCAAGGTCTGCAGTCAAGTCTTTAACCATTGGAGGTGGAGCGCAAATATAATAATCAAAATTATTGGAAGGCAAAAGAGGTTTAATATTTTCAACATTCACCCGACCTTTAGCATGATAATCTTCATTGAGCACATCCGTTTCTGTTGGCGCACTGTAAAAAACATTCAGATTAACATTTTCATTCTCTCGTGCCACCATTTCGAGATGCTCTTTCATCACATGTTCGGACTTAT
>JABIYR010000129.1 GCA_018702695.1 Nitrospina sp. | reverse complement strand
TCAAGACTCGAGCGCGGACCCCTAGCTGATTCAGGGCTTCTACCTGATCACGCATCAAAGCGATCAATGGAGAGATCACCACCCCAACTCCTTCACGACATAATGCGGGAATCTGGTAGCATAAAGATTTCCCGCCTCCGGTGGGCATTAAGACCAGTGCATCACCGCCTGCAATCGCATGATCGATGATTTCTTTTTGCTGGCCTCGAAAGGAGTCGAAGCCAAATATATTCTTCAAAATTTCTTGTGGTGTTTTTGTCATGCTTTAGTGGGGGGTGTCTGTGTGGTTACTTGTTCTTCCTAAAATACCCGCTAATATGCTAGGCTTTCATGGAACAACCTCAATGTCGGGATCATAACATTTCTTTAGGAGCCAGGGTGAATTCCACCGATGTTTCAAAAATAAAAAGAGGGCGAGATGTCAGCACTATCAAGGGGCTGATTGATGAATATATCGAGTCATACGCCAAACCTCAAAAAACATCCTGGCATTCTGATTTGAGAATGCTGAATAAAGACGTTCTTCCTAAATGGAAATATTTGGCCACAGCCCATGTCACGCCGCGCGATGTCACAAAATTGATGCATCGCCTGATCGCCCAAGGTTCCGGCACATCGGTCAATAAAATTCTTAATCTTTTGCAGAGCGTTTTTGCTTTCGCCGTCAGTCAGGGCCTGATTGATACCGACCCATGCGCTGGTTTGTCTGCACCCATTGAGACAAGCTCAAAAGACCGCGTTTTCAATAAAGACGAAGTTAAAAAATTCTGGCATGGATTGAAGAATGCGAAAATGCCGGAAGGCATGAAGCTGTCTTTAAAGTTGATTTTGCTAACGGGCCAACGAAATGGCGAAGTGATCGGCTCCAAATGGGAGGAGTTTGACTTAAGAGAAAAATGGTGGACGATTCCCCCCACGCGCACCAAAAATAAGAAAAAGCATCGTGTTTATTTGACAAAAATGACATTGGATGTTTTGCAGGAGGCAAAAAAAATAGGCGCGGGTTCAGACTGGGTGTTTCCATCAAGCAAGGAGAAACCCATTTCCTCAAGAGAGGTCAGTCGGGCAATAAAAAATAATTGTGAAAATAAATCCAAGGGCCAAAGCAAGCAAAAACAGCCTTATGGCGACGCTTTTAATATTGGCCTCTTTACGCCAAACGATTTAAGGCGCACAACTGCTAATCTCATGGCGAAGGCCGGAATGGATGCATCCCGTATCGCGAATGTCTTGAACCAATCAACGGCAACCCTTGAAAACGTTAATGTCAATGACTCACAAAAGCGCCAGTCACTGATAGTTTGGGAGCGTCAACTCCAGACCCTTTTATTCAGTTGGGTTAAACCTCGTTCTGCAAGCGCATCGACAAATAAGTGATGAGTGTCGATAATTAAATGGATAGTATAATAAAGTTTGTCGGAGTATTTTTGTGGACAATGGTTTTAATTACCGGCGCTTACTCATACACCCGTTCAAATTATAGTGCCCCCGAAACATTGAAAGGTTTATGTGATAATCGATCCCCTCAAGAGTTGTCTGATCTCCAATTATATGATTTGTTGAGAGGTTTGAATGAGTTCAGGTTGTCACCAGACAATCAAGGTGGGAGCAAAATGTCGAATGACTTAAAATGGGTAGAGCCCTGTGTCGGCTTGGTCATGATGGAGACTAAGAGCCGTAGGTTTGAGAAGAAACTAACGCCACCCCGAATTGAAAGTATTAACAAATAAGGTATTGTCTATAGCGATGGAATTTATTAAAAAAAATATTGTCATAATTTTATCCTTAGCATTGTCCTATGCAATCATTCATTCTACTGCAGACACTTTACCCGGTGTGATTCATAGTTTGTCAGGGGTGTTTGTTGAAGAGGATTTTTTTTACAAATACCGATTTCCTGTAGCAATTTTAGCATTGCTGATTTTTCCCATTATACGGGGGCTTAAAAATAAACTGGATTTATGATGGGGCATAGGACCGCCACGCTGTGAGCAACCTGAATCAACCCTTTAAATGGAAACATTATTTTGAATTTTAAAATGGCTCTCTGGCTCTGTGGTCTTGCCGTAGTTCTCTATTTCATCTGGCCTTTTATTGTCTGGGCCATAAAG
>JABIYR010000128.1 GCA_018702695.1 Nitrospina sp. | reverse complement strand
GTTTTTCCTAGAAGCAGGTAGGCGGCAGAATAATCCTGATATTCTGCGACAACCGTTTTAAGCGGTTCCAAGCCTTCTTGATAACGGCCCGTTTCCAGGTAGATAGAACCGAGACCAAAATTTGCTACCTGATCTTTGGGGTCAATTTCCAATACCTTCTTGAACATACCGACCCGGTCTTCCATTTCCTTTAATTTTTGTTCCGCTTCTTTTTTCTTCAATTTTTTAGCCATGTTTTTTTCAATGGCTCGTTCAAATTGAATGGCAGTGGCCTCAGCTTTTTCATTTTCTGCATCTTCAATGCGGCCCTGCTTCATGTAGTAGACTGACAAATTAGTGTGCGCCATGATCTCTTGCGGGTTGATCTCGACCAATCTCTTCATCAGACTGATGGCTTCATCCAGCTTATCTTGTTTCGATAGAAAAACCCCCAATGCTTCATAGGCATCGGCATTCTTCGCATCCAGCTCAATCGCTTCGCGCAATATTACAATTGGGCCATCGAGGTTGTCTTGATCCTTATAAATCTGCAAAGCCTGATTCAGTAGCTTTTTAGAATGGTCTTTGCGGGTCTGACTTTGATAGAACGGCAATAAGCAGGTTTTAATTTTGTAGGTCACGTTATCAAGTGTCACCTCCATATCAATGTCGGGGCTTCGATGTTCTTTATGCATGTAAGCCAGAGCAATTGTCTTGTCAAACGTGAGCGAACGCACCGAGCTTTTAATCGTGCCAAGTTTTTTGTTGCCCAACCGAATGACAGCATTGTAGGGCGGTAGGTCAGGGCCTTCAACCATCAGGCCCATCAATGCAAAATTAGGGGCGCCATAAGTTTTGATACGGGCAATCACCTCTTGCCCGATATAACAGCCTTTGTTGTAGCTGACCGAAGTATGTTCTAAACCCGTTTCCGGCAGAATGTTTTTGCCGTCCATGTCCTTGCCATAGATGGGGATGCCAGCCTCAATACGGAGAACTTCACGTGCCGTATCACTTATTTCTGTAGGTGCAGTGGACGAGGCTAGAACTTGCTTAAGAAAATGTTCTGCAGAGTCCAAACAAATAATTTGCCCTTCCTCCCCCGTCAGACTTTTATTGATCAGTTGTGCCTGTTTTGCCTGAAAAGTCAGCGTGACCGTGTCGTTAGGTTTTTCCGGTAGATCTTGATCGGCAAAAACCTTTTCTAAAATTAAAGAGCTCTTCGGGCCTTGCAGTGCTAACAATTCACCCTCAACCATAGTGAATGTCACCGCTTCACGAAAAAGATAAGTTTGCAGATGCTTCAATAATAAATCTTTGAGAGAAGCCTCCACCAGAATCAACGCTTCGTGTTCAGCCGTTCTGTGTAGAGAAAAATTGGCGATCAGTCGCGCCTGACGATCGGTGATGGCATTGAACTGCCCTTGCCCCACTTGAAGTTGCAAAACATCATTGGTGGTCTGGGTTTGCAAGAAAGAAAACGTTTCTTCGCCCTTGGCTGAAATGAGGCACCAGTCCGCAAGTAAAAAATAACCGCAATGGTTACGGACTGCTTCGATTTCGCTTTGAGTTGAGTGGGTCATGAAGAAGGGGTTATTTATATCGAGTGAATGACTCGTACCTCTTAACAGGAGTATTTATTTGACTCAAGTGATCGAGAAAGATTCGCCGCACCCGCAAGTAGATGTTGCATTTGGGTTCACAAAAATAAAACCCTTTCCCTGTAAACCATCTTGAAAATCGAGTTGCATGCCCTTTAAATAAATCATGCTTTTAGCATCCATGAAAACATTAAAGCCCTCATGCTCGATGATGGTGTCGCCCTCTTCTTTAGGGGTGAATTGCAGATCATAAGACAGGCCAGAACAGCCCCCGCCCTTGACACCCAGACGAAGCCCGATTTCAGGGTTGTTTTCTGCTAGAACAAGTCTGATGACTTCTACACTTGCTTTATCCGTGATTTTAACAAAATCAATATCAACTGCCATGAACGCCTCCGGGGGTTATATAAAGCCTTATTTTATAAAGGGGTGATTTGCATTCAGAGAAAAATTATAACTATTTCAATTAGATAACATTTGGGGCCTGAACGATTCTTTAATTATACTTAAATATAGGGTTTTTCGTCAACCACTCGGCGTACCCCATACGGGGCATGAGAGCTATGGAAGAATATAATTTAGAGCAAAGAACAATGGCCTTTTTGGGCTGGCGACGGTTGCCTCGGCTGAAAAAGCAAATTCCCCAGACACGCCTTATTTCTATTTCTTTGGTTCTTCCTACTTAAATGACCTGTTTTTATTGTGGGGACTTATTCTTGTTCTGGTGACCGAGCTTATAGTATTATGGACGGGTAACCTTTAAATAAATCTTTTTGGCTCAATTAGAGTCTAATAGTTGAGAGATTTTTGACATTTTAACCCTCATTGTAGAGAGATATAAGGATGATCAGTATTCCAGATTTGATTGGTTTGGTTCAAACCGCTATCCCTAATGCGGAAGTGAACGCTTTGGACAAAACGGGGATGAAAGACCATTTCATCATCCACGTCACCTCAAATGCTTTTGAAGGGGTGGGAATTATGGATCGGCATCGGATGGTTATGGATGTCCTAGACCCTGCTATGAAGGACGGTCGCATTCATGCGGCGGAAATTAAGACGGCTACGCCTTAATTCTCTTCTTCCCCTTTCAGTTTTTATAAATTATTGCAAATATTGATATATTTAAAAGGAGTGCACGATGGCTGGTATTGAAGATCAAATTAAAGAAGAAATTGCGGCGAATAAGATCCTGATCTACGGAAAAGGCACAAAACAGGCACCACAATGTGGGTTCACGGTAGAAACCATTCAGTTTTTTAATAAATATGGTTATCCGTTTGAAGTCGTTAACTGTTTGGAAGATATGACCAAACGCGAAGCGTTGAATAAGATGACAAATTGGCCGACGTTACCGAAAGTTTTTATCGACGGTAAGTTCTACGGCGATACAGATATTCTCGATGAGATGGAATCTAAGGGTGAAGTCGAGCCTTTGATTAAAGCGGCTTTTGGTGAGTGATTGATTTCACTTAGGATTTTTGGGGGGCTTGTGGGAGTTTTCCCTCAAGCCCTGTTTTTTTTGGCCGTTGTTTTAGGGCTATTTGCGAATCATTAACCAAGGGGTGTTTTCCATGTCTGATGCGTTAGAGGTTGGGGACCGTGCGCCTAATTTTGAGTTGCCGGCTGTCTATGGTTATAAAGCGGGGGCTTCCAGCCCATCTGCTGAAGAGAAGGTGATGGTCAGCCTGAAAGATTTTCAGGATAAAAAATGGGTGGTGTTGGCTTTTTATCGGCAAGACAGTAGCCCTGAAGACACTCGCCTCATGGTGGGTTTCAATGAGTGGAACCGAAAATTTAAAACCCGTGAGGTGGAGGTGTTGGGTTGTAGCTGGAACGGGGTGAACTCGCATCAACAGTTTATCGAAGTTTTCCAGTTTGGCTTTACGTTTTTAGCTGATGAGCATAAGAAGGTGACCGACCTTTATGGCGTGATCAAAGAAGAAGATGACTTGGGCGAGATGGTCAAGTTCACCGAGCGGGCCACGTTTGTGATTGATAAGACTGGAATGATTCGTGCGGTCTGGCGAGATATTGATGATCTGCGGGGACATTCAGCTACGGTCTGGGAATTCATTCAGAAAGAAAAACGCTAGTCAGTCGCGATTAATTTCCTGTGAGCCGAGGGTTGACTTCGGCTCACTATTTGTTTTAAGCGTGAGACTGCTGGTTGCTCACAATGGTTTCTCGAATCGATTCTAAAACGGCCTCATTTTCCTTTTTATCGGCACTGGCTTCGACCGGGGGCGAGATGATGACTCGGATGGGGCCGGGGCTGATGGTGCCACTGCCTTTTTTGATGATGTTGCCGCTACCGATGAGGGTTACGGGAACCATGGGGCATTTTGCCCGACTGGCTATCAGGTTACTGCCTTTTTTAAAGGGGCCTATTGTCCCGTCCTCAGAGCGTGTTCCTTCCGGAAAAATGATGATCGAGCATCCTTCTCTGACTTTTTCCAAAGTCTTGTTAAACGCTTCATAAGCCTTCTTACGGTTGTCCCGGTCAACGGGAATATAACCGGATGCCGACATGGCTCCGCCGACAAAGGGAACTTTGAACAGGCTGGCTTTGGCGACCCATCTTATCTGCACGGGCAGATAGCCGGACAGGGTGAAAATATCAAAATATCCTTGATGGTTAGACACGAAGATTTGCGGTCGGTCGAGGCTGATATTTTCCAGCCCAATAATTTCTATTTCCACTCCATTGAGTTGGCATAACAGTCGGCACCAAAGTCGAGAAACTCGATGCGAAAGGTTGCCACTTTTATCGACCCATCCGGTAACGATTGCCACAGCTCCCAGAATCAGGGATAGAAAAGTAATGAGTATCCAAAACCTTGCGGTATGGTAAATTGAAGCCAATGAGGTCACTTTTTATCCTGTCGGAAATGGAATTGAAAAATTAGGAAAGCTATGAATAGTCGTCTTCAATTCTGGCTGGTTTTTATTGTGTTGTTTACAACGGTTGCAGAGTCTTCTGCATGGGGGCCTCAGGGGCACCGGGTTGTTGGCCTGATTGCCGACCGCCATTTACAGCCGCAAGTTAAGCAGTTCATTAAACAAAAGTTTAACATAAACAGCTTGGCAGATGTAGCCACTTGGGCTGATAAGAGAAGGAAAAAACGCCGACAAGAAAAACCTTGGCATTATACGAATATCGCTGAAGGGCAGGGGACTTATTCTGCCGATCGCGACTGCCCGGAGAAAGCCTGTGTCACGGAAAAGATTCTTGAGTTTTCGCAAGTGTTGCGCGACCGTTCTGCTACGATTCCGGAACAGGCTAAGGCCTTAAAATTTCTGGTGCATTTTGTTGGCGATGTTCATCAGCCTCTTCACTTGGGCAATCAAAAAGATCGGGGTGGCGGGAGCCTTCATTTTACGTATAGAGGAAGAAATGTCAGCCTGCATTATTTGTGGGATGGCGGTTTGATCGATTGGCGTCGAACGAGTTTATTAAAATATGCAGAACGCTTGAATGGCGATTTGTCAGACATAGTGATCTGGAATGCATCCACCGTTGTAGACTGGGCCAATGAGTCGCGAAGCTTGGCTTTAGAGGTGGCTTATAAGGTGGATGAGGGCGTGTTGTCTAAAGCGTATATAGAAAAAGGTCAGGAGATCATTGACCTCAGGCTAGCGCAGGCTGGGGTTCGTCTGGCAAATTTATTGAACTCCATATTAATATTTTAAATCACCTAATGGGATAGGGGGAAACCTTGTCAGAAAAAAATCCGATTTATTTTAAACAGTTGTTGTCGGGGGTCGATGTAGGAACTCAGGACCCTTCGGCGCGTTCGATGGCTAATTTTATCTATTTGATAGGCAACCGCGAGACAAACGAATGTGTTGTGGTGGACCCGGCGTGGGACATTGACGGGATGCTCAAAGTCGTTGAAGAAGATGGCATGAAGCTCACCGGTGCTTTGGTGACGCATTACCACCCCGACCATGTGGGGGGAGAAATTTTTGGCATTGAGATTACCGGTTTGGCGGAACTGATGGAGAAAAACCCGGTGCCAGTTTATGTCAATAAACATGAGGCCGAGGGGTTGAAGAAGGTGACGGGAATCTCTTCATCGGATATGAAACAGGTGGATGCTGAAGATAAGCTCAAGCTGGGTTCTGTTGAGATCAGCTTTTTGCATACACCGGGGCATACACCCGGATCACAATGTTTTCGGGTCGCCGACAGTTTGATTGCTGGGGATACTCTTTTTCTGCAAGGGTGTGGGCGTGTCGATCTGCCGGGAGGAAACAGCGAAGAATTGTTTCACACGCTCACGCGGCGGCTTTCTAAGATCGAAGACCATATTACTTTATACCCAGGTCATAATTATGGAGGTAGCCCCTCAGGCGAGATGGGAGAGGTTCGTAAATCAAACTCCTATTTACAAATTGACCGCTTGGAAGACTGGTTTTCTATGATGGGTCGATAAATAGCGGTGCATCTTCAGAAAATAGAAAACCCCCTTAGCCATTGTGGCCAAGGGGGTTTTATTTTGAAAATTAACTTGCTAGATCGTAGAAAAACGTCAACGCCACCCCGAGTGTTTTGGTCACACTCAGCTTAGTATGCTAAGAGCTTACTTCTTGATAATAAGAAATTCTCTATCGTCTACGAGCTATTAAAGATGTCATATCAGGTTTTTTCAGCAACCTGTTAGTTGTAATTTTGTTTCTGCAAATGCTCCGGTAACGTCCACTCTAGTTTATCCAAGTCCGAGTTGTAATGTGCTAGAGCTCCGCAGAAAGAGCAATACTCTACCCCGAGGTCATAATCCAGGGTGACAGTTTTGGCCCTGTGCTCACAAAACGTTTTTTTGATTACCGGCTTATCTTCTTTGTCCTGAAACCAACCTTTAGAAATTGTTAAATCTTCCATTAAGATTCTCCCTGTTCTTACAAGTTCAAAGATCACTGTCACTCTTAACGTATTTAGTGTCCCTTATGTTAAGACACAATTCAAGTATTAAAATTGGCTCCCGGCAAATTTATTTTTGATGTTATGAAGGGCTTTATTTTTCTGTGGTAGCGGTCGTGATAACGGAATTTTTACGTCGGTGGATGAATGCTGATTCAGAAG
>JABIYR010000120.1 GCA_018702695.1 Nitrospina sp. | reverse complement strand
GCAGAGGACTGAAAATCCTCGTGTCGGCGGTTCGATTCCGTCCCGTCCCACCACCTTAAGCATACGCAGGTCTAGGGCTTAGTTGGACTCTATTAAGAGCCCTCTAAGCCCTTTTTATTTTGCCGACTTTTGTTTCTCCCCGTACCGACCTTTCAAACTAGCATAAACACCCGCTCACACAAAACGGGGTTGTAAAAGATAAGTCCAAATGCCAGAACTCTGTTTCTATGGACAAAATTTGCCTTTCCGATATAATGTTCCTATCCATTTTCCACTTAAATGATTTCAATGTCGTTTGCCTATGAAAGCAGAAACCACTTCTCAACGTCTGCGCGATTATTTTTTTAAGAATCTAGAGGACATTTTTGTTCTATTTATTCTGGTGTCGGTCACTCTGTCGCACCTGTTTTTCCATTTTCAGATCTCGCTGCTCAACCTTTATTATGTTCCTATAATGCTCGCCGGGTATTTGCTCGGTAAAAGATTGGCCGTGCTCTATGCTTTTTTCACAGCTCTACTGGTATGGGGGCTAGTTTTAGCCAATGAAGAAACCTATCTCGCTCTCCGGAATCAATTTGAGTTCAATGTCGATCTTGTGCTCTGGAGTGGGTTCCTAATTTTATCCGGCTGGGCCGGAAGCCTCTCTGAGAACCTCAAGGAGGAATTGAGAATCAGCAACCTCTTAAGAAAAGAGTTAGCCGAAGATAAAGAGCGTCTAAAAATTCTCAATGAAAAGCTCACTGACGTCAATCGCAAGCTTGAAGAAAAAGTTGAGAACAGAACACAGGAGCTTGAGCAATCCAACGAGGAACTTAAAAAACTTTCTTGGACCGACCCGTTAACCCAATTATTGAACCGTAGAAGTTGTGAAGAGCACTTCAAAAGCGAAATCGCGCGGTTTGAGCGCACAAAAGAACCTTTCTGCATTATTCTCGGCGATCTCGATCATTTTAAACGCATCAATGACACCTTTGGTCATAATACGGGGGACTATGTATTGATCGAAGTTGCGAAAATCTTGCAAGAAAATTCCCGCAAAACCGATATGGTTTTTCGCTGGGGGGGAGAAGAGTTTTTGTTCCTCTTAACTGGCACAGAGCTAAGTGGAGGAGTGATTATAGGGGAAAAGGTCCGCACAAAAATTGAACAAAAGGTTTTTGAACATGACCAACAAACCATTCCCGTTACCATGAGTCTTGGCATCAGCATTTACAAAGAAGGGCAAGATATGGAAGACTGCGTTAAACATGCCGATGAAAACCTTTATTCTGCAAAAAAAGCTGGTAGGAACCGCCTGCACCCCCAAGTATATAATTGACCCAAAAAAAATTTATAATCTACGGCCTCTGGACCGAAAACTATTACAGGATCAGCCTAGCTTTTTGTCTGATAAATTGCATAAAAGCTATAATCGCTACAATATTGTGACATTGTAAAAGCCCCGTTCCTATTAACATGTTGAGAGCCTCATTTTCTGATATTTAGTGTAGAATAAAAATCGTCATCCTTAATAAAAGACAATTAACCCAATTTAATCCCTGCGTACTGAAATTTGCCAAATCCTGAAGAAATAGAACGGACGAAACGTGGCGAAAACTCTACGGATGCTCTCAATCAACGCATTGTAGAACTTGAAAAAGCCAACCAAGAACTTTTTGAAGCCAATCAGGCTAAAAGTGCTTTTCTCGCCAATATGAGTCATGAGCTCAGAACGCCTTTGAATGCCATCATCGGTTATAGCGAGCTGCTGGACGAAGTCGTCGATGAAATGAGCCTCGAAGAAGAGATCGGTCCTGACCTCAGGAAGATCCATGCATCGGGCAAACATTTACTCGCTATCATCAATGATATTCTCGATCTCTCTAAGATTGAAGCGGGAAAAATGGAGTTTTACAACCAGAACTGTGACTTGGAAGCCTTGGTCAAAGAAGTTGCGAGTACGGTCCAACCCATTATTGATAAAAATTCTAATGTATTGGATATCCAGATAGAAAATGAAATCGGTTCTATGGCCGTAGACATTACCCGGCTTCGTCAGATTCTTTTTAATCTACTTAGCAATGCCAGCAAATTCACTGAAAATGGCACCGTCTCCTTCATCGTCTGCCGAAAAACCATCAATGAGGCGGACTGGATTAACATCACCGTCAAAGATAGTGGAATTGGCATGAGCCCTGAGCAAATTGCTGGGCTGTTCGAAAATTTCTCGCAGGTACATCCTCAGAATATTCAAAAATACGGCGGCACAGGTTTGGGTCTTATGATCAGCAAGCGAATCTGTGAAATGATGGATGGCGATATTTTCGTTGAAAGCACATTGAGCGAAGGGTCGACCTTCACCGTTCACCTGCCAGTCAAAACATTGGACAAGGAACAACCCTCGACATCCCCAGATGAAACCCATAATGTCGTCAGCCGGGGAGACAACAAACCAAACTTGCAAGAAACCGATAACATCATCCTCGTCATCGATGATGACCCTATGGTTCATACTCAGATGAAACGTTCTTTTGAAAAAGAGGGCTATCATATTGTGACCGCATCGAATGGCGAAGATGGCCTTGCTTTGGCTCGCAAGTTACACCCGACCCTCATCACGCTAGACATTCTTATGCCTGAAATGGATGGGTGGACGGTATTGAGCGAATTGAAAGCCGACCCTGAAATGGCAAACATACCCGTATTTGTGATCTCAATGGTAGATGAGGAAAGCAAAGGCTATTCATTGGGAGCATCAGAATATCTCACTAAACCCATTGACCGCACCCGTATACATATCCTGTTGAAAAAGTATAAATGGGACAGTGGCTCCGCGCTGATCGTGGAAGACGACACCAGCACGCGCAAAGTGTTACGTCGTATGCTGGAAGATTATGGGCTGAATGTTGCCGAAGCACAAGATGGTCAAATTGCCCTCGAACGTGTTCAGGAAAAATTCCCAGGAGTGATCTTCCTTGATTTAATGATGCCAGTCATGGATGGCTTTGAGTTCATCGAAGAACTGAGAAAAACTCCAAAATGGCGAACCATACCCATTGTCGTCATCACCTCAAAAGAGCTCACTCAAGCCGACCGCCTGCGTTTAAACGGAGGAGTCGAAAAACTAATCGAAAAAAAATCTCTCGAGCAAAGTGATTTCCTCTCGGAAATCCGTGAGATTCTGAGTCACCACTCGTCTTAAACTTCCATAAAAAACGTTTAATCTGAACTTTTGCTACAACCTTCAGATAAATTTTGAATCTAACAAACAACTCGCCCTTTTAAGCAAAAGAACTTTACTTAAAAGGAACATCAAAAAATATATAACCGCGAATGGAAAATTATGGAACTGCTCAAAGAAATTGACAGCATTATCGAGGAAGTGAAAGACGAGGCAGGCAACCTAAAGACCGCCGAATCACATGTTGAGGAAGTGGAAGCACTCAAGGAAATGCTAGAAGCCTTGATGCGCGGCGCGCATCTGGTGCAAGAAAAAATAGATCAATACAACGACCGCCGCTATCGTTCTTAGTTTTCAACTCTTGTTAAAAATATCTCGATCAATGCAACTCCAACCTTTTTAAACTGGGCAAACTCTGGTTTTTAGCCAATTCATCGGTTTTCTCTTCATTAATCTGGTTACGAACCAAAATGAGAATCTCCAGGCTCTTCAGGTTTTTGGATTGCAATAAAGCCTCCATACCCACTGTGGTAATTTGGTTATTATAAAGGTCTAGATATTTCAAGTTAGAAAACTGGGGTGAGTTCGCAATGGCTAAAGCTCCCCGGTCGCTGATCTGGTTGGCACTGAAATCGACAAAGGTCAAAGCGCGACTGTTTTCAGAGGCGGCCAGTGCCTCCACACCATCATCTCCGACCTTATTGCGGGTCAGCTTTAGCTCTTTCAGGTTTCTAAAGTTAGCGGACCCTGCCAACATGCGTGCACCCTCAGAAGAGATATCATTGCCCCATAAAGAAAGGTTCTCGGTATGCTTGAATGTCTCCGAGTCGGCAAGAATTTTCATTCCGGCATCGCCTAATTTATTGCCCTGCAAAGCCAAAGACATTACATTTTTCAACTCAGGCATTTCAGAGAGAATTTTTATTCCCTTCACTCCGATCAAAGATCGATTTAAATTAACCTTGGTGCCATCTGGGTCCAGCCGTTCTCGAATATGAGCAGGAATGTCTGCCGGAGGACCTTTAGGTCGGCCATATCCATGCCCGCCATGCTTTCCGTGCTTTCCTCCTGCGTGCCCTTTTTTATCACCATGTCCACCGTGTTTATCTGAGCCATGACCCATTTTTTGGCCCTCATGGGGTGAATGTTCCCCAGCCCCCATTGCGGGAATAGACCAGACCAACCAACCCAACACCAAAACTCCTTGGACCACTTTTTTATGAAACGGCACGATAGAAATCTCCTTTTTATTTCGTAGCAACACAACGAAAACCAATATAATTTTTCTTCTGGGTCGGCAATGCATTCCCGCGAACTGCCGGGCGAACCAAGTCCAGAGTGGAATTCCAAGATCCACCTTTGATCACTTTAAAGTTTTTATCATAGAAATCGTTGTCATATTTATTGCCGGGATACGGCTGATATAAATCCTCAGTCCACTCCCAAACATTTCCCGACATATCCATCACGCCGTATGGGCTGGCACCTTCTGGGAATTTTCCACCTGGGCTGGTATTCCGGTAATCATCTCCCTTGCCGCGAATATTAGCATTGAGAGCATCCGGCTCATTACCCCAAGGGTAATGCCGAGCCTTTGTACCGCGTGCGGCTTTTTCCCATTCCGCCTCAGTTGGCAAACGTTTCTTGGCCCAAAGACAATAGGCCTTTGCATCGTTCCAAGTCACACTCACCACCGGTTGGCGAGGATGATTCAAACGTGGATTCTCAAACTCACGCGGCGCGGGTTTGCCCGTGGCTTCCATAAACAACGAGTATTCCGCCATCGTAACTTCATATTTATCAATTTTGAAAGCCGATACGTTCACAGAATGCGCGGGCATCTCATCACGATACCAATCTAGCGATTCAGAACGAAACTGCTTCACCGCCCATTGAATATCTTTCTCGGAGCTACCCATTGTGAAAGGTCCTTCGGGGATCAAGATCATCTCTCCCGCATCTGCCTTGACCATCCCAAAGCTACTCACTCCTGAAAGTAGAAATAGGGCCAGAAAAAGCCAACACTCAAGCGAAATTTTTTTGGGGATTTTAACGGAACCCATATTTATCTTCCTCGTCATGAAACTTGAAAAAATACGCTACGAAACTAAACTCGTTTCAAGCCGATGGAATCATTCCTGTCTTACGGGCATATTCAAAAATATCACCCGCTTCGATTATATCAATCACTTCGCCTAACGATTTCAGCTCATAGGTCTTGCCGCTCGACTGGTTAGTGAGGGTATTAGCTTGTAAATCGATGGTCAGGCTATCACCTGTCTTGACTTCCGCAGTTAGAAGCTTCGCACTTTCAAAGGGAATGAAGAACCCCCCATCCACAGAGTTACGATAAAAAATACGTGCATACGATTCCGCTACCACCGCTTGAACTCCGGCAATTTCCATACAAGCCGGAGCGTGCTCACGTGAAGACCCACAACCAAAATTTCTTCCGCCTATGATGATGGAGTATTTCGACTCACATTGTTCATTTTCGGTAAAAGGGGTGTTTCCATCAGGCAGACCTGCCTGCTCGCCAGGAACTCCTGACAACGCAAATTTGCCATAATTTTTACGCTCTTCCGGGTCGCTCAAACTGTACACCAAATGCTCAGCAGGAATGATCTGATCGGTATCCACATCATTTCCCAGCACATAGGCTATGCCTTCAATCACTTTTTTCATTTTATTTAATCGTTTTAATTATTGATGAACTCTGCAGGATTGGTAATATGCCCCGTCAGAGCAGAAGCCGCCGCCGTATAAGGCGAAGCCAAATAAACTTGGGATTGTTTAGACCCCATTCTACCGGGAAAGTTCCGGTTGGTGGTAGAGATCACCACCTGATTGTCAGTGGCTCTGCCAAAGGTATCTTTCGGCCCGCCTAAACACGCGGCGCAAGAGGGTTCGCCCAGATAAGCGCCGGAACTCTTAAAAATATCCATCAACGATTCACCGCCTATTTTTTCTTTATATAAATCCTGCTCCACTTCACGCGTTGCCGGAACGATAAACGTATCGATCTTAACTTTCTTGCCCTTCAGAAGTCGGGCCGCCGCAATGAAGTCGGTGATCTTGCCACCGGTGCAAGAACCGATATAAGCACGGTCGTGCTTCACATCCACACATTCGCTGACCTTGGCTTTATTATCAGGAGAATGCGGTTTCGCAACAACCGGCTCCATCTCGCTGGCATTATAGGTTTTCTTAAAGAAATATTTGGCATCGTCATCAGAATGATAAACCTTATAAGGCGCATCGGTTCTCTGTTTGACATAGTCGAGGGTCACATCATCCGCCTCGATGATGCCATTTTTCCCACCTGCTTCAATGGCCATATTGCAAAGGGTCATGCGTTCTTCCATAGAAAGTTTCATGACTGCATCCCCTCGCCATTCCATAGCGCGGTAAGTTGCACCGTCGACACCGATGTCGCCAATGACACTGAGAATCACATCTTTGGCCATGACATGTTCAGGAAACGTGCCCGTGAACTCGAAACACATGGACTCGGGAACTTTCACCCAAATCTTGCCAGTGCCTAAAATAAATGCCGCATCGGTATTACCGATTCCGGTCGAAAACATACCGAACGCACCTGAAGTGCTGGTATGCGAGTCGGTGCCAAACAATACATCGCCAGGACGGTTGAAACCTTCCTGAGCCAAAGCCAAGTGGCACACGCCCTTATAGTTATCGGTCCCCACATCAAAATAATGCGGCAGAGACTGCTCTTTCACAAACTGACGCAGAATTTCAATATTGCGGTTCGCATGAATGTCTTTGGTGAAGACAAAATGATCAGGGATGATCACGACCTTGTCTCGGTCCCATACTTTAGCGTTTTCGCCAAATTGTTTTTTAAAAATCGAGAACGTGCCGGGCCCGCAAACATCGTGCGTCATCAACACATCCACATCGACCCAGATATTATCTCCGGGCTGAACCTGCTCTTTTCCTGCATGTGCGGCTAAAATCTTTTCTGTAATCGTCATTCCCATCAAACAAGTTCCTCCAAAGCGGATAATAAACCCGCAGGGTGCTTTAGTTTCTCTTTTTAACTTCCGAAAAGGTTATGGACTAGTAAGATACCATTGAAAAGGGTCAAACTACATAAAATTTTTATCTGCCCACGGCATTCGTAAAAGGTTCCTGGGGTCAACAGGCATAAAGGCGACAACAGCTTGAAAAACAAAGAAAAATCATTCAAAATACAGGTTCTTGCAGGCTCTGTGAGTCAGATAAACACAGATGCGGTTCTGCAAAAATTCGCCCGTTACTAAAAAAATATAATGATCGCACTCCTCAAAGAAACCATCGACCGGCTACGCTACAAGATTCCTCTGCGACCTCGACAGGTTCAGATCGAAATCACCAACCGTTGCAATATGGATTGTCCTATGTGCCAAAGAGAGGATCTCGGCATCGAACTGGAACATATGAGCTGGGCTCATTTCACCAAGGTGGTCAATAAACTGGAGCATCGTGAAAATATCACCCTGACCGGGTGGGGAGAGCCTTTCATCCACCCTCGCGTTTTCGACATGATCGCCTATTGCAAAGAACACGGTCATAAAGTGATGATCACCTCCAACGGCCTGTTCACCAAACCTTCGATGGTGGAAGATATTTTAAAATCCGGTGTCGATGTCGTGACTTTTTCTATCGACAGCGTGAATGGCAACGAAACCGTTACCGAGGGGCATACCAGCAACAAAGTTTATGAGAATATCGAAGCCGTCGTAAAGGGCCGAAAACCCGGAGCCATGACCGTTAGGCTACAAGCCACCTTGCATCAAGGTTGCGAAAACGATCTCTACGATGTCATTCGCTACGGAGCCCGAATCGGGTGTGACATCATTAACGTGGGTCGCCTCGACCGACAATTCCGTCCTAATTTAGACCGGCCCGATCCGCAACAAGAACGCTTTATTTTTCTCAAAGCCGATGCCATCGCCCAGTCCTGCGGCATTCAGCTCGACTGGTTGCAATATTCCGTATCGAACGGATGGACTCGCTTCTTTTACCGTCTGCTGAAAAAGAAACTGCATCGCTCCGGACAATATTGTCTGAAAACCTTTGACTACGCTTATATCACCCGCGAAGGTCAGGTTACACCCTGTTGCCTACTACCCAACGCTAAAATGGGCAACCTGCTTGAAGGTAGCCTGAGCAGCATCTGGAAGAATGAAAAATTCGATCATTTTCGCGAAAACTACCGCGACACCTGCGGCAATTGCGACTTATGGGTGATCGATCAGGTGCCATCAAAGACACAATCACCCGCATCGAAACCTGCCAATCTGCAAAACCCTGTGCTGGTTAAATAGTTAGCCCACGTTCAATATTACTTGCCACGCCAGTTGATCGGCTCACTTTGCCTTTCGCTCTCTTAGAAAAAAAACAATTGATCACAGGAAAGTTTGTTATAGCTCTTAAACTATCAACGGGTTATCATCACAAACTCAGGCCCTCATTGGGTCTATTCATTTTCAGATTAGAGCTGTTTTAATTTATGGCAGATTCCAAATTTAAAGACCAGCAGATTTTCATCGATAAACGCTCCATTTGGATCGTGCTTTTCGACCGTCTGCGTCGCTATATCATGCTGGCACTATTTTTCGGGCTGTTTGCGTTTTTGCTGATGCAAGAAGGCCCCAGCGACTTATCCCTCGAAGGTTATAAGGTTCTCTGCCTGTTTGTGCTTTGCGTCAGCCTTTGGGCCACCAACCTCATTCCCCTATCGATCACCAGCTTGCTGGCTATTGCAGCGGTTCCCTTATTGGGGGTCATGGAAGCCTCTCAGGCTTATAGTTATTTTGGCAACAAAGCCGTCTTCTTTATATTGGGGGTTTTCATCCTCTCAGCATCCATGATCGCTTGCGGTCTCAGCACCCGAATTTCCATTTGGGTCATGGAACACTGGAGCGAAACACCGGGCCGCTTGGTCACATCCACTTATTGTTTTGCCGGGATCAGCTCTTGCTTTATGTCGGAACATGCCGTGGCGGTCATGCTGTTTCCCATCATTCACGAAATCATCCAGTCCTTAAACTTAAAACGCGATAACTCCGTCTTTGCTAAATCCCTTTATTTTGCCATGGCATGGGGGTGCATCATTGGCGGTGCCATGACCGTCTTGGGCGGAGGCCGTGTACCTCTGGGCGTGGAAATGCTGGAAAAAGCCACCGCAGGAAAAGAAACGCTGGGCATCTTGCAATACACCCAACTGAGCTTTCCATTAGTGATCCTGCTGTTTGCCGGAGGGTGGATCACCTTGAAGATCTTATTTCCCGCCGATATCCAAGATATCGAACCCGCCCGCAAAGCATTGCGGCAGAAAGCCATGGTCATGGGCCGTTTGACCTTTCAAGAAAAAGGCATTGCTCTGATAATGGTAGGCACTCTTTTCTCTTGGTTCGGTTTTGGCGACCAATTGGGCATCGCAAATATTGCCATCATTGCCATCGTTCTATTATTCGTACTGAATCTCATCACTTGGAAAATGGTCGAAGCTCATATCAACTGGGCAATCGTCTTGATGTATGGAGGAGCCATCTGTCTGGGTGAGGTCATGGCCGAATCGGGAGCGGCACTGTGGATGGCTGAAAAACTGTTTTCAAATCTGGTGGAATCGGGAACCGCCTTTCTATTTGTCATGGCGATCCTATCCACCTTATTCACCACCTTCATGAGCAATTCAGCCGTCATCGCCATTCTTCTGCCAACGGCAATCAGCATGAGCCCAGCCTATGGAATTCACCCTGTATTGGCAACCATGACGGTAATATTGCCGAGCAATTTTGCTTTTATTTTACCCATCGCCACCCCAGCGGCGGCACTGGCATATTCATCTCGGTTCTTGTCTTTACGAGAAATGGTTTGGTCCGGAAGCATCCTCAGTTTGTTAGGCTTGTCCTGCTACCTGCTCCTGCTTCTTTTCTACTGGCCAATGCTCGGCTTACGATAAAAATAAATATGAATACCGTCAAACAACTTCAGCCTCTGAAACTAAAAAGTAAACTCGACAATGGAGAAGATATTTTTCTTCTTGATGTGCGGGAACCTTGGGAGTATTCCCTTTCTGCCATTGAGGGGTCAGAAAATTTTCCTCTAGCCGAAGTGGTCGACCGACAGCAGGAATTCATGTATGAAGAAGAAATTGTAGTGATCTGCCACCACGGGGAACGCTCACAAAGAGCGGCCATGGAACTGGTCGAATGCGGCTTCAAAACGGTCTACAATCTGATCGGAGGCATCGATGCCTGGTCGCAAGTGGTCGATGCAAACGTGCCGCGCTACCGCAGTTAACCTCTGAGTTTTTTTAGCAACACTTCGCGCATGCTGTCTATGGGAGCGGGTTGACCGGTCCAGAGTTCAAATTGACGCGCGGCCTGATTGATGAATAGTTCACTGCCAAAAATGACTTCGCATCCGGCGGCTTTGGCTTCACGTAAAAGTCGGGTCTCCATCGGGTTATAAACCGAGTCGAACACAACCATCCCAGCCTTAAAATCTCTCGCCAAAAAGGGGCTTTCATTAATTTTTGGACTCATACCAACCGGCGAACAATTGATCAACACATCGATCGAATGGGTCCCCGCTTCACGCGCATGGATCAATTCGCAGTCCAATTCTTTTGCTAAAGCTTCGCCTCTTTTTTTATTGCGGTTGTAAGTGACGGTCAATTGGCCGCCTTTTTCTTTCACCCCAAACCCAATGGCCTTGGCCGTTCCACCGGAACCAAGAATCAAGACATTTTTGCCCTGCAAGGGGGTGCAGGCTTCGAGAGCAGAAATCGCCCCCGAGCAATCGGTGTTATAACCCACCCAGTCTGAACCTTCTTTCACCACCGTATTGACAGCACCAATTTTCTTAGCGGTTTCGTCAACTCGATCCAGCAAGGGCATGATCTGTTCTTTAGCAGGCATGGTGACGCTCAGCCCATTAAAAAATTCTTTAAATGCGTGGAAAAACTTTTCTACATTATCGACCAGAAAAGAAACATAGATATCGGAAGAACCTTGCTCCTGAAAGGCTCGGTTATGAACGAGGTAGCCCTGACTTTTTGATACCGGGTTGCCAATGACACCATAAATTTTAAAATCAGCACGTTCTGCATTGATGCGATAAATATCTTTTAAGGTCACGGCTGGAATTTGACCGGGCGCGCTTTCCAGGCCTGATTCAAGACTGCCAAAGGTCAGGAACCCGCCCAACAGAGGCGAAAGAATACGGCTTATTTCGCCCAGATCTCCCATACAAAGACCTATGAGTTTTTGTTTTTCTTGCTTTGCACGTTGCAATAATTCAAACATTTTCAAGTTATCACTGAGGTCGCGGGCGTAGGTAACGATCTTAACAATGTCTCCCGGCATTTCACACATGGCTTCATAAATCGGGTTGAAATCTTCTGGGGTATGCGAAAAATCGTGATACGAAAGAATTATTCTTGTCGCGTCTTCCCCTTCAAGGAAGGGTTGCAAATATTCCCGAGGCGTGGAAACTTCAATGTCTACATAATCAACCCCACTGCGCAACGCCTCGCGCAGTGGTTTTAAGCGTTCTTCATCGGACCCTTTAAATTGACCGCCATCATGCTTCGAACGGTTGGTAACAATAACAGGAAGGCTCGCCCAACCCAGCAGGGTTTTGAGGTCGTGAGCGTCTATTAAGTCCAGACGCAATTCAAGAATATCGGCGACCGCTGATGCGGAAGCAATTTGTTCCTGAGCTTTGGGCATGGAAGGCCCAACAATGGGGACACAAATCATGGGAAACCAGAGTAAAATATTTTCAAATCAAAGGAAGGATAGTACCAGACTCAGGGCGTTAAAAAAAGCAAACCGCGCACCCTGAATAAAGTTTTTCTAAAAAACCGTTTATACGAATGCATTTTCCTCGGTTTGTCCCGACTCAACGCCCTCACTTACAGTCTCTAGTTCTGGCGATTGCCCCATGTTATGGGCATTCAACGCTTCTTTGGCTTCGTTTGAAATGCTGACATGGTCGCGTTGCCCCTGAACCCGCTTAACCGGGTTTTTACTGTTCAACTCTGCAATGCGGGCCTGACCCAGATAAGTTTTAAAAACTCGACTGACAGTAACACTTGCAATTTTCATGATCTTTCCTTTTTATCTAAACATTTTTGGAAATTTTTGACTTAACTCGTGGAGACACGCCATAACCTTTTAAAAGCACTTGTCCCTTTTTCAACTCCATGATTTTTTCTACCACCTCGGCTTTCACCTGATCTATTTTTTGCTGACAAACAGTTTCTATTGCGATTATTTTTTCTAAATCGTTTTCGATACAGCGTGCCAACTCAGCACCTTCACGGACCAACGATTTTCGAGTCGCTTCATTCAGGCTAGAAACCTCTTCTGCTATTTTTCGATCGATTTCATTGAGCTGATCTACCATCGTTTCTTTAGCTTCAACCACCCCTAGCAGACGTGATTCATCTTGCAAGTTGACTAGCTCCATTTGTTCTTCCACCTTTTGTAGAAGCCGGGAACAGCTTTCCTGCTTTTGTTTGAGGAGCTGGATAATTTCTGCTTTTTGTTTCTTCATCATTTAAGTTCACGCCACCGCGATAAGAGTTTGTACTGTGCTTTCAAAATTAATATTTTCTGCAAATTTACGAAAATCATTAGCTTGATCTTTAGGGGAATTTGACTGCACGGCAATCGCTGTTTTTTTAATTGCCAACTCACCCAAACCCTCCCGCAAAATGAGCCGCAATTTTTCTGCCAGAGTAGGCAGGATTCCCGTTTCAGAGTTGGTGAACAGATCGAATATTTCTACCGTGTTGGATTCCAACCCTCGTCTGAACTCATTTTCATCCAACGCAAAGGTGTTATCGTCCAAAGTACGAATGCCAATGGAACCCAGCCTCTGTAAAAGGTTCTCATCTCCATTTTGAAAAGCCCGGGTTATTCCGGTTTTGACAGCCTGAACAGCAGAAGTTATCGCCACTTCTTGCTGATTATTTTTCTTTGTATTCGTTACTGTAATACCCGTTGCAAACGGGTTGCCGGGTCGACCTCGCAGAGTGTCTATGTCTTCATTGCGCTGTGCTAGTTTTCGCACTCTTTCCTGCGGGTCGAACGTGAGGTCATTACGGATGTCTTGAATATCTCCATCTTTTGAAAATGTGCGCGAGACACTCAACAGGTCATTGGTTTTTGAGATGGATTGATTGAATTGATCGAACAGCGTTTTGATCTGTGTCAAAAATGATTCGGCATCAATGAAGATATTGATTTGAGCGGCTTTTTGAGATGCTTTTAAAACGATCAGATCGGTATCTTCGATCACTCCCGAAAACACATTGCTGTCGCTAGACAAAGATTTTCCATTGACTTTTATCGTTGCCGTTTGAGGTTCTTGAATCAAGTTGACTCCTGGGTTTGCTGAGTCAAACTGGAATTCCTTTTGGACCGGGAAACCTTTAAAATTTAACTCAAAAAATCCCAAACCTAAAAGCACACCATCGTTATCCAACAAGTCAATCTTTGCGCGCCCTCCTGCAAACCCGACCAGCATCAATCGATTGTCCTGGATCAATGCGACCACTTTAGTTGCTGCCGACCCACCATCCAACACACCGTTGCCGTTTACATCCTCATCCGGGTCAATCGCGCCATCGCTGTCCAAGTCTTCGGCAATATAGATCCCGAGAGTGAATTCAGCGTTCGGCCTTTGAATAATATCCAGCTGTCCGTTGTCATTCACATCCTCGGTTTTATCGAGCACCCCGTTACGGTTATGATCTTCCCCAAAATTTATTTTATTTTTCAGTTCGAATAATGAATCGGTTGATTCGACTGTGATTTTCGTTCCGTTAATGAAAAAGCTACCTGTCAACCCCAATGCCCCGAGAGGGGTGGACTGCTCATCGGATGCAAGCACCGCCGACTTCGATAGACGTACGGGAGTGATACTAAAAGAGTCGAGCGGCGCATTCTTACCCGCAACGGCTTGCACCTTTTGGGGCTGGGTCGAGGAAGATGATTTCGGGTTCAACGCCTCAGCACTAAGTAGATCTGTAACGGTTTGCTCGAGGCTTTTCAGCGAGGTGGAAAGTTGGTCTAATTGACGGAGTTTGAGTGCAGAGAATTGCTCTTTTCTTTCCAGCCCCCCAACAATAGGAGTTTTTCTGGAGGCGGATTGACGCGAAAGCAGTGCAATGGCATCGACCACCCGGAAACTGGCTAATGGGCCGGTGGCCTCAAGGCTGGGAACTCGTCTTTTATTAGTAAAAACAGAGTCGAACAGGATATCCCGTGTCGTTTGCCGCGGACCACCGGAAATATTTATCGTATCACG
The DNA here is from genome assembly GCA_018702695.1 of Nitrospina sp. GTDB lineage: Bacteria > Nitrospinota > Nitrospinia > Nitrospinales > VA-1 > LS-NOB. The sequence continues at coordinate 5,086 of JABIYR010000120.1, read as the reverse complement.
GGCAACTCGAACATCTAGGTCACTACTCTTGGACCGAGTCGAGTTGAGAGGAAAGAATGTAGGATTTACATTATTGAGAATCTGCACGATTTTCCAGTACGGCGAATAAATATAAGCTCGCCATTAAAGTGTTTAGTCGAAAATGTCGATAAACACATCAAGAACGGAATCGTGCCGTTACCGGAAAAAAAATAAAACGCACACCTCGACCACGGACTTTCGCCGTAAGGCAAAAGCCGAGTTGAAGTGATTGGACCCAAACAGGGCTACAAGTCGAAAACTGAACCTTCGAGAACTATTGGACGAGGCCGCAAACCATGCCAATAATTATCGAGATCCTCTTCAATGCGATGGGGTTATCCGGTTACAGGTTGTCTCCTCTTGATACGTTACCTTGATTAAGGCCCAAACAGCGCATGCCGCTGACGGGGTGGTTCGTTTATATTAAATTACTGACATTCTGCCCGCGTTCGGTTTCCACAGCCGTTGCATCGGACTCCTCTTTCAACTCAGAAGGCTTAGGCCCTCGTAGCGGGTTATTATCGATCGCTTCTCGCAACGGCTCAGACGGCGGTTCAACCGGATCAATACTTTGCTCCGGAGTCTTCAACGCAGGCTCATTTTTCACCCTAGTCTCCGCTTTTTCAACTCTCTCCTCCTGAATACGTTGCTGAACTTTAGCGTCATTGGCTGGGGTCTGCTCTAAATTTTTTGCCACCCTCTCCTCAGTGGATGGAGGGGCGTTCTTAATATCTTCTTCAAGACGCTCTCGGCCCTGAGTTGGCCTTCCGGCCTCTGTCGTATCGCGAATGCTAGGCCCACCTTGTAATGGTCGAGCCGGGTTTTCCCGCTTTCCAGAGGTGGCATCTTCACCAGCCTGGGCAACAGCCTCTTGAACACTATCAATCCGAGCCCCATTCTGAAACTCATTGATTCGATCTGTGTTGGTCAGCTCATTGGCGTCATCGGGCCTTGGGTTTTCTTCTGGCTTTCGAGCCGTTCCCTCTGAAATCCGGGAAAGTTCGTTGGCCCCCGCAGAGCCCTGACTTCTTGGGTTTCGGGCATCAATTTCAGCATCTCGAGAAACTTCTTGGCGGTTGGATTGAAGCTCACGCCGTTCGGCTGGGGCAATATCTTCTGCGGCTTCTTGATTCTCGCGCGCACGGTCGGAGTCTGTGACTTCATTCTCCTGACTCTTGGCTTGTTGAGATTTTTCAGTTTTTTGAGAGGCTTCTCTCAAGCCCTGAAATGCACTGGTTCTGCTTCCTTGATCCAAAGGAAAGTTAACATCTTCGGCCATGGTTCCCTCCTTTCAAAGGTATTTCAGACAACTTGACCCAATCCCTGGGGGCTATTGTCTGCCAAGCTCACCTCTAATCGCAAAAAAATCAACTCTAAGCTAAAGTTTCAGACTTTTTAATCGATAAGAGAAAAGATCTTAAAGTATCCTTTTCCTGGATCAAAATTAAACAATCCTCACCCCCAAATTAAGGGTAAAGCCTTACGCTTTTCTTGTCGGCTAAAGTTTCTGAAACTTTAGTTTTAATTTAAGCTTTTTTTCAAATAAAACAAATTTCGTGCTCCACCGGCAAGAAAAACAACCATAACAGACATTAAATAAGCTAGTTAGGCACAAGTCCTGAATTTCTCATTCAAACTGTAATTTTAGCCAGAACCTCTCTCCAGTCTTCGTAAAGAGGTATCATTTCATATTCTAAGATATCTGCCATCAAGACCCAGTCCTGATTCTGGTTGGCCTCTAGCATTTGTGCCATGAATTCAGTCTGCTTTTTCTGTCTTTCCTCAAGACTTTGACCTTCCAGCTTCTCCCCCCAAGACTGCATGATAGTCACAATGACCTGCGAGAACCAGTCCACCCCATCTAAAATTTGCAGGTAATACTTGTTGGCCTCTTGCTCATTCTCCATGCGAAACAAATCTGCCGCTTTTTGAAAACCAGGAATCAGCTTTTCAAGATACTCCTTGACGTTAACCAGGTTATTAGCCAACACATCTTGCAGATTGGCAACTTCCAACTCAAGCAATGCAATGCTGGAAGTAGAAGTCATTAAACTGTCCTGAGCTGTAGAGGAGACTTCCTGTCCATCCAACCAGACTCTTCGTATATAGGAGTCCTCTCGGTTCTTTAAAATCGCATCCAACACTTCTTTGAGAGTTTCACCCGGAAAAGACCCGTCTTCAGCTTCTGCCCCATTGATCGAAATTTTCATTGACCCTCCTCAAATAAAATTCACTGTAATTATAATCTGCAGGCGTTATAACCGCCAGTCTTTTGCCAACATTGACAAGATGAGCGCAGAGCTTTATCTTAAATAGATTCAACCCGTAACCATGAGGCTTAAAATGGTCGACCCCATAAGTGGTGGAACATTCAAGCAGTTGCTGAACACGATCAACCGAAACCGATCTGGACTCAGCGATTCTTTGGAGCGTATCGCCTCAGGTCGGAAACTGAATCGAGCCGGAACCAATCCCGCCGCTACAGCGTTATCGGCTCAATTACGATCCGACATCAGCGCATTGACGCAATCTGTCAATAATGTCGAGTCGGGCACCAACTTCATTCGCACTGCGGAAGGAGGCCTGAGTGGCATCGCCGACTTGGTAAGCCGGGGTCGAGAATTAGCCATACAATCTAGCAATGGCACTCTGAATGACTCTCAAAGGCAGACTTTGAATCAAGAATTCGGCCAAATTCAAAGCGAAGTTGATCGCCTCACAAGCTCTCTTGAGTTCAATGGAAAAAAATTATTGGACGGTTCTCTCGGGCAAAATGCTGACCCGGTCACTATTCAAGCTGGCACCGGCTCTGGACCGGATAACCAGATCAGTCTCAATATCGTAGAAAGCACGAGCACCCAATCGCTCAATATTGATAATGTCGATATTTCCACAGCCCAAGGTGCCCTGCAGGCAATTGACCGTTTAGGCCAAGCTTCTCAGACCGTCAACGCCGCTCGCGGGCAAGTGGGAGCTGTTGGCAACCGATTGGCTATTTCCGCTAGCGGTTTAACGACCCAGGTAGAAAATTTGACGCAGAGCGAATCGGGTCTGGCAGACACCGACCTAGCCGCAGAAATCACCCAGCTTCAGCAAGGGTTGCTCCGCTTTGAAACCTCCATTCGGGCCCTCTCTTCTCAACTCCAAAATGAACAAAGTCGTTCTCGCCTGCTCGACTTCACGGTCTGACCGAAAATCGAATCACTAAGATGCCCCCCTCTTAACTCATTGCAGACAGGTATTTTTTACAAAGGGGCCTTGACCGACTTATCCTGAAATGATATTAGATTAGATCCTGTATGAATTGGATCGTTCATGATCACAAATAAAGTTATTGTCGGTGGAGGTCGTCTCGTTGCGAATCAACGATGAGAACATTCCGCTATTTTTTTTGGAGAGTAACCGATGGAAATCAATGAAATCAAAGTAGAGATCAGAAAACACCATGTGACCCCTGGACTCAATGTTCTGGACCTTGTTATTGATGCCAACGGAGAACAAATTCGCCGGCAGACCCAACATCAAGATACCGACAAAGCTTTTGAAAAATTTGTAAAAGATATCACTAAAGTGGCTCAGGAGCTTGCCAACGCCCGCATCGAATAATCCCACTGCCACGGGGAAGAAAATGGATAAAGGCTTGGCGGGTCTGCAAAATGCAGAGACCGAGCCTTAGAGATGGGCAAAGGGCAGGCACATTGCCACGCGCCCTATTATCATCGGGTCTGTCAGGGGTTGGTGATTTGTAGTTTTTTGAGTTTTTCGACCAGGGTGGTACGGTTTAGGTTTAACAACGTTGCCGCCTTGTTTTTGACCCAGCCCGTTTTTTCCAACGCTTCAATGAGAAGTTCTTTCTCGAAGTTTTCCACAAGTTTTTTCAGGTTGATGCCTTCATCGGGAATTCCTACATGGAAGGATTGCTTTAAGGACTGCTGAAGAAGGTGAGCAGGACTTTCTTCTGACACAGGCAGTTTTTCCAAAGAAGCCCATTTTTCTTTGGGAACTTCTCCCAAAACTTTATCCGGCAAATCTCTTGAAGTAATGATCGAACCAATGCTCAGCACCACCATGCGTTCTACAAAATTTGCCAACTCGCGAATATTACCGGGCCAAGAATAATTCACCAATACATTCATCGCTTCAGCATTGATCGTCTTTGGGCTCCCTGAACCATTATTGCATTGCTTAAGAAAATGACTGGTCAAAAGCGGGATGTCTGATTTCCGCGCTCGTAAAGGCGGCAAATTAAGAGGAATGATGTTGAGTCGGTAATACAAGTCTTCGCGAAAACTTCCTTCTTCGATGGCAACTTCAAGGTTCTTATGAGTGGCGGTGATCACCCGGATATCAACCGGTATGGACTTGGTGCCACCAATTCGGTCGATCTCTCTTTCTGCCAGCACTCGAAGCAGTTTCACCTGCAAGGCCGGTGGCATATCACCAATTTCATCTAAAAAAAGCGTTCCCTTATTCGCCAGCTCGATTCGTCCAATACGAGCATTCACCGCACCGGTGAACGCTCCTTTTTCATAGCCAAATAATTCACTCTCCAATAACTCATGTGGAATGGCAGCGCAATTTACAGCAATAAAAGGTTTTGACGCTCGCGGGCTGTTTAAATGCAAGGCTCGGGCAATCAGTTCCTTCCCCGTTCCGCTTTCACCATAAATCATCACAGTGCTTTGGGAGCCTGCGGCCCGCTCTATAATGTCAAAAATTTCACGAATCTCTTGGCTCTCGCCAACAATATTAAAGTTTTCTGTGTCGAGTTTTATCTTCATAATATGAGAATACTACAACCAAAACCATATAACTGTCAACTTTTTCAACACGTTAGATAGTTCCCGCGCAACACCTAATAACGTCAAATATTCAACAACAGAAAAAACAGCATTACAATCTTAACGCGTTCAGTTTGACGGATAGTTTGACGGGGGGAACGACCAAGGGGAATGGGCGCCTAGCTCAAGGCATTTTTTCAAGGCTATTCTTCTGGGTGGTAGGGCGCAACGTTTTCATGCTCATTAGGGTCGTTGCGTGAAACAATGGCCAGAGCTGGTTCGCT
>JABIYR010000037.1 GCA_018702695.1 Nitrospina sp. | reverse complement strand
GGGTTTATTAGAACGATTGAAGATGAAGACCCAATTACGTCAACAAAATAAGCAGATCTCCTCGATGGAGGAAGAACTGGACAGTCTCAAAAATACGCCTCAACTTCCCATCCAAGCTGAATCGTCTACCGATTCCTGAAATTATCCCCCACTGAACTAAGTAAGCGGTTTGACGGGCAGAAGAGCTGTGTCCAAATCTTTTATGAGAATTTGAATGTCTTTGATCGGGGTGATCGTGACTTGTGTGGAAGAGGTGGTGATCGCTTGATTGATATGGCCTCCGCGCTGTTCGTTGATTTCATAGCCGTGTAGATGCAAAGGATGACCCGGCACCGATAAAATCTGCTGAATGGTGGGGTTGATTCCGTAGAGACCCTGCATGCTCCAGCTTCCTGTTTCATACTCAATAAACTTAAAATTGTCTTTCTTAGAATAACCCTCTGTCAACTCCAGCCCTCCTATTGGAATATGACAGGCGGTGGTTGACTTGACATTATCCAGCTCTCCTTTGACATGTATTGCCGCCAGCCCGATATTTTCAGAAACAAATTTGTTCTCTATGCAGTGGTGAATATCTTCACCGCTAGCCAAGTTGTATTCACGGAACTCCTTGGGGTCGCATAAGGCAACAGCCATAAAGGGGAACTGCGGAAGCGCATCGTCTGGGCCTATGACTGGACTTTTCAGGTTTTCTTCATGATCGGGGTGGTCGTGTTTGAGGTTGACCAATTTCCCATTATTTTCAGGGTCGGCCCATAAAAATGCCGGGTCTTCGACAAGGCCTTCGACCATTGCTTCGCCATTACGTTTATACCAGTTTGTGGTGCCTAATCCGATCACGGGCCATGATTTATCGAATCCTTTAATGCCGTTGCTGATCTCCTCAATTTTTGAATAATGAAAAAAATCCCCCTTCAATAATCGCTCAACCGTGTTATAGGCGAGAATGGTTGAGCGGTTTTCCTGTGGTATTTTCATGATAATTCTCCCACCTTGCCAAGCCCTGGCAGTGCACTTGGCTGTTGCTGAGTCAGGCAGTGGACAGCTCCCAAGCCTTCTATAAGGGTACGACAAGGAATGGGGATGACCTTTCGGCCCGGAAATAAAGAGGTTAATAGATCTAGAACTTTTTCATCATTGTGGTGGTTGTAGACTGGAACCAGTACGGCGAGATTGGCAATATAAAAATTGGCGTAGCTGGCGGGCAGTCGTTCTTCTTCCGTGCCAACATACCCTGGCATGGGCAACGGTATGATTTGTAGAGGATTTCCATTTTGGTCTTTAGCGGCTTGCAAACGTTCAAAATTATGTTTCAAGCTGAGAAAATTGGGATCTCTTTCATTATCTTCTACCGCGCAGACGATGGTGGTGGGGTTAATAAAACGTGCCAGATTGTCAATATGTCCATCAGTGTCGTCCCCCTGCAAATCCCCTTTTAGCCATATGATTTTTGACACCCCCAAAAAACTTTTTAAATACTCCTCCATACGTTCCCGGCGCAGGCCACCGTTACGGTTAGGGTTGAGGACGCAAGAATCGGTAGTGAGGCAGGTTCCCTGTCCATTCACTTCAATGGCTCCCCCCTCTAAAATAATTCCCGGCTTATAAGAGGAGAACCCCAGTTCTTTGGCAAGAGTGCTTCCGGCAAGGTCATCAAGTTCCCATTTATATTTACGCCCCCAAGAATCAAAATCCCAATCGTTGATCGCTACCTCTCGTGTCTTCTCGTGGTCTCGAACTATAAAATTAGGTCCATAATCACGAATCCAAGAATCATTAGTGGGGATGTCATGCAGAAAAACCTGACTCATGTCCACGCTATTTTCTGTGAGTTGGGTCGTTAAGGATTCCTGCGCAGATTGATCTTGAACCAGAATATGGGTCTGTTCGCCTTGCGAAAGCGCTTTGACAATATGCATATAGTCAATTTCTACTTGTTGCATATCCAGACCGGGCCATGTTTCAGGGTTATGAGGCCAGGTCAGCCAAGTTCCTGAGTGAGGCTCCCATTCGGCGGGCATGTGATATCCCTCAGAGGCTGGAGTATTGTTCTCATTCATCATCATCGAGATACAATTTAGTGAGACCTTGATAGGCATCCACACGTCGGTCTCTCAAAAAAGGCCAGTTTTGTCGAACCGTTTCGATTTCTGGTAGATGGCATTGGGCAATCACAATCTGTGGTTCATTTTCTGCCTGTCCGATTGTATTTCCAAACGGATTGCAGATAAAGGATCGGCCCCAGAAATTTAGGGCATTTTCTCGTCCCACTCGATTCACCGAGCCAAGAAAAATCCCGTTGGAAATAGCGTGTGATTTTTGTATCGTCTCCCAGGCAGAAATTTGCTGTTGAGAGACATTCGTATCTTCATCCTGATAACCAATAGCTGTGGGATAAAACAAGAATTGCGCCCCAGAAAGGGTGGTTAATCGCGCCGCCTCAGGAAACCATTGATCCCAGCAAATGAGGACACCCACACGACCATATCGAGTGGGAAAGCTTTTGAATCCAGTATCACCCGGCGTGAAATAATATTTTTCAAAAAAACAAGGGTCATCGGGGATATGCATTTTACGATAGCACCCCGCAATGCTTCCATCGGCATCAATGACGAGTGCGGTGTTGTGGTAAATGCCTGGGGCGCGTTTTTCAAAAAGAGGGACAATGAGAACAACTTCCAGCTCTTGTGCAAGCTTAGAAAGTGTTTCACTCGTTGGCCCAGATAGGGTTTCTGCGAGAGCAAAATTTTGCGTGTCTTCAGTTTGGCAAAAATAAGGAGTTAAAAAGAGCTCCGGAAGGCAAATGATTTGCGCGCCTTTTTCTGAGGCGGCACGGATGGATTCGATAGCCTGCTTCAGGTTTTGTTCGGGTTTCGGTGAACAGGCCATTTGTATCAGGCCCACCGTTATGGTTGAGACGGCATTCTTTTTCATGAGGGTTAAAAAATTATAATTGTAATCTCGGTCTATAGAATTTGTTATGCTAAGATATTACAAGAGTATAGCAGTATTCCTCGCAGTTTCTGGAGTTTTTCCCTAGCCTCTGCCGTTCATTAATACCTTTTATTTTGATAATTACCTATGTGGATCAAGCGAGAATTTAGAGATTATTATAAGCCGAAATTAAGGCGTGAACTTAAAAGAGACCCGAGTCAGGAGGAAATGGATCAACGCTTTGAAGAGATTTATAGTCAGGTCAACTGTACTCTTCTTGCCGGTGTTCTAGAAGGGGTCGCTATCTATTTTTATGAAATCGCTAAAATCAGCAAAGAAGAATTGGATAGTTTTAGGGACCGTCCTGAAGACTATCTTTTTGAGCGTTTTGGTGGAGGAAATTTCAAATTGAATTTTTACGAAGGCCCTTCCTTTGTAGTGTGTGTCAATTTTAAGCCAAAGGGTGAACCCAAATGGGTTCCCTTACTTCCTGAAAAAGCAGGCTCCAACCCGAACCCTGCTTAAGCCTGAATTATTGAGTTTTGTTTTATGAATGAAAGTGCCCCGCTGGTTGAGAGTGAAAACTTCTCATCTCAAGTAAGTCAGATTCAAACGTGGACGCAGAAAACGGACCAGCCTGTTATGGTTGAAGGTTTGAGCGGTTCTTCGCGCGCCTATTTTTTATCCAAATTTATTAAAGCTCATAAACGTCCGGTTGTTATTTTCACCACCGATCAGAATAGCGGTGAGCGGTTACAGGATGACCTCAAATATTTTTTGCGGTATGAAAAATTAAAACACCAACCTGATTTTTTCCCCGCTTGGGAGCTTCTTCCTTACGAGCCGCTTTCGCCTTTGAATGAGATTTCTGGCGAGAGACTCGACATTCTTAATCGTTTGCGAACCGGAGAACCTATGCTGTTGGTTGTTCCGCTTGAGGCGGGTCTACAAACCGTCATGCCCCGATCGGTTATAGAAAAACTAATATTCACCGTTGCCATCAAAATGAATTTGGAGCGCGAGTTTCTAGAGGCTTGCTTGTCTGATAATGGTTTTACCCGTTCTCCTTTGGTTGAAAATCGCGGTGAGTTCAGCGTTCGAGGAGATATCGTTGACTTCTTTCAGCCCGGTCGAGTGAACCCCGTGCGAATCGAATTCTTTGGTGATGAAGTTGAGTCGATTCGTGAGTTTGATGTTTTATCTCAGGTCTCCATTAGCGAGTTGGATACCGTGAATCTCTTGCCCGTTAGAGAGCTTTGTTTAAATGAAATAGAAAAACAGCAAGGGGTTGTGGCGATAAAAGATTTTGCTGAAAAAAATGATTGTGACCGTCTCGCTCTGAAGGAACTCTTGGAAAAAATTGAGCATCTAGGTATTTTTTCTGGCATGGAATATTTAGCTCCTTTTTTCTATGCAGACCGTGAATCCTTATTTGATTATCTACCCGCAGACACATTGATCGTTCTCGATGAGGGTGATCAACTGCAAAACAAGTCTGAACAGTTTCAACAGCTCATTGACACCGAATATCATTCGGCTTTGGAAAAAGGTGAGGTCGTCGCACCTCCCAGCGCTTTATTTTTGGAGATGCAAGAATTTAAAAAGCGGTTGTCGAGCTTTAATGGCAACCTTTCTTTAAATTCCCTAAAAACGACAGGATACGAATTGGGTCGATGCCAGAATCTGGATGTCAAACCGGTTCCGGCATTAGCCGGGAAGTTTGACGATTTCAGCCATCAAGTTCTCAAATGGCAAGAGCAAGATAATAAGGTCGTCATCGTTGCCCCGACAAAAGGTCAAGTGCGCCGAATTCATGAGTTGTTGCATGAATGGGGGTTGGAAGTGGATGTGGACCTGGGTCGGATCAGCGAAGGATTCAATTTAAAATCCTCAAATGAAGTATTTGTTGCGGAGCACGAAATTTTTGGCAGAACGCATAAACACCGTCACCGTCGAAAACCTCGTTCACAAGCATTTCAACGAGGACTCAAAGATTTAAAGGTGGGTGATTTTTTAGTCCATATCGATTACGGCATCGGCTTGTATCAAGGAACGCGCGAATTGCAAACCGGAGTAGGGGGAGGAGAGTTTCTGGATATTCTTTATGCTGATGATGAAAAATTATATTTGCCTATGGACTCTCTCGGGTTGATTCAAAAATATGTCGGCTCGGCTGAAACCCCACCTCCGTTAAGCAAGATGGGTGGCGTTGCCTGGAAACGGCAAAAGAAAAAAGTTAAAGAATCCATTCAGGAAATGGCTGGAGACCTTCTGAAATTATACGCGTCGAGAGAATTGGCAGAAGGTCACTCTTATCCTCATAATACGATTATGATGCAACAATTTGCCGATGCCTTTGAATACGAAGAAACCGATGACCAGCTCAAAGCCATCGAAGAGGTCGAAGAAGATTTAGAAAAACCGAAACCTACAGACCGGTTAATTTGTGGCGATGTGGGGTATGGCAAGACCGAAGTTGCTATGCGAGCCGCTTTCAAAGTGGTTCTTGATAAAAGGCAGGTCGCGATTTTAGTTCCCACCACGATTCTAGCGCAACAACATTTACAAACATTTCGCGAGCGTTTTCGTGAATATCCAATAAATATTGATATGGTCAACCGTTTTCGAACTCCTAAAGAGCAGAAGGAGACGTTGGCGCAACTGAAAAAAGGCAATGTTGATATCATCATCGGTACACATCGATTATTATCTAAGGATGTGGAGTTTGCATCATTAGGCTTGATCATCATTGACGAGGAACAGCGTTTTGGAGTTAAGCATAAAGAAAAATTGAAGAAACTTCGCAATGCGGTCGATATTATCACTCTAACGGCGACACCAATACCGCGCACCTTGCATTTTTCTTTGATGGGTGTTCGAGATTTAAGCGTTATAGAAACCCCTCCTGTAGATCGACTTGCGGTAAAAACATTTATTCGAAAATTCGATGAAAATATAATTCGCGAAGCTATAATGAGAGAGGTTGACCGTGGAGGGCAGGTGTTTTTTGTCCATAACAAAATTCACAGTATTCATTCCATTGCGGAGATGATCCGAAAAGTTGTTCCAGGAGTGAGAATTGAAATTGCTCACGGACAGCTCCCTGAACATCAATTGGAAAGAGTGATGAAACGGTTTATGGATAAAGAGACCGATCTATTACTTTGCACAACGATTGTTGAATCGGGTCTCGATATTCCCTCGGCGAATACCATCATTATTAACCGTGCAGATAATTTTGGCTTAGCCCAACTCTATCAGTTAAGAGGAAGGGTGGGGCGGTACAAACATCAAGCTTATGCCTATTTGTTAATTCCTGGGACAGGTAGTTTGAAAGACGAAGCTCGTAAACGTTTGACGGCTCTTGAAGAAATGAGCGAATTGGGTGCTGGTTTTCAGCTTTCGGCGCGTGATATGGAAATTCGGGGAGTGGGCAATATGCTGGGGCATAATCAGTCGGGACATGTCTCATCAGTCGGTTTTGACCTCTATTGTAAATTGGTGGAAGATATGACGAAGGACATTCGTGGAAAAAAAACCGACCCCGGAATCGAGACAGAACTCAATTTAATGATCAAGGGTTTTATTCCCAAAGATTATGTTACAGACTTGAACCAGCGGCTTGACTTCTATCGACGTATTCAAATCACCAGTGAACAGGAAGAATGTTTGGCGGTGGCGAGTGAGTTGGCAGATCGGTACGGCCCTCATCCTGAACCCGTCGCAAAACTTCTGGCCTTGTTAGAGATACGTATTCTTTGCCAGCGCATTCATATTTCTAAAGTTGAGATGAAAAATAAAGAGGTATTCTTAGATCTTCTGCCCTCAACCCCTATCGATCCGCAATTATTACCCAGTTTATTGGATGAGCGGTTAAGCATGCAGTCTGAGTTTAAGATTAAAATTCGTCTTGATCGCAGAGGGTGGAAAGCAGATTTAAAACTTGTTGCAAAAACCCTGCAAAAGTTTGCCAGCTCTTTGGATTCTGTTGAGGAGAAGAACTGATGTTGGAAAAGCGATTCGCACTAATAATTTTGGGGGTATGTCTAATTTTCTCGGCGTGTTCCAATGGCTCTTCCCCCACATCTTCAAATGAATTGAATGAAGGTATGGCAATCGCAGTCATCAACCGTGAAGAGGTTTCCTTCGGTAAATTCAAGGATAAGTTTAAAACTCTTAAGAAAAAATTTCGGGTTCAGGGGGATGAAGAGATATCCCCGGAAGAATTTGCATGGCTTAAAAATAGAGCTGTAGAGCAGATTGTTCAAAACACCTTATTAATGCAAGAAGTTAAAAAAAATTCCATTGTCATCAGCCAAGAAGAATTGGATGATGAAATTTTAAAAGTCCAGGCCGGATACCCCGAAGATTCATTTGATAAACGCCTTGAATTTGAAGGGTTAACGCGTAAGGAATGGGAACATTTTATCGAAAACAATTTATTAATAAATGCATTGATTCGAAATTTGGTCGATAGTAAGGTATCTGTGAGTGAAGAACAAATGCAACGCTATTTCGCCGCCAATGAAACAAGTTTTCATAAAGGGGAGCAGGTGAGAGCCTTGCATATCATGGTCGAAACGGAAGAAGACATTCGCCAAATCCAAAAAGAGTTGAGCTCCAAACAGAAAGATTTTTCAATATTGGCGCAAGAATTCTCACTGGGGCCGGAAGGAGCAAATGGAGGCGATTTGGGCTATTTTGAGGCCGGGCAAATGCCTGAAGAATTTGATAATGTTTTCAAACTAAAAGTCAAGGGTGTCAGTGACATGATTCGTACACCTTACGGCTTTCATTTGCTGAAGGTGGTTGATAAGGTCAAAGAACGAAAAATGAGTTTTGATGAATCGAAAGACCAAATAGAAAAAATTCTTTTGCAAGAGATTCAAGATAAAACGTTTAAAAACTGGTTTATTCAGTTAAAAGAAAAATCTGTGATTGAGATTAAATATGAGCTTCTTGAAAATTTTAACTAGCCTTACCTTGCTGTTTCTCCTGCCGGGTGTTTTTTCCCCTTTCAGGGTGAGTGCCGAGGTTTTTGATAAAGTTGCGGCTAAAGTAAATAATGAAATCATTACTTTGAGTTCTGTGGAAGAACGAGCTGAAGTTTTGCGGCAGAAATATGCAGGCGCTCCCGTAAGTGTTTCAGGGCATGATTTGCTGCAAGAAGCTATCGATATGCTGGTTGAGGAAAAACTTCAGGTTCAACAGGGTAAAAAATATGGTTTTGTAATTGATGAAGATGCAGTGACTGCGGCGGTGGATGAGATTAAAAATGGAAATAATCTTACCGATGAGCAGTTATCAGCCATGTTAGAACGAGAAGGCAGAAGTCTCGAATCTTATAAGGCTCATATTCGCGACCAGATAATGGTTACAAAAATTGCCCGGTTTGAAATAGGCAACCGAGTGAAAATAAGTGATAAGAGTGTTTTCAAGTATTACAAAGAGAATCAGAAGGAATTTTGGGAAGAGGGACAGGTGAGGGCGCGTCATATTCTTTTCATTGTTGAGCGTGGATCGCCTAACAAAATCAGACAAGAAAAATTGCAATTAGCCAAGAAGGTTCTCGCGCAGATTAGAAGGGGAGCAGATTTTGCAGAAATGGCAATGAAACATTCTGAAGATATTTCTGCCAGCAGTGGTGGCGATGTGGGTTTTGTTACCAAGGGTAAAATGGTTCGAGAGTTTGAAGATGCCGTGTTCAGTTTAAAACCCGGAAAAGTCAGCGATATCGTTGAAACAGAATATGGTTTTCATATCGTAAAGGTTGAAGAAGTTGTAGCGGGTAAAACCCTGCCTTTAAAAGATGTGAAGGACCGAGTGCACCAAATTTTAATGATGAAAAAGCAAAAACAGGTTTATGGCGACTGGATTGCTGAAATGAAGGAAGCCGCATTCATTGAAATTTCGTTGTTTGAGGGTTCGAATAAAGCTCTAGTTTCTAATAAACGTCGAGCAGATAATGATAGACGACCCAAAACCACCCCGGATAAAAAGAAGCTACAGAAGAAGTGGATTGAAATGTATGAGTCCGTCGAAAAATCCAAGAGCAATTCGTCGGTAGATAATAGTTCGAAACAGAAATCACTCGAGCAACAGCTGAAGCGTATTAAACGGTTGCGTCGGCAAAATAAAATTTCTGAGCAACAGTATCAAAAACGCAAAGAGCAGATCTTGAATCGTCTTTAGTTTTCCTCACCCCCTACTTTTCTTCATCAATTTAATAAGCACCCTTATTATTTTTTCTCATGTCATGCATTGAAAAAAAAATTAGATTTGCCGCTACAGAACTCATTTCACCCGGTGACCGTGTTGTGGTGGCTGTTTCGGGTGGAGTCGACTCGATGGCGTTACTTTATCTCTTAAATTCTATTACCAAAGAGATTGCTTGTGAGTTATTTGTGGCGCATTTGAATCACTCGGCTAGAGGTGAAGAGTCTGATGGCGATGCTGATTTTGTTGCCGACGTGGCTAATAAATTGTCACTTCCTTGTTTTATTGAAAAGCTTGATATCGCTTATGAAAAGTCGATACTTAGAACATCGTTTCAGGAGTCGGCTCGTATTTTACGGTATCAATTTTTAGAAAAAACGCTTCTTTCGGTTAAAGGTCATAAAATTGCGGTGGGCCATACAGCCGATGATCAGGCTGAAACCGTTTTGATGAATTTAATACGCGGCTCTGGTTTGCGTGGGCTTGCGGGAATACCTCGAATACGAGGTTCAATCATTCGACCTCTTTTGGAGTGCACTCGTACAGAACTGGAGTTGTTTTTAAAAAAACATAACCTGACGCATCGCACCGATTCTTCAAATCACCAAAATAAATACCTAAGAAATAGAATCAGGCATGATTTACTGCCCGTGTTGAATGAGTTCAATGCGGGTGTTGCGGAAAATCTGGTCGGCTTGGCAGATATCGTGCGAGCAGAAGATGATTGGATGGCTGAGCAAACCCAAACATTATTTACCCAATTGGTAGTGGTTGAAGGGGTAGAGTTATCCATTCTGATTGGTAAGTTTGAGGCGCAACCGCTGGCTATGAAAAGGCGGCTAGTACGCCAAGCGTTATTGCACCTGAAAGGCAATTTACGATCCATTTCTTCTTATCACGCCCAGCAAATCTTGGATTTGTTTTCGCAAGCAAAGGTAGGGCGAGAATTAAGCCTTCCCGAGAATCTTAGAGTTTACTGTGGCTACGATAGAGTGAGCTTCTCTGTTTTGGGCGATTCGGGTATAAATTGCGACAATGATAGTGATATTAAGCCACAAATAACGCATTTGAAAATACCAGGGGTGACACAAATCGCTGAGTCAGATATCGAATTGCATGCGCGTCTCATCGAGCCGCCCGTAGATTTTTCTGAATCTATTACTAAATATGAAGCCTTTCTGGATTTGGAAAAAACCGGTGAAAATATTCATATACGTTTTATACAACCTGGAGACCAATTTATTCCTTTAGGTATGAAAGGGCGTAAAAAATTAAAATCCTATTTTATTGACCGCAAGATTCCTCGAAAACTTAGACCCAAGACCCCAATTCTGGTTAATGCTGAGGGTGAAATCATATGGGTTTACGGAGAGCAGATTTCAGACCTATTTTGCGTCACTGAAGAAACCAGAAAAATACTATTCTTAAAAGGAATAGACCCCTAAAATATTGATATTTAAGCAGGCGACATCTTTATTTTTTGTGGTAAGATAATTGGTATCCAATTTTGTAAAGAAACTCTGTTAGGAGATAGTTTTGAACCAATTTTATAAAAATTTAGCACTTTGGTTGGTAATAGGCATTGTTCTGATTGCATTGTTCAACATGGTCAATCAGCCACTGGTCTCTCAATCGGAAGTGATTTTCAGTGACTTTATGGATCAAGTTGAAGAAGGGCAAGTCAACGAGGTTATGATCCGTGGCGAAAATATTAGTGGAAAATACATGGACGGTCAGGCTTTTCAGACCACCGCTCCGCCAAGAGACCCCGATCTGATCAAATCTCTACGGGCAAAAAATGTTCGTATTGTTGTGGTTCCGCCTGAGCAAACAAGTTGGTATATGAGCATTCTTATCTCTTGGTTTCCTATGCTTTTGCTATTGGGTATCTGGATTTTTTTCATGCGTCAAATGCAATCTGGCGGCGGAAAAGCTATGTCTTTTGGGAAAAGTAAAGCTCGGCTTTTAAATGACTCGAAAAATAAAACCACCTTCAAGGATGTTGCCGGGGTTGATGAAGCGAAAGAAGAGCTTCATGAAATCATCGAATTTTTAAAAGAGCCGCAGAAATTCAGTAAATTGGGCGGAAAAATCCCCAAAGGAGTTTTGCTGGTTGGCCCTCCGGGTACGGGTAAAACATTATTAGCTAGAGCCATTGCAGGCGAGGCAAATGTTCCTTTTTATAGTATCAGTGGCTCTGACTTTGTTGAGATGTTTGTGGGCGTTGGAGCATCACGTGTTCGAGATCTTTTTGAGCAAGGTAAAAAGAATAGCCCTTGTTTAATATTTATTGACGAAATAGATGCCGT
>JABIYR010000124.1 GCA_018702695.1 Nitrospina sp. | reverse complement strand
CCTTATTAATTTCCATGCCCACGGCATCCAGCTATGGCGTTAAAAGACCCATTATTATTGTTAATGGTTTTAATTTATAACCCGATAATAAATTAAGGTATTAGCCGCATCAGAAGAAAATACTCAAAACTTTCTAAATATCCCGCGCTCAGGTTGTAATGTCTCGAAGAGGCATCACTTTTTGAGTTAAAAGCTTTGCGTGCGAACATCCAGAGTACATGTACTTATGTTATATAAAGTTTATGTTTGGTCATTTTTCCTAACCCTGTTAACCATCTCTAGCGCAAATGCTCTAGAGGCTGATACCACAGAGCCTTCGGCACCTTCTCGCCTATTTCTCAGCGCAGAGAACACTCAAGATATCAGAGCCCAAGAAAACCCCACCATTGTGCGCTCACGGCTAGTAACCGTTGGTTTTGATGTTTTATCCGACCTTGAAGAACGTTTCATGACAGAACCAGATGGTGAACATCCATTGATTCTAAATGTTTTTCAAGATCTTGAATACACCGTCCTCATTCAAAAAATAGAAAAGAATTCGTCAGGCAGTTACTCTTGGTATGGGAAATTAAAAGACTTTCCCCTGAGTCAGGTGGTACTAGTTGTGAATCAAAACATGATTTTTGGCAATATATCCATGACCCAATTTTCCTATCAAATACGACATATTAGCGATGGGGTTCATGCTATTTACAAGATTGACCCCACCAAGTTTCCTCCAACAAGTGAACCCATTACCCCAGATATCAAGTCCAAATATTCACCCTCCCCTTTAGGTACGCTCCCCAAAGATATAACCAGTCAAACAAATATGCACCTATCAGGTAGGGAAACTACTATTAGTAGAACATTGAACGATCTTTCCCAAAACGCATTATTACAAGCAAAGCCTCATATCTCAGGTGGAAAATCTATCAATAGACAAGGCGATGAATTTGTTGAACAAAATTCTTTTTCTAGACCAGTAATTAGTCCTGATAGTGTGTCAGCATCCAGCACCTCCTCTTCAGTAGAAACTCAATCTGATGACGATGGAAGTACCATTGACCTTCTAGTTGTTTATACCGCCGAGGCCCGAGTGGTAGAGGGGGGAACCAGTGCCATGGATAGCCTAATTGACCTAGCTATATCTGAAACCAATGCGGCCTATTCGAATAGCGGTGTGAGCCATGTTGTCCGGCTTGTAGCCAAGCAGGAGATAAGTTTTTCGGAGAGTGGTTTTGATTTCACCAGTTTTCTAAACTCCGCGCAAGATGGGTCCATATCAGGTCTCCATGAACTACGCGAAGCAAATGGAGCAGACCTTGTGGTGGTTTTAGTGGATGGGGATGATACTTTATGTGGCCTGGCTTTTTTGATGACCACGGTTTCTTCGTCCTTTGCTTCCTTTGGTTATTCTGTAACTCAAACGAACTGTGCCACGGGTAATTATACATTTGGACATGAGATCGGACATAATATGTCAGCACGCCATGACCGCACTGCTGACAACACAGACGGATCTCCTTTCGATTACAACCATGGTTATCTTGATAACACCAATAATTTTAAAACCATCATGGGAACAGGCAGTAATACTCGAATTCAATATTTTTCGAACCCGAATGTTTCCTTTGGTGGAGCTGTTACAGGAGTAGCAGAAGGAAACGCGCTTGCGGCAGACAACCGTCTAACATTTCAGAGTACAGACCTCACAGTTGCCAATTTTTACCAAACAGTAACTTCATCCAGCACTTCTACTTCAACAGTCGCTTCAGTTCCTAACTCCGAGAGAGTTATTTCCCCTTATTGGCAATCAGATTCTGAGTCTTACACTTTTATTGCGGTCAGCCATACTTCGCTTTCTGGGATGGCGTCACAAATCGGAGTCACTGTTGAAGCCATACAAAGTGATGGCAATACATTTGGCTCCTCAACCTCTTTCACTATTTCTTCGGCAACAACTTCTAGGGTTTTTATTGTTCGCTCAGATCACCCCTCTATTACCTCGACAAGCATTCCCTCGGCTCAGTTTATCACCGGAACTTCGAATTTCTCACACGGGTTCATTCGTGCCGGGTCAGTTGCAACGTCACCCACAACAGCTGTCGGTGGTGGATTCAGAGATGTAACAATGTTGTCATTTTGGGGTACCGTAGTGGCTGAGCAAAATACCACGGGTTTCGCCATGGAATTTATCGGTGACATGCATGATTCTTCAGCAGCACCCGATTTTAATAGTGCCCAAGGAAATGATGTGAGTGGACCTGCCGCCCCGTAACCTGACCGGTCAAATATAAGACATTTATATAGGCAAATTTGATTTTGTATCTAGGGCTGACTCATTTTAGCTATCGTGCCCCGAAGGAATTACCCTCTTATTGACTTGCTTGACTAGTAAGGATTACTCGGATTGAAACAGACGCAGGGTTTTGAGGTGCGTTAAAGTGGTGGTGAGTATATTTTTTGTTTTTTCTGCCAAGAAATTACCGCGCAGATCAAGTTTTTTCAGCTTGGGGAAGTTTTTTGTTTCTGCCAAAGCCAATGCCCCAGCATCTCGCATTTCATTCCAGCCTAATTGCAAGTTTTCAAGGTTAGGGAAGCTGTGTGAGTAGGCCAAGGCCAAACTGCCTTCATCAGAAAAGAAGTTATGTTTTAAGATCAAGGTTTTGAGCTTTGCAAGCGGTGGAGACTGGGCCAGAGTTTTGGCCCCTTGCGGGGAGATTTGATTGTATCGAAGGTCTAGCTTTTTCAGATTTTTTATAAAATCCTGATTCAGGAGAACCTTCAAGCCGGCATCTCCTATCTTTTTTCCTGACAGGTTTAAAACCTTTCCGCCTCGGGTCAGGTTTTCTTTAAATAGTGTTTCGTAATCTACTGGCCCAGTCGAATCGGTTTGAGCATGAACCGGGCTTATCGACAGGAAAAAAATTGTGAGGATAATTAGGAGGAACCCTTTTTGTGTCAACATTGGTTGGCTCAGTCTTCGGCGTCCTTATTTTTGGCGGCCCGAGCTTTCAATTCTTCCCAAGTATGAATCAAGTCTTCATCATCGTCATCGGCGACCTCTTCATAATAAAAGTCTTTCAGGTCATCGACATGCAAATGACACAGCCGGGTGCGACATTTTGCTTTTTGAAGCGATTCGATTCCTTCACGCCGGATTCGATTTGAGTTGATAAATAAATGTTTCAATTTCGAAAGCGTCTGCGATTCAGCAATGGCTATCGCCCCTTCATCTTCAACCAAGTTTCCATAAAGGCTGAGTTTTTTGAGATTGCTCATATAGGGAGACTCTGCGATCGCCTTAACCCCGTCATCGCTGATGACGTTTCCATAAATATCAAGATCAGTCAGTTGTTTAAAATTTTCACAGTTGGCAATTGCCGTGATGCCCTCGTCACTGATATTGTTATTCGGCAAAATTAACCTCTTCAATCTGCGCAGATATTTCGATTTGGATAGTGTGATAGCACCCTTGTCCCCAATATTCTGGTTGCTCAAGTCGAGATCTTTTTTATCCGGAGTCAAAAATTGCTTAATAAGATATTCAACACTAGCCACGACCCATCACCTCTTTACAAGTTAAGGAATATTTTGATTTAATCATTGTATCACATCCTCACCGCGCTTTAACCTGCAAGCATGACATATCGCAGGAGGAACAATATCGCAATCAAACCCATTATCGGATGCACTTCTTTTATTTTTCCCGAAAATATTTTCAACAGAGGATAAGTGATAAAACCCAAAGCCATGCCATCGGCGATGCTATAGGTCAATGGCATGCCGACAAAAACCAGAAAGGCGGGAAGAGCTTCATCCCATTGCTTCCAGTTTATCTGGCTTAAGTTTGAAGCCATGAGACAACCCACAATGATCAATACCGGGGCGGTTATGGGATAGAGGGTTCGCCCTGCCTCCACTGAGATACCTCCGCCTATCATTTGCGCGATGGGAGAAAAGAAGAGTGCCAGCAAAAACAGCCCCGCCACCACAACAGCAGTCAGCCCCGTGCGCCCCCCTTCTGCCACACCCGTGGAACTTTCGATATAACACACCACCGTCGAAGTTCCCATTGCGGCCCCGGCCGTAGTTGCCACCGCATCGGGTAAAAATGCTCGTGTCGCGCGTGGCAGTTTACCTTGTTTCAGAAGCCCTGCCTGCTGGCTGATTCCAACAAGCGTCCCTGCAGTATCAAACAAGTCTACGAATACGAACACCAGAATCACCGTGATTAAACCCAGATCCAGAGCGCCGAGAATATCCATTTTCATCAAGGTGGGGCCTATCGCTGGCGGAGCCGTGATCACCCCTTGAAACGTCACCAGCCCGAAAGGAAGCCCCAGCAGAGTCAGGGTCAACATGCCAATTAAAATCGCTCCTTTGACCTTCTTTTGCAGAAGCACGCCGATCAAAATCACACCTGAAAGCGTGAAAATAACAGGCAGACTTTTCAAGTTGCCGAACTTCACCAATGTTGCGGGGTTCTCCACCACCAACCCGCCTTGCACAAACCCAATAAATGCAATGAACAAGCCAATCCCTGCGGCAATGCCCGTTTTAAGGAAATCAGGAATAAGGTTAAGGATGAATTCACGGACCCGCAATACAGTGAGAATAATCAGAACAAGGCCGGAACAAAACACAGCCCCCAGAGCGGTTTCCCAAGCCACACCCTGCCCCAAAACAATGGTGTAGGTAAAATAAAAATTAAGCCCCATCCCCGGAGCCAAAGCAATGGGATAATTAGCCCACAACCCCATTATCAAACAACCCAATGCCGCAGACAGACAGGTTGCCGTCATCACCGCACCAAAATCCATCCCCGTCTGAGCCAATACCGCAGGTTGCACAAAAATAATATAAGAGGCGGTCAGAAAAGTAGCCAAACCGGCCCTGATTTCGGTGGGAATGTCGGTTTTGTTCTCGGTTAAGAGAAAGAACCGGTCAATATGATGTTTAAGAGTTTGCACGAAACATTTTCTCGCACTTGAGGTGAGTGCTTAAGATTTCAAAAACCGTTCTTGCACCAGCGCCACCTCTTCCGCCCGAGTATTGACAAGGCCTTCCACGCGGGCCTCTCGTAATGCGTTGAGCGTAGACTGAAATATAGGGCCAGGTTCCATCCCCAAACTCACCAGATCATCACCCGTCAAGAAAGGCTCGGCCTTGCCCTGATATTGAGTGAAATAAATATTAGCATACTGATTGAGCCGGTCCGATGAGGATAACGCCAGCAAATAAATCACCGCCTCAATAGAGAGGTTGGCAAAGGTGTGGTATATCTCTTTCGGCTCCCAGTCTTTTTGACTTTGAAGACGTTGCAAACTTTCACGGCATTGGGTTCTATCCTGCGCCCATGAATTTTTCAAGCGATTGGGCAAATGCAGGCGTTCAGCCGCTTTAAGAAACTCCTTATCTTCTAGGGAATAAAAAATCCCAAAAAAATAGACACTCCAAGTCTCCGGTTCCTGTGGCAGGTTGATCATAGCCGCCCAAGAAAACACCGATTCCAGCTTATCCAAGGTTTCCATATCCTTGGAGTTTTTCATTATTTCAGGCGAAATAGACTGAAGCAGTTCAAACTCCTGCATTCGACGAATGCAGTCCACAGGACGTTGCTCTTGCAGAAGCAATTTGATCTCATTGAACAAACGCGTGCCACTAAGCGAATCGACCAGATTTTTCTTGGTGGTGTTGCGCATAAACGCTTCCGCCTGCTTTCCAATTTGAAAAGCAAATCGCTGTTCAAAACGTATGGCTCTGAATAGGCGACAAGGGTCTTCGATGAAACTCAAGCTATGCAGAACCTGAATCTCTTTATTGATTAAATCCCTTTCCCCATTAAAATAATCCATCAAACTAAAAGCGTTTGCACTAGTCAGTTTCACAGCCATGCTATTGATCGTGAAATCACGCCGATAAAGATCTGACTTGACTGAGCTTTTTTCCACCGTCGGCAAGGCACCGGGGTGTTCGTAATATTCCATACGCGCGGTGGCCACATCGATGCGATAGCCATCGGGGAATATCACCACCGATGTGCCAAACTTTTCATGAGACTTGACTCGGCCCCCAAACTCTTCAGCCAAGTGACCAGCGAAAGAAATGCCTTCCCCTTCAACGACAATATCAATGTCCTTGTTGGGAATATTCAAAATCAGGTCTCTCACAAAACCGCCCACCGCATAAACCGTTTCGCCACAACGTTCGCCAACTTGAGCTATACGATCAAGGAGTTGATAAATATCCTTATCCAGCCTTTCTTTGACCAGACTTTTCAAATTCTTCTGACTGCCAGCCTTCCCATCAAACAACGTTCCTGATAGATCGCCACCCGCTCTATCATTGTGCATGACCCTCAGCAAGTCGCCACGACTGACGATACCGATTAACCTGTTTTCAGAATCAACTACGGGAATGAGCTTTTGTTTATCTTCAATCACCAAAGGGATCACCGACTTAAAATAGGCCTCGGCAGTCGTGACCGCAAAACGACTGATCATTAAACCCTCGACACTGTCTTTTCCTATCGCATGGTGGATGGCTTTTTCAACAATTTGGCGAGTGATCAACCCAACCGGTTGCCCGTCTGACAAAACCGGAAGGGTGTTCAGATTATAAAGCGTCAAGCTCTTTTCAACCGATTCAATGCTATCGCCCACATTCACAGAAATAGCTGGAGCGTGCATGACATCCCGGACACAGATCAAAGGTTGAACAACGACTTCCAAATCGCCCAAGAGTTTTTCCTTAACCTGAGCCAGCGTGAGATCTTTTATATTCGCAGAGGCCGCGCTTTCATGCCCTCCGCCGCCAAAAGCCTGAGCCAATTTGGCCACATTGACTTCTGCGACACCACTGCGCGCGATCAAATAGATTCGTTTATCTAACCTAATTAAAGCGATCACCACAGCTAGATTCTCCAGTTCTTTCACATGTTGCACAACGCTTGCTAAGTCTCGAACAAAGTGATCGGAAGAAGCAGTGACCATCGGAACCTCTATGCCGTTGATGCTATATTTTTCGAGGCTCAATATCATTTCATTGAAGATATCCAACTGTTCTGCACTAAGCCGACGTTGCATATAACTGCCAATTCGGTTTAAGTCTGCGCCCTTTTTAACCAGCTCTGCGGCGGCGATCAAATCTTCCGGTGTGGTGGTAACACTGGTGAGGGACTGTGTATCCTGATAAATCCCCAGAACCATCAGCGTGCATTCTTCCGGCGTCAGAGCCATTTTCTTGTCCAACAAAATTTCCTGAAAGATAGTGGTCGTCGCCCCTCTTTTTTTTATGAGAGCCTGCCCCACATTGAAATCAGGTTCCGGGTCTGCGTGGTGATCATAAATATGAATCTCCACGTTCGGGTCTTTTAACAATGGTCCAAAAACCCCTATCCTTTCCGGCGCATGCGTATCCACCACCACTAAAAGACGAACCTGATCTAATACAATATCCTTAAGTCGAGTGAAGCCCATCGCAAGAGAACCCTCTTCCAAAAATTCGTCAACCAGACGTTCGGATGAACCCGGAAGAATCAGATGTGCATCCGGGTACAATTTTTTAGCCGCCATCATGGAAGCCAGGCAATCAAAATCTGCATTCAAATGTGTGGTAATGACTTGCATCAACATCTCACAACAAATCGGTTTTTAAATTCCTGCGTACGAAAGTCCTCTTGATCAGAGTTTATCTCATTGTATCTTAATAAGGAAATGCGATTCTAGAAACCCAAAGAGAATGAAAAGTGTGCGCAATGATCACAAATAAGAAGGCAGAATAAAATGGGCTGGAGAACCCCGGTCAGTCAGTTTTGCTCACAGACACCGAACTCGCAAAGGGAAGT
>JABIYR010000119.1 GCA_018702695.1 Nitrospina sp. | reverse complement strand
TTAATTTTATAAACTCCTATTTTATTTTGGCTATTGGGCTGTGTTATCATTAACTATGAAAATTACAGAAAAACTTAGGTCCGCATCCCCCGTTTACTCTTTTGAATTCTTTCCCCCTAAAGACTCCGCTGGTTTTGCTAGTTTATTTGAAACCATCGGTCGTTTGAAATCTTCGTCTCCAGGTTTTGTGTCGGTCACTTATGGTGCTGGCGGTAGCACGCGGGCTAAAACCGTAGACCTTGTGGGGAATATTAAAAATACCATTGGTATTGAGAGCATGGCACATCTCACGTGTGTGGGGCATGATCAAAATGAAATCAGTTCTGTCCTTGAAAGTTTAAAGGAACGCAATATTGATAATGTTCTTGCTCTTAGGGGAGACCCTCCGCAGGGTGAAACCCATTTTGTTAAAACCGAGGGTGGTTTTGAATATGCGGACCAGTTGGTAAAATTTATAAAAAATAATTTTTCATTTTGTATTGGTGCGGCTTGTTATCCTGAAGGTCATGTGGAATGTTCAGATATTGAAAAAGATATCGATAACCTAAAACGCAAAGTGGACAGTGGTGTTGATTTTTTAGTTACGCAGTTATTTTTTGATAACCGTTATTATTTTGAATTTTTAGATAAAATCCGAAAACGTAATATTAATGTTCCGGTTGTTCCTGGCATCATGCCTATTTTAAATTTAAAACAAATTCAGCGTTTTACTAAAATGTGTGGAGCTCAGCTTTCCGATTCGGTGATGTCAAAATTTGAAGGTATTCAAGACGATCAAGTTAAGGTTCGTCAAGTAGGTATCGATCATGCCATTGCACAATGTCAGGATTTATTGAAAAATGATGCCCCCGGCATTCATTTTTATACTTTAAATAGGTCCAAAGCTACCTTAGCAATTTTAGAGGAACTTAAAGAATTCGCGTGAGCCTTACTAGAAAATCTCATCCCGTTAATTTGTTGAAATATTTACCCTTGTTTTGGGGCATGGGGTTTTTATTTATAACTTGGGTTTTTCCTGCATCGGCTCAAAAATTAGAAGATAGTCTTACAAAAGACATGGTGCTGATCCCCGGTGGTGTTTTTAAGCGAGGTTGTGATCGTTTCGGGCCTCAGCATGGCGCTCCAGAGCAGACCGTTCATTTGGATAGTTATTGGATAGATAAATATGAGGTCACCAATGAAATGTTTGAAAAATATTTTTCTGAACATTCATTGCGACGAAGTATTTTTTCAGAATGTGACAACTGTCCGGTTTCAAAGCTTAACTGGTATGAGGCGGCCGATTATTGTCATTTGATTGGCAAGTCTTTACCGAGTGAAGCGCAATGGGAAAGAGCTGCAAGTAATGGCGATGGTTGTCAATTCCCGTGGGGAGAAGGTTTTGATTTGATGAACCCTCCTGCGCGTGGAGGGGTTAAATTAAGAGACAAAGCGACACCGGTGGGTTCTTTTTCTCCTAACGTGAATGGCCTTTATGATATGGCCGGTAATATGTGGGAATGGGTGGGCGATTGGTTTTCTATAGAATTTTATTTTACAGATATCTTGCGTAATCCGAGAGGACCTATGCGTGGGCTTATGAAAGTTCGAAGAGGCGGTTCTTGGTCGGACTCTGTGGTGGCCATGGCTTCAGGTTATAGAGACTGGAGTTATCCTTTATCTAGAGGCTTTAATGATATTGGTTTTCGTTGCGCCATCAATTTAAATATCAAGGGGAGTAAAATTGATTAACCAGGTTAAATTAGACTATATCAATCGGGTTATTGATGAATGTTTGGATGACGACTCATTGGAGTTGAAGGGTAAGTTTATCGGTGATGAAGGGGTGGAGGCTCTTGTTCAAACCAACCGTGTTTTTGAGGTTGAAAATCTCGACCTGTCTCATAATAAATTAACCTGGCGAGGTGCCCACCATTTATTCCATTGTAATCTCTTCAAAAACTTAAAACGTCTCTACTTGGGAGATAACAATATTTCTGATAAAGGCATTAAAGAACTGCCTTCCGCAGATTTTTCCGAAAACCTTTCGCTTCTAGATTTGCGCTATAACAATATTGGTCCAGAGGGCGGGTTGGCCTTGGTGCAGTCGGAAAAATTTAGAAAACTTCAGGTATTAATTTTTCAGGAAAATGCAGTGGGAGATGATACCTTAATAACTTTAGCAAAGGCCCCAACTTTTGCGAATTTAAGAAAGCTTAATTTTTATCGGACCGATATCACCCCAAAAGGTATCAAGGTTCTAGCTAAATCTAAAGTTTTGCAAAGGGTTAAACATCTCAATATTGCGAGAAACTATCTGAACTTAGAATCGGCTCGGTTGTTGGGCAATAGCAAAACATTATTCAATATTGAATCGTTGCTCATGTATGACACGGGTATTGGTGATGCCGGTGTTAAGGCCATTGTAGAGTCTGAAGCATTTGCTAAATTGAAAACCCTGCGGGTTACTTGAGTTTGTATTAGTCCCTCCTTTTAACAATGTCTATCATTCAACCAAGGTTCTGCGGTGTTTGAGTAGCCCCGTTTTTCCCAAAACCCCAATTCATCGTGCTCACGGAAAATAATTTCCCCAATCCATTTTGCGCCTTTCCAAGCATAGAGTTGCGGCGTGATCATTCTTACCGGCCCGCCATGTTCTTTCGTTAGAGGTTTATCTTCCCATTGATGTACCAGGAGTACATCATATTTCATGGCTTCCTCTAAAGGTAAATTGGTGGAATAACCATCCCAAGCCTTTATATATATATATTTAGCACTTGGTAGCACTCCACAGTGATCAGCAATATCAGAAAACTTGACCCCCTGCCAATGGTTATTCAATCGGCTCCAAGTTGTAACACAGTGAAAATCTGAAATATCATTGGTTTGCGGCAACTTGCTAAACTCTTCCCAATTAAAGGTTTTAACGTTTTTCACCAAGCCTGAAACAGTTAAGTTCCAAGTGCTTTTGTCCAATTCTGGTGTCACACCAAGGTCTAAAACTGGCCAGCTGTCTACCAATCTTTGCCCCGGAGGGGTGGTTGGGTTGCCATCTCGATTTAATTTTCCTTCCCCTTGTGGTATTTCACCTTTTAAGGCTTGTTTCTTTTGAAATGCTTTGCGGTATTCAATCAGCCGCTCGCGGCCTTTTATTATTTTAGAATTAGGATCGTAAGACATGGTTGGGTAGCTTATCTCTAAATTAATGAATAAAAGAGTTTTATCTGGTAATTTGTTTTGTGCCGTCCAAAAACCTATGCCGTTTAGATGATAATTTAACCACTTGGTTACATAATTATGGGTAATTATTTATATTTTGCATTGGTTTGATGGGTCAGTCTAATTCATAGATCAAAGGTATTAAATAATAAAGGTTAAGTCCTATTTGTGATAAACCGAAAAAGGAAAGGACAGTCTTTTATTTGTTGGAGCATATAGATCTATGAATTTTAAAATTCTCACGTTTAATTGGCATGAGCCTTATCTATGCATGTTGGCTAGAATTGGTTATGAATTTTTGGTTGTTGAACCCGAAATTTCGTCCGATCAATACCGTCGCTGGGATGAAAATATGCGCCCGGTGCCAATAAATGTTGAACTGATTTCAATGTCCACCGCGAGGGAAATATTAGATCGCGGGGAATTTGATCTGATTATCGCACACAATATAAAGGATTTAATAGCAGTTAGAGATTATTCAGTCCCTAAGATAATGGTTTTTCATAATTGTTTGACCACAGAAATTAAACTGGGGCAAGATCGTATCAGCCGTAGTGATTATATCGAGAAAATAGATATTTTAATGAAAGGTGTTCAAAAAGTTTTCATCTCAGGTAAAAAGAAATCTGACTGGGGTTTAAAGGGAGCTGTGATTCCACCCGGTTTAGATATTAATGATTATGGTGGTTATCATGGCACGAAGGATGTGGTTTTACAGGTCGGTAACTTACTTCTTGAACGCGATTTAATGATGGGCTATTCGACCAGTCAACAGATTGTTGGAGATCATCCATTGGTCACTCTGGGGCTGAACCCTAAGATTCTAGGTTCGCGACTATCTCGCGGATTTACTGATTTACTGGAAAACTTTAGACAATCCAGAGTGTTTATCAATACCACGGTGGATGAGTTTGAAGATGGATATAACTTAAGCATGTTAGAAGCGATGGCTACGGGTATGCCTGTGGTCAGCTCGTGGAACAAAACCTCGCCCATTAATAATGCAGAGAATGGTTATATTTCCAATGACCTGCAATATTTAAATAATCGCTTAGAGTACCTGCTAAAAAATCAAGACGAGGCTATGAAGTTAGGAGAGAAAGCCCGTAAAACCGTGCAGGAGAAATTTCCTCTCCATAAATTCCTTGCGTCTTGGGGAAAAGTTATCGAAAAGTCTGTTGTAGATTTTCTTGAATCAACGGGTATCAATTTGCAGAATAAGAACATACCCTTTGAAAATAAGGTTCGAAAAAATATATTGATGGATTTTGTGTCCTATCCAGCTACCACCGCTCATTATTTGGAGAGAGCCTTTAAGCTTAAGCATAATGTCATAACTTGTGGTGCCCAGATCAATGCAGACATTATAAAGTTGTGGAACCTTGAAGCTCTCAACCACGATATCACCCCGCAAGATATTTATCGAGATAATGCAACTCCGTTACAGGATATTTTGAAACAATTGCCCGATGGGTGGGAACCTGATTTTTATATGTGGGTTGAAACGGGTCTGAGTGATATCCCTTCTGATTTACATAGCCACAAAATACCCAAAATTTGTTATCTCATCGACACCCATATACATTTAGATCGTCATATCGAAATTGCCAAAAGTTTTGATTTTATTTTTCTGGCACAAAAAATCTATGTTCAACCTATGAAAAATGCGGGAATAAAAAATGTTAGTTGGCTACCGCTAGCATGCGACCCCGAAATTCACGGAAAAATTCAAGCTGATAAATCAATTGATGTTGGTTTCGTGGGTACGATTTCTTCCACTAAAGATCGTAGAAGAGAATTATTGGAACGGTTACAAAAACAATTCCATTTAGACTGCCAAAGAAAATTCATGGAAGAGATGGCAGAACATTATAGTAAGTCGCGCATTGTTTTTAATAATGCCGTCAACAACGATCTCAATATGCGAGTATTTGAAGCATTGTGTAGTGGGAGCTTACTACTCACCGATTTTGCTCCAGGTAGTGGGTTGGATGAATTATTCCAGGATAAAATACATTTAGTAAATTATAACGATGATGAATTGGAAGATAGAGTCGCGGAATATCTCGATAATGCTGCGGAGCGTGAACGCATTGCCACGGCAGGAAGAAAAGAAGTTTTGCAAAAACATACCTATGTTCATCGAGCAGATGAAATTATCCGGATATTAAATGATGAACTAGGCAATGAAAAAGATGCCAATTTAATAGATAAAAAGCCTGATTCATATTATGGAAATATACGGAAAGATTTGATTCCCCTCGTTCCCATTGATGCTAAATGTATTCTTGAGGTCGGCTGTGCCGCCGGATTGACCGGCCAAGAACTCAAAAGACGTAACGGGGCATTTGTTGCTGGCGTCGAGCTGGATTGTAATGCCGCGTTAGAGGCGGAATCGATATTAGATGATGTGATAAATGGTGATATCGAAAAAATTGAAATCCCATACAGAGATGAGACCTTTGATTGTATTTTATTTGCCGATGTTCTAGAGCATTTGGTGGACCCGTTAAATGTTCTCGTAAGGGTTAAACGATTACTCAAGGATAACGGAACGGTTGTCGCATGTATTCCCAATGTTCAGTTTCATGGGGTGATACATCAATTGATAGAAGGCAACTGGACTTATGAGAAAGAAGGCATTCTAGACGCTACGCATCTGCGTTTTTTCACCCTTAAAGAAATAGAAAAAATGTTTAAGCAGGCGGGGTATTTTATTAAAGGTGTTGAGGAGGTTCTTGACCCTCAGTATGATAAATTATCTTCAAGCTCCATGACAGCCCTTAACTTTGGGCGTACACAGATTAATGATTTAACACCTGACGAGATCAAAAGATTCTTTGTGTTTCAATATAAAATTATTGCCGCTCCATGTGAGGTGGTTAAAAATAAGGATAAAAATATGTCTCAAAATAATGAGTATTTGACGGTTTTAGATAATTTGGTTGCCGAAGCGAATCAGGCAGAAGAAGTAGGGGATCTAGAAATCGCATTAAAATTGTATGATCGAGCGCTAAAAATGGATCCGAAGCATTACGAAACGTTGATTGGCATTGGTAATACTTATATGAAGCTCCAACAACCTGAAAAGGCAAAAAACTTTTTCGAACAAGCTTTAAGTTTAGAGCCGGAAAACACAAAAGGATTATTGGGTGTGGGTTCTTTGGCTCTTCATAATGGGGATTTGAATAAAGCTAATATCTGTTTTACTAAATTACTGCGCAATGAACCCGATAACACAAAAGCCTTATGTGGTTTAGGTATTTTAATGTCAAGTCGTAATGATTTGGGCGGCGCAATGGGATATTTTTGTAAGGCTCTTGATATTAATCCCGATAATATTTCAGCGTGCCAATTGCTTTTAGAACTTTCTTACAAAACTGAAAAATTTGAGCGCATTGAGTTCTATTTGCATAAATACCTAGAATTTCACCCGGCTAATTTGAATATGCAATTTGCATTGGCAGGTATTCAATATAAGCTCGAAAAATTTGATGAAGCCATTAAAAATCTAGAACAAATTTTAATTCTGGATCCTAAACATGAATTGGCTCTGACTTTGTTAGATGATGTAAGGGCTGATGTCGTTTAGGTAAAGAAATTATATATATGGATTTGTATGTACAAAATTTAAAAAGCCTGCGAGAATTTGATTCTGAGTTGGCGGAGCGTGTTTCTAAACATTCTCCTTCAGAAGAAATTGAAGTGGTCTCTTCCAAATCGGGTTTTCTCGTCCCGCAGGTATCGGGTGTTTCGTTACACAGTCAGTATAAACCCGTTGAAGAAGCTACCCGAGCCATCGAGAATTTTGTTTTCGATTCTCAACGTAAAACAATTGTATATGGTTTGGGTTTTGGATATCACGTTCAGGCTCTATTACAAAGACATTCAGGTGAAGTGATCATTATCGAGCCTCTGATGAGTTTGTTCAGAAGCTTCATGGCATCCATAGACATTCGCCCTTTTTTGGGAAGAGTGCGTTTTCGAGTTGCAGAAACACCTGCGTGCCTAATTGCTCGATTGGAGCAAGGAAATTGGAATATTTTTCGTCATATGCCCTCGGTGCGTTTGGCAGGAAATTATTACAATCGATTGGATGAGGGGCAAGAAATAAAGATTCTCCTCAACGATCAATCCTTAAGGGTAATGATTGTTAACCCTGTATACGGGGGGTCTTTGCCAACCGCCCATCATTGTGCTAGCGCCTTGAGATCTTTAGGCCATGAAGTTGCTACGGTTGACTGTGATGAGTTTTCACAAGGATTTCATTCTTTAAAAAAAATAACTCGGAACCCTAAGAACTCAGAAGTTCTTTCACAGAACTTTATGAAATTGATGGGAGAAATAACCGCCGCGAAAGCGGATGATTTTAAACCTGATATCATCATTGCATTGGCTCAAGCTCCACTCACCCCGGAGGCGATTCAAAAATTAAAGGCGTTAAAGGTTCCTGTTGTATTCTGGTTTGTTGAAGATTTTAGGACTTTATCTTACTGGAATGAAATTGCCACTGATTATGATTATATATTCACAATTCAAGATGAAACGTTTCATCAAGCATTACGGGATAAAGGTGCTCAGAATTGTTATTACCTACCCCAAGCTTGTTCGACCGCAATACACCGTCCTTTAGAGCTTTCCGTTGAATCTTTGGATTTATATGGAGCCGATCTTTCATTTATGGGGGCTGCCTACCATAATAGAGTGCAGTCTTTTCCTCGTTTGATGAGTTTCGATTTTAAAATATGGGGGACGGGTTGGAACCTCGAAAGCCCTCTCGGACGCTTGGTACAAAATGATAATCAGCTTGTTACGACTGAAGAAACCGTAAAAATTTATAACGCCGCCAAAGTCAATCTCAACCTGCATTCATCCACTTACCATTATGGAATTCACCCTGATGGTGACTTCGTCAACCCTCGTACTTTTGAAATTGCCGCCTGTCGTGGTTTTCAGTTGGTTGATAAAAGAACTCATCTTTCACGTATGTTTAAGTTGGGCGAGGAGATGATCGTTTTTGATAGCTTAGGTCAAATGCAGGATCAAATTGAGTATTATTTGACGCGCCCTGACGAAAGACACGCCATTGCACATAAATCATACCAACGAGTGCTTAATGAACACACTATGGAACACCGTATGCAGGAATTATTGATTCATGTTTTTTTGGATCATAAGACTATCCTTAATCGTGAACGAGAAAGTCAAATAGACCCATTAGATTACTGTATTGAAAAGGCCGGTGAACAGACAGACCTTGGTAATTATTTAAAGCAATTTAAAGGTCAAAACCCATTTTCGTTAAAGACTGTAACAGAGCATATTCATAAGGGAGAGGGTGCTTTGGATGACAAAGAGACTTTATTTTTAATGTTGGATCAACTTTTAAAAGAGGAAGTTTGATCGTGGCAGAAAATATTCTTATTCTTAGTATGACGCGTATGGGAGATATGATTCAGACTACTCCTTTGATCAGAGGTTTGAAAGAAAAATATCCTACTGCAAAAATAACGCTTCTTGTCACCAGTGATTTTTCTGGTGTTGTCCCCATGATTCCAGATGTGGATGATTCCATCAGTCTTAATATAAAACAATTTGATGCGAAAGATCAGTGGGATGATTTGTCATGGATTAAGATTTTCAGATATTTAGAGAATAGTTTGGATGTCATTAAGGAGCGAAATTTTGATTTATTGGTGAATTTGAGTCACTCAAAATTTAGCGCACTCATGGTGCGTTATTTGCGAATCAAAAATGTTGTCGGTTTTCATTGTAATGATTTTGGCAATCGCATGACCGGTCACCCGTGGATGCAGTATTTTGGTGTTGAAGTTTTTAATCGGAATTATAACGAGTTCAACCTTGTGGAAATGTTTTCGCGCTCCGGTGGGGTGGATGTTCGAGGTCGCACCATCGAGGTGATACCATCCAAAAATTCAGTTGAAAAATTTATTCCTTCAAATATAGATGAAGGTGTTCTCATAGGTTTTCAGGCGGGCTCTAGTTTGGAAGGCCGTCGTTGGTCTGCTCAGTCATTTGCGAAGTTAGCCAATATATTGATCGGTAAATTAAACGCCAGAATAGTTATCTTCGGTGTTGAGTCTGAGCGTGAAATGGCTGATGGAATTGCTCAATTAGTAGAGGACAAGGAAAGAGTTTTTAATGTTGCAGGTAGAACCAACCTCGATGAATTATCAGGGTTGCTTGAAAAATGTGAATACCTGGTCACCAATGATACAGGGACCATGCATTTAGCGGCTGCTCTCGGAACTAAAATTGTAGGGCTGTTTTTTGCCCATGCACACCCCTATGAAACAGCTCCTTTTTCCCCAGGCCATATAATATTTCAGGCTGATATTTCTTGCGCTCCATGCAGTTATGGCGTTCATTGTAATGATATTGTTTGCGTTGATAAGGTTTCTCCTCATCATATTTCAGCGGTCATTGAAAACCATATTGTCACCCGAAACTGGAATCTTCCTAGCGAAATCACAACCGAGTCTGAGTTGAAAGTATTTGAAACTATATTTGATGTTAATAATAATTTTAAATTACGACCGCTTGTTCGCAATATCTTTAAAATCGAAGATTTGTTTCGAATCTCTTATGGCTTGTTATGGAGAGCGCAATTAGACGGTTTACAAGGTTCCGGTGGTAATGAGATGTTGGTTACTGGAATATGCCAAGAACTATTGCGTGATTATGATTGCTCGAACTTGGAAGCTTTGGATCAACCCTTAAATAAAAAAATATCTGTTCTTGTGGATATTCGAAGAATTGCCGTTGCCGGGAAAAGTCTTTGCCGAGATATCATTCGCGGTGTATCGAGTGGTAATGGAAATTCCAAAAAAATGACTCAATTGATTGAGAAAATCATCGCCTTGGATGAGAAGATCGAAGTGCAGGGGCTTAGTAACCCTGAAATTCGTCCTCTTATGGATATGTTCAATAAGAGAAAAGAGAACCAAATGGGGGACAACGCTTGCCTATTGGCTATGGATACCCAGAAGGTATATGAGCGTTTGATCACGGAGTGCGAGCAATTAGAATTACTCTTAAAAGCCTGTGTGCAAAACATTTCTGGTTTTAAAACGGATTATAATTCACATAGCTCCATCAATGTGACCGTTCCAGGTAGGTAGGAGGCCATGTCTCCTTCGGCCTTTCCTTTTAAATATCCTTGCAGGAACTCTAAAGACGCTCCCCCACCTGTGGATACAAAGAAATTACTGGCAAAATAATTCCACAACTGATACGAATCATTTTCCAAAAAATCGATAGATATTTGGTTGCGGTTGATGGTCGTTGGAAATTGTTTTTCAATTTGAACTTTGATCATTTTTTTCAACTCAGTGATGCCTATCTTGTTAAGAATTGCGGCTGAATCACCACCTCCTATAACGACTGACATATTTGGGTTGATCAGAGACATTTGAAAAAGTAGCTTGGCTAACTCCAACGAGCCTTCTGCATAATAACTGCATGCAGGGTGGTCGTAAGCTCCTAAAGGTCCATTCCAAAATACATTTTCGATACCATTAAAAATGTCTTCAAATTGACTGATGGTTTTTTCACCTAAATCCAGCTGTATTTCTTTCGCCAAATCTGGGACTGTCTTGTTTTCAAAAATTGTACTTTGGTAATCGGGGACAACTTTATAATCTTCAGGTAGGCAAAGTTTTACCTTACTGTTTTCTGCTAGATCGATAATTTTCTCAGCTAGATTGATTTCATTGAGTAGTTCTTCCTTTTCAACTTCTGATTGACTTTGCAATTTAGTTGGCAAGGTCTCCATTTGAAAAGGTTGTAAAAGTTCCTTTTGTTGTTGCGCCAGAAGAAATGCATTGGCCATTTTTCCGCCGATCAATATTCCCTTAACGCCCGTTGCTACAAATTGCTCTAAAATTTTAATTTTGTCAGATATCTTTGCTCCACCTGTTACAACCAATGTCTTTTTCGGGTTGGTTAATACGCGGTTTGCAAATTTCCCCAGTCGGTTGATTTCTTCATATAACAAAACACCCGCCACAACGGGTTTACCTTCTTGTCGCATTAATTGTGGTAAGAGCTTGATGCTTTTTGAGACTCTGTGGCTGCAACCGAAGGCGCAATTTATATAAACATCGGCTACATTTGCCAGCTTGGTAATAAATTCTGTCCGGAAAAGGTCAGTATTTTTAGGGTCTAAAAGGTAGCGTAAATTGGGTAGGAATTTGATGCCGCCAGGCGGAAGACGTTTGTGGGAAACGATTTCCAGAGAATGCTGCATATGTGAATCTATTGTTTCAGGCGGAAAAATAGTGTAAGTATCACCATATATTCTTCGTATCAAGGTATCAAAATGCGAGGAAACAAACTGAATATTGAAGATGCCATCCCATCCTGTTTGGTCTTTCATTTTATGTGGACGGCCAAGATGCGAGCCTATAATGATTCGACAATCTCCTTCCGTCAACTCATGAATTTTTCGAAAAGTGAGGTCAAGAAAACGGCGGATGCGTGTGTCATCGGCCACTCTAAAAAGGCCTTTGGCTGTGGAGCGCAGGGGAACATTAAAATCACAGCGAATAAATATTGTTTTACCGCGTAGATCTTCTGGTTCGAGTTCCCCTAATTGGGTCATTCCTATTGAATTACTTGGGTTTGAACTAGCCATCTTGATTTCCTATGTTGCTTGCATCGCGAAATAACAAAATAGTCATATTTTGTTAATAGTTATAGTTAAACTGGTATGTATTGATTATCGGAATTGTTCCCCAAATTAGCAATAAAGTTTTCCTTATCATGGATAAGAATGGTAATATGAAACCTAGATTATGTGGTTTTCTCTTTGTATAGAATATTTATGTCGGAATAAACCGACTTTATTTATGAGTGAGTGATGCTCATTTTTATATAGTTTTTAATACAATAAAAAACAATTTAAATAACATTTTTATAGACTTTCCAACAGGAAAAGCCAATCCTAAAACACAGATTTCTTCTTTCCTCACCAAAATCATTATACTGTGATCCCGACCGAAAAAAAAGTCATTCCCATCTAATTGTTTGAACTATAAAGGTTTGTTTTGTATTTTTCAACCTCAAGCTTATTTGGGCCGGCCTCGCAACCTACCGATTGTGATGATCTGCAAAGAAGAATCAGGAAGAATTTTAAATGAGAAAAAATAAGACAGATAGAAAAGTAATGTTGATCAACTCCCAGCACTCTGAAGAGTGCCGGGCCGTGGTTTTGGATAATAATATCATTCAGGACTATATTGTAGAGCATTCTTCACGGGAACAAATCAAAGGCAATATTTATTTAGGTGTGATTAACCGGGTTGAACCTTCTATTGAAGCGGCTTTTGTCGATTTTGGAGGGAAAAAATTTGGTTTTTTACCTTTTAAAGATGTCTTGAAGGAATCTTATATTTCGACTGGCGAGAAAAAGGCGAAAATAAGGATTCAGGACGTTCTGATTCGTGGACAACGCATTTTAGTTCAGGTCGCTAAAGAAAGTCGTGACGCGAAGGGACCTTCTTTGACCAATGCCATGAGCTTAGCCGGACGGTTTCTGGTTCTGATGCAAGGACACGGAAGTGCCGTTTCCCGTAAAATTGAAGATGAGAGTGAAAGAAAGAAGCTTAAGGATATTGTTGCTGAATTCAATTTGCCAGACGATTTGGGTTTGATCATTCGCACCGCTGGTTTGGGCCAGACAAAAGTGGAACTGCAGAAGGATATGCAGATGCTACGTAAAATTTGGGATAAAATTGAGGAAGCAAAGAAGAATGAGGTCTCATCCGCGCCATTTTTAATTTACCAAGAGCCGAGTTTGGTTGTGAGAACAGTCCGCGATCATTTCAGCAGTGATACCGCGCAAATCATCGTGGATAATGCAGAAGCTTATAAAGCGTTGAAAGAATTCGTAGACTTGGTAATGCCTCGCAACCGCAACTTGGTTAAGTTTTATAAAGAAACCAAACCTCTTTTTTCTGAATATAAAGTCGAAGAGCAGATTGAGTCGATCTATAAACGCACGGTTTTATTACCATCTGGAGGTTCCATTGTCATCGATATTGGTGAAGCAATGGTTTCAGTCGATGTTAACTCAGGCAAAACCAAGGGTGGGCTTGACCTTGAAGAAACGGCGGTGACGACCAACCTTGAAGCGGCCACAGAAGTTGCACGTCAACTTCGGTTGCGAGATTTGGGTGGGCTGATAGTCATCGATTTTATCGATATGTTTTCGAAAAAGAACAAAGCCTCTGTCGAAAAAGAAGTGAAGCAAGCTTGTAAAACAGATAAAGCACGTATCAATATCGCTCGGATATCAAAATTTGGTTTGCTTGAAATGTCTCGGCAAAGAATTTCTCCGCCGGTAAAAGAAGGAATATTTGTGCAATGTGGACAATGCGCCGGATCTGGTTTGGTACGCTCTATTGATTCTTTATCGCTCAATGTATTGCGTAAAATCCATGAAATAATCTCTACGGTCAAAGTTAAGGTTTTGGCATTGGAGGTCACTCCAGAAGTTTCTAATTACTTATTGAATCACAAATTAGGTATTTTGACCGAACTTAAAGCCAAGCATTTAGTAGATTTTCAATTTAAGATCAGCGCTGGTCTCTCGTATGAAAATTATAAATATAATGTGGTCGAAGTTTGGCCGAGCGAACCTTCTCTAGATAATAAGGTTTCTGAAACCGCTTCTACTGTTGATAATGCCGGTGTTTCTAGCGAAACAGGCGAGCAAGTAAAACAAACAAAACCTGCACGAACGCCAAGACCTGCTCGATCTTCTAGACCCGGCCGT
This sequence comes from Nitrospina sp., assembly GCA_018702695.1. Lineage (GTDB taxonomy): Bacteria > Nitrospinota > Nitrospinia > Nitrospinales > VA-1 > LS-NOB. The sequence continues at coordinate 6,145 of JABIYR010000119.1, read as the reverse complement.
ACCGCTAAATCAGCGAAACCAACCCGTTCTCCAAGACCTCCAAGGTCAAGAAAAAATGAAACGCCCAAATCAGAAAACCCCGTTGAGGCCGTTTCAGAAGAAAGCATTGCTAGTGAATCCATATTAAAAAAAGCACCGGAGCAAAGTGTAGTTGAGGCCAGTCAAACAGAAAATAATGCTGTAGAAAGCACCGATTCTGAAACTGCCAAGCCTAATCCAAAAAGAAGATATTCTCGGCGAAAACCCGTGACACGAAGGGGTGGAGCGCAAAAAGGAAGACGTCGCCGACCGACATCGGCAAGCAGTCCGGATGGTTCCCCTGAAGTAGACGGCAATACGGCTCAAAGTGGTAATGAGAGCAGTTTAGGAAAGAGCGATAGCTCGGCTGACATAAACAAACCGATGCCCCCTATGCCCATACCTTTTGTTAGGGATAATAAGAAAATGGCAACAGAAACCCCGGCACCTAAAGAGTCAAACTCGTCAAATGATGGATCTGCTGACTGAGGCTTTTTAAGCTGATTTGACGCATCGAAAACCCGTGTCCCAAAATCTCATTTTGGGTGGGGAGATATTACGGTAAGGGATCATTGCAAACTGTTTGATAAAACCGTGTTCTCGTTTGTGAATGGAACCACCGCGAGTGACCTTATATTTGTTGCCGAAGTTTTTATCTTGCAGAGTTGAATTCGGGTAGGGCTGATACCAGTTTGATGTCCACTCTGAAACATTGCCATTCATTCCCCAAACGCCGTAACGGCTGATATCTCCATCCAGAGTGTTAACGGGTTTGACTTGTTTACCAAAATTGGCAGTTCCCTTTTCGAAATCATTGCCCCATACGAAAAGTCGATCATCTTTACCGCGGGCGGCTTTTTCCCATTCATATTCGTGCGGTAGGCGTTTTCCCAGCCATTGACAATAGGCATCGGCTTCGTACCAACTGACACCGCTGACGGGTAAATTCATTTGGCGCGTGGTGTATTGAGCTTGCGGTTTGAACTTCATGAATTGCTCATACGTGACTTCATATTGATCGATATAAAATGCTTCCAATAAATATTCCTGCTCAGGCTGGGCATTGAGGGCTGAAGTTTTATCTGACATGAACTGTAATACGTTTTTTTGCGGGTTCAAACCAAGCGTAAACTTTCCCTTGGCAATAAGAATCATTCCAGTATTTTTCTTGCCTTGGCAGGAAAAAAGAACCAGTGAAATAAGAACAATGAGACTTAATCTACTCACTGGCTTTATCAGGGGTAGGGAGGGGCTTAGGCAAAACAGGGTCTTCCGGAAAAATATACTTATTGGAGTTGGCCTCTGATAATGCGTATTCAATAGTGAGGCAGGCTGCTTCTTCGCGGGTGCATAACATTGTGCGGCAATCGCTATCTTTTGAAGCACAATAGTAATTGAGTATCCGCATTTTCATAAAAAGACCATCGTTCAACTGTAGAGCATAAACATTTCTTTTAGATTCGATATTATGGGTTCGGGTGCGGTAGTTATACCAACCAGCTAATTCTTTATTGATTAAATTTCCGAGGGAACGATGGTCCTGAACATAGCCCGTTTGGGGAGCCGTTTTGATGCTATCAAAATTTATGGGACCGAGGTTGATGATACCGGTACTTCCCGATGGGTTGGTTTTCCCGCCGTTGGATATGATTTTTGTGCGGCTGAAACCAAGATCCCATGAAACCTGGGCTAGTTTCTGAGTATCTTCTTCTGCAATTTTACGAGTTTTTCTGGAGGAGAAGTCAAGTAAAGTCCAAGAGTCACGGTCTTTTGCATTGACCTTGATAATCGAGTTTTTTGATGTGATGACTTTCAACTTTTTAGGCGGTAGCGGAACCGTTTCAAAATCCTCTATATTTTTTTCCATATAGTTTAAAGTTGTATGGAACAAGAGGGTGGCGCCTAAAAGCACTAAAAATATGCGTGGAGTTGGGCTCATAATCCTGATTGGCATAGGCCTTTGGTGAATTTCCTGGGAAATTCATGGCCTGAGTGAAAATAAAGATGATCCCCAGTATTATAACAGGGGTATTTATAATAAATACAATAAGTTATGAAAATTTTTTCTTTTAGAGTGTTTTTCTATATTGTATAATTATTTACAGGATTTATGGGTTAAATAATGAGTGACGATAAATATTTCGGCTTTAAAAAAGTACAGATTGAAAATTTTTTAAAAGCTGAATTTAAGAAAAAATTCAAGAATAACGGTAAAATTTCCCTGCGTAAAAGGCAGAAATTTATAAGTGATGTGACCCGGAAAATTGGCAAACGTTTTGGCAAAGATGTTTTGGTTCTGATAGATTTCACCCGCAATGGTTTTTGCTCTGTGGTTTCCCCTGCAAAGACTGAATCGACCGATAAAGGGAAGCTGGTTAAGTCATTTTCTCACCCACAGGTCTTTTACACCTCCCATTGCGTAGATCGTTTCAGTGAAAGAATGCAAGCTATGGATAATTGTATTATTAAGCTGGATGCCTTTTTTAATGAAGCCCTATCCACATTTGGTGAAAATGAAGGTTTTTTGACTTGTCCGGATGGTGTATTTGCATACGAAAATATGGGCGATCGACTGGTTATAAAAACCTATATTAATTTCGACCTTTTATCAGATGACCAAATTAAACAATTTTATGGAGCTGGCATGATATCAATGATTCCTAAAGAATATGCAACGGAAGATATTTCAGGGGCTGATTTTATTCTAGCGGATGAAAATGAGGAACTCTCGTAATTTATATCCCTGTATCCGTGCAACTCTTTTTTCTTCCTTAAATTGAACTCCTTTTAGTATTCAGACCGTTATCAAATATGATTCAACTCTTTAATGTGGTTAAAAACTATGGTGGGGGAAAACCCGCACTGGACGATGTTTCTCTGACCATTGAAAAAGGGGAATTTGTTTTTTTGACCGGCCCAAGTGGAGCAGGAAAGTCGACCATTTTAAAAACACTGTTTGGTTGGGAACCATTTGAGAGCGGACAGATTTTAGTGCAAGGCATCAATGTTGGCCGTCTAGATACGAGGAACATCCATACCCTGAGACGTTCAATGGGAGTGATCTTTCAAGACTATAAATTACTGCAAAATAAAACTGTTTTTGAAAATGTTGCTTTTGCTTTGGAAGTTACCAATCGAGACCGCAAAACCATTAAATTTAAAACATGGGAAGCCTTAAAAAATGTGGGTTTGACCCCCAAAAAAGATGCGCTCCCAGCCCAGCTTTCAGGTGGTGAACAACAGCGTGTTGCCATTGCAAGGGCGATGGTGAATGCCCCTCCGATCATTTTAGCGGATGAACCCACGGGTAATTTGGATCAAGAAATTTCTTATGAAATTTTAAAACTTTTTGAAGAAATGAACCGAAACGGAGCAACCATTGTTTTTGCAACCCATAGCCAAGAAATTTTAAGGCCAGGAAAACATAGAGTGATTGTTTTGAACCGGGGAAAGGTCGTTGCGTCGTGAACTCAGCATTTCAAGCATTGTCGATGGGTTTTAGAACAACCGTTGGCAATGTTCGTGCTAACAAACAAACATTCTTCATTTCTGTTATGACCATTGCCATTTCGATAGGTATTTTAGGTCTATTTCTCCTCATTTTTTTGAACCTAAATGGATTTTTAGCCAATTGGAACAAACATGTTCAAATGGTTGTGTATCTTGATAACAAAATATCAGTAGATAATAAAAAGAGTTTAGAAGCATTATTTAAATCTAATTTGGAAATTCAGTCCATTGAAGAAGTCAGCCGTGATCAGGCTTGGCAAGAATTCAAAGGTCAGCAATTAGATAAGAATGGCCTAAATATTGACTTGGGGTTTAACCCTCTACCCGCTTCTTATAAGATACGTTTTAAAGATATTGATGACCGATCTTCATATATCAATGAGTTCGCAAAAAAGGTGCGCCTAAAACCCGGTGTGGAGTCAGTCGAATATGGAGAAAAATGGATCGCTCGTTTTGAAAGTTTTATGGTTTTCTGCCGTGTTTTATTGCTGGGTGTGGGGGTCTTGCTCAGCTTAGGTTTGATTCTGATTGTTTCTAATACTATTCGACTGTCTATTTACTCCCGACAAGATGAAATCGAATTGATGTTGCTGATCGGGGCCACACCTCGGTTTGTTAAAATTCCGTTTTTACTGGAAGGGATGTTGCAAGGGCTTTCTGGTTCTTTGTTATCTTTAGGGTTTATGGGGGCGATTTATTTTTATCTGAAAAGTGAATTCCACTCATCTATCGAAGCCATTGCCTCGGGGATCGATTTTCAGTTCATCTCTCAACCATTTCTATTGATCCTTGTGGGCATGAGTGTGTTAATTGGGTTTGTGGCCAGTTATATTTCTACTTATCAATATATTCAGATTGTTAACAAAAGATGATGCGTCGACTAGCCATTTACGTACCTGTAATAGTATGGCTAATATTGGGTGTTTTGATTTCTACGGCTTATTCTGCTACCAAAAAGAACAAAGATATCAGTGTTTTATTAAAGGATGAACAGAAAGAATTAAAAGCTTTAAAAGCCAAAATTGCAAAACAGGAAAAATTGATTTCTTCGGTTGGCAAAAAAGAAAATCGATTGCTTGGCAAGCTTAAAAAAATTGATAACCAAATAAAACTAAGAGACAGAGAACTTAAAATATATCAGTGGAATTTTCAAATAAATAAGAAGAAACTTTCTAAACTGGAAAAGAATCTTAATAAAAATAAGAAGGAGTTGGGTGCTCAGAAGATAATATTGGGCAAACGCTTCCGCCAAATCTATAAAGAAGGCCCGGTTTTTTCGCTTAAAGTAGCATTCTCATCAGAAAACATCAGCGATTTATTACAACGTATTAAATATTTGGAACTCATCGCCACGCACGATGCAAAATTATTGACAGATTTCAATAATTACCTTGTTACTTTAAAAGATGAGAAACAGGCACTTCTTGCTGTAAAGGCTAAACTAGTCGGTTTGAAAAAAATGGCTTTGGTGAAACAAGGCGAGTTCCAGAAGGTTCGCAAAGATAAAAAACATTTTTTAAAAAAAATTAAGAAAAAGAAACAACTCGGCATACAAACGCGTAAAGAACTACTAAGAGCTTCCAATAATTTAAATGATCTCATTAAAAAATTATTGACCAAACTGGTTTCTGGTGCTGGCCTTGATATTTCTGATAAAAAGGGCCGATTATCCATGCCTCTGAAAGGCAAGGTTCTGAATAAATTCGGTCGGCAAAAAGATAGACAGCTGGGTTCCTTTATTGTCCATAATGGAATCAATATAAAAGCCAAAACTGGGATGTCTGTACACTCCATCTTTGATGGAAAAGTTCTTTATACGGGTGAATTAGAAGGTTATGGGAACCTTGTAATAATAGGTCATGGAAAGGATTATCATTCTCTATATGGACATTTAGACAGTATTGCCGTCAAGAAAAATCAAGTTGTTAAAATTGGCGAAACGATTGGTTTGAGTGGAGATACCGGGTCACTGGTAGGGGAAACACTTTATTTTGAAATGCGTAAAAAGGGTGAACCCATTGAGCCGGTTCGCTGGTTCAAGGTGGCTAAAAGATAATTATAAGAGATACTATTTTTGGACGCAGGTTGGGTAGGTAATGGGTGCGTATATTAATTAATTAATATATAATTCTATTACAAAATTCACATCAAGGAGATACTATTTTGAATTTGTCACGGGTGGATAAAAATTTAAAATCTGGCTTAACAGTTCTCATTTTTGTCACGGCATTGTTGTTATCTGGGCAATCTCTTTATGCGCAAGAAGCTGTAGAGAAACCGAAGTCAGACACTTATAACAAGCTCAAAGTATTTTCTGAAATACTTTCCTTGATAGAATCGAATTATGTCGAGTCGGTTGAAAGTGAAGCCATGATCGATGGTGCTATACGTGGCATGGTTAAAGCTTTAGACCCTCACACTTCATATTTGCCGCCGTCTTCCTATAAGGATATGCAGGTCGAGACAACGGGTAAGTTTGGTGGGTTGGGCATCGAAATCAGTATTCGTGATGGGGTGTTAACCGTTGTTTCACCGATTGAAGATACCCCCGCTTTCTTAGTAGGTATTCAAGCGGGAGATAAGATAATTAAAATTGAGGATGAATCCACTCTCGATA
>JABIYR010000034.1 GCA_018702695.1 Nitrospina sp. | reverse complement strand
CGCGGCGATGCCTCCCTTAGTCGTGGTAGGTGAAATTGGATTGACGATAGGCATAATTATGTCCTGAAAAATAAGTGTTGATAGATATTATTCATAATTCATTAAGCGATGACGCTGATCGACTGATTGTCTCCAAATATTAAAGAAACGGGTTGGTTTGCCGAGCCTTCTTCTGTTTCTTGGGAAGCCATCTCATCAAACATTGCCGGGTCATTTGCTTCGTTAAAAGCTTCTCCAGATGGTTTTTGATTGCCAGACTCTCCGCCAACCGTGACCGTGAAACTGTCTAACTTGAGACCCTGATCTCCCATCGCATCGCGCAACTGATTAAAATTAGTTTCGATGACCTGCTTTACCGCATGATTTTCCGCTACAATCGTGGCCCGGACGGAATCCCCAGAAGTAATGATATTCATCCTTACTTTACCGAGAGATGGCGGGTCGAGCCTGACTTGAATTTCATTTTGCGCCCCATTCGTACGAACGGTCATTTTTTCAGCAATCTGATTGATAATCTTTGTTTCTGTTGCCCCTCGGGCCAAAAGGTTTTCAGGTAAAATGGGTTTGCTAGACTCCAAAGCTTTGACCGCATTATTGGCGGCAACAGAGGGAGGTTGTGCCTGTATATCAGGAGCGGCCTTGCTGGTTTCCAGACCTTTGAGACCTTGTGTGTCAGCAAAACTTTCTGTTTGAATGATGTTTGCCTGAGCATTTTTATCATTCAGCAATTCGCCGAGATTAGAGGCTTTAATTCCCCCATCTTGAGCGGGCTCTTGAATGGTGATTCGTGGAGCCTCCGTTTGTTTGGGAGTTTCGCTGGTCCTCTGAGTGGAAGCGGACAATTCTGATTTTAAGGACCCTTTGGCTGGCTTATCAGAGGTTTCTTTTGTCGGTTCCTTAAATTGAGCTACGAAATCAGGCCCGGCATCCTTATCACCCTCCCCCTCTTCAGAATCAGCGGGGTTGACTTGAGGGTTAACTTTGGTTTGAGCGTTGATATTTTTATCAAGCTCTTTATGGGTCAAGGCAGTTTTTAGAGACTCCAGATTATTGAGAACATTTTTTGCTTCCAAATCTGACAATCCGGCTTGCTTTAAAAGCTCAACGGCCTGGCCCTTGTTTTGCTGAATTTTTGCCATAAGATCTGAGGAGCCCGTTCCACCGTCCAAATCTTTTTGATTCAGATTTAATGCCTGCGCTATGGACTGTAATAAGGTGTCTACATCGGCATCTTCATTTAAACCGAGCAGATTGAGCATCGACTGATATTGGTCTTGGCTGATACCCAACTCTTGTAATTGCGCCGCCACCGCTTCGGAATCTTCTATGGATGTATTTTCAGTCACGACTTCAGATTTTACTGGAGAATTATTTTCTTCAGCAACTTTCTGATAATCAGAGCTTTCATCGGCTTGTGGTTTGTCTTTAGGTTTTGCTTTAGCTTGTTGAGCTTTTTGAGCTTGGGTGTCACTCTGATTTTGTGATGGGTTTTCTTTGGATGCTTGTTGCGCGGTCTCCACCTTGTTGGAGGCCGTATCCATGAAGTCTTTAAAATCAGATCCGTCATCATTCGCCTGACCCTGTTTTGGGGCAGTGGGTTCCACCGGAGCTTTGGAGGCGAATACAGCTAATGTGTTAGCGGGCATATTAAGGTCCAATTAGGTTATAAATAAAGTGACTACACCTATTGATTTAGCAAAACCGATGCCAAAAATAATCTCACTATCTCAAGAGGTTTAAATATATATATTTAGATGTTTAGGGCGGGTGGCAAGAGAATGGTTTAGGCGGGAAAATTTTGCCCGAAGGAGAAAAAAAATCCTAGTTATACAATTTGGATAGGGCTCGACTTTAAAGAGGGGGCGGTTCAACAAAATATTGTTTTTAACGTAACAGTTTCGTCAAGATTTACACCGCGTAGCCAGATACACTTTTAAAATGGCAGGTTTGGGTGTAACATTATATTTTATAACTCGTTATATCCTTGGAACCTTGCAAAAAGGAATCTTTTAATGGCTATTCGTCAAAAACTTAAATTAGG
>JABIYR010000118.1 GCA_018702695.1 Nitrospina sp. | reverse complement strand
TTATCTTTGTGTCCTACTCTTAAAAAATCAGACTATTTCTCAAAATGAAGGCAGGGCAAAAAATCGCTATCGTTTGGCATTGCAATACATCGGCCTTAAACATGATGATCTGGCAGACTCACTTTTTCAACAAATTCTAGATGAAAAGTCTGGCGGCAAAGAAATTCAGGGTCTCTCTGAAATAGAGCTTTTACGGGGCGCAAAAACGATAGACAAGCTCCAAAAAATCAGTGCCGATTATGCAGGCACCCCAGCTGTGGAAGCGAGAGCGTATTTGGAAATGGGGAATCGGTTTCTGGATTTAGGGGAACCGGATCAGGCTCTGAAATTCTATCAAAAAGTGATCCGACAATACTCCAAGGAGCGAGAAATTTCTGCACAAGCGGCATTTTCTCAGAGCCACATATATCGTTTGGTGGGGAATCGGGACAAACTGGTTGAGTCGTTCCTGCAAGGCGTGCAGGATTATCCGGATGTGAATTATTGGAAACAAAAATCAATCGAAGCGATTCTTCAGCTTTATGAAGATCAACCCACGCTGGAGAAGAAGGTGTCGAGCCTTCAGGTTTTGGCAAAGAGACCTTTGTTGTCTGCCATCGTTCAAAACCGCATTGGCGAACTGTATCATCAGTCGGCAGAAAATCTTCTGGCCAAAGAAGCCTACCAGAAAACACTTACAAAAAAAGACCCAGATGCATCGTTTAAAGCACGATTGGCATTGGCAGAAATTTATGCCGAGGAAGAAAATTTTGCCAAGAGCTTGAGCCTCTATCGAGAGATGCCAGAGGGGCTGGCCCAACCCTATATTGAGTCTGCGCGTGCAGGGCAGATACAGAAACTTCTCGAAAAAGGCAATTGGGAATTGCGAGTCGGGGAAGTGAAATTAGCAGTCAAAACCTTTCGTCGGTTGATGACGTTCAGCCCTCAGACTATCAAAGCGCACAGAGGTTATTTGCAGGCCTCAGCGGCACTGGGGAAAAGCTCGCAAGCGGTGAAATTTTACCGAGATCGATTGCAGTCTAAAAAAGATGCTGTGGATCATTATGCATTGGGTCTGGCACTCACTTACCTGAACCCTCCGTCTTTAGATGAAGCGGAAGTCGAAATGGGAAAAGCTTTGGCAAAAAACGCGCAGGAAGTTTTTTTTCATCAAACCTTGGGCTGGATCTATGAGCAGAAAGAGCGTGAGGGAACGGGATTCATAGAAAAAGCTTTGCATGCGTATCAAATTGCATTGTCGCTCAATGGCGACGAAGACTCTCGCAACCAAGCGGACTTGTTTCTCAATTTGGGGAACGGGCATTATTCATTGAATAACTCTCAAGCGGCCTACCATTATTATCAGAAGCGTGAAGGGAGCCAAGAACCGTTTCTCAATGCTGATCGAGAGGCGGTTTATCGTCAACGGTTTGGTTCCGTAGCGTTCAAGTCCGGGCACACTCGTGTGGCGATCACGCAATTTGAAAAAGCCTTGCAGATTGAGCAGAAGAAAGATGCGTTCGACCGCATGGCAGAGTTGCATGATCGAATTGCATTGGCCTATCAGGACCAAGGCGATTATGCCCAGGCCGTGGAGCATTTTAGTAAAACCTTTGACTTGAATCGTAAGACGGGTAACGAGGCTTCTTATTCTCGGACTTTGCGGAATATTGCCAACAATATTTATTCTGAAAATCAGAAGGTGCAAGATTCTGAGGCGATGAGTCATGCTCTCAACCATTATTTTCAAGCCATAGAAAAACTTGAACAATATGGTGCGGTGGAGAGGAAAAAGAAATCGAGTGCCTTGATTGATGTGAATGTAGACGTGGGCCTCGGCGAGGATGTCTCATCAGCGGCGCATGGGTTTGACAAACAGGGTGAAATGAAACTGATCTTTCACTATATCGGTCAGATCTACGGAGACTTGGGGCAATATGAAAAGGCCATTGAGTATTTTAAGAAAAAACTTTCGTTAATACCGTCGGGCTTGGATGTTGATAAAAATATTCCGGTGTTGTTGGAAAAGGCACTTCTGCTGAACCAAATTGGGAATTATTATTATCAATCGGTGGATTATCCATCCAGTCTGGAATTTTTTAAGAAATCTTTCGACCTGTCCCAGAAATTAAATAATCGCAGGGGAATGGCGGTCAACGCGGCAAATATAGGCCGAATTGTGATCACCTTGAGTTCTCAGAAACCTCTAGTTGCGTTGCAAGACGATATTCTGCACGCCATCAAGTTGTTAGAAAAGGCTGTCGAGGCGGAGGCAATTTCTGAGCCGGAATTATTAGTGGTGTTACATAATTATCTGGGTATTTTTTATCATTTTAAAGGTTTTCATTTGGATGCAGACGTGACAAGCCCGAATGGAAATGCCCCGGAGCTACAATTCCAGTCGAGCCTCAAAGGCTTGCAGGCGCAATGGCAGAGTATTCATAGCGCACTCCAAAATTTTGAATTGGCAATGGATTTTGGTAGCCAGAAAAACCCAAATAGACAGGCCGTATGGCAGAACCTGAACTGGACCCGATATCTGGCTGGTTTCAAGCAGAGAGAGCGAACCCCTTCTGTCAAAAATCGTTGGCAATTTCTTTACTCACAAGCTATGAAAAAAGAGGGGCCTGAGCGATTGGAGTTGCTGTTGCAAGCAGAAAAAGAGTTGAGTCGTTTGCCCTATGGTTGGTTGGGGCGTTCTCTTCTTGCATCGGTGGAACGGCTTTATGAAGAGATAACTTTTGATTTATTCCAACAACAAAAATTTACTCTTGCATTAGAGTTTTCTGAAAAGGGAAAAAAACAGGTGCAAATTGTATTGGCACCTAAACTGCAATTTTCCGATGAAGACCGGCAGGCCTATTTTGATGAAATCATTACTTATGGCGAGCTCTTAAAGTCTGTCTCAGGAGAAGAGGCTTCAGCCCTGCTAGATGAGTATGAAGAGTTTTTGCAGTTGGCGGGTGAAGATGACCCGGAACTGGTCAGTTGGGTGGCACCGCAGGTCCCGGCTTTAGGCGAGGTGCAGTCTTACTTAACCTCTAGACAACGCTTGCTTAAATTCCAGCGGGTGCATAATGATGTTTTGGTTTGGCGGGTGCAGGAAAATGAAGTGGCGGCCAAACGGATTTCAGGAAATCCAAAACTATTTGATCTGATTTCTCGCGCTACAGAGCATGGATTGATGGCAGAAGGGGTGGCGCAATTGTCCGAATATCTTCTGGCTCCTTGGGATGAATCTTTGGGGCAAGAGGTTGATGCTGTCGTATTAATAGCTGACGGCAAGCTGGAGTTTTTGCCTTGGGCGGCAATGAAATGGGGCCAAAAACCTTTGTTGGAGACAACGACTCTCAGTTTTGTCTCTTCTCTTTCGCAATGGCAACGCTCGATAAAATTGAAGAACCTTTATAAATCTCGCCTTTTGGTTCTGGATGCAGAGCAATCTGAAAATTATAAGAAGAGTTTCACCACGGTTTTGAACCTTCATGGCGATGATGCAAACTTGAAAAAGTTTTCACAGAACTGGGCGCATTTTGGCGTGGTACAGGTAGAAAGCCTTGTGCGTCTAGACCGTCTTAATCCGCAATCGTCCTATATCACCTTGAGTCGCAAGGCTAACCGTTTTCAACGTGTTCCATTGTCGGCCCTGTATGAAAAACCTTTTGAATCTTATTTGATGGTGATGGCAGACGTTGAGCATGAGTTCGACCCTTTGCTAGCGCACTCTTCAACCAGTTTGCTGTTAGAAGGCTTGGTCTTCAAAGGCTATCCCGGTGTTTTACTGCATACTGGGAAAATAGCAGAGCCATTGCATCAAGAGTTGATGACTCATTTCATGGCAAACCTCAAAAAGAAAAACCCAGCTGAATCATTGAGAATGGCTCAGCAAGTACTTTCTCAAAAATATCCCGAAAGTTTAGAGTGGGCGCAATACCGCTATTACGGTTTCCCCGGTATGAACAGTGCGGAGCAAAAAGTATTTGCTGAACAGCATTTTCAGTCAAATTTGCAAAAGGGAGCTAAAGCATTTAGGGAAAAAGATTGGCTGTCTGTCATGGATTATTTGGAAAAAGCATTGGTACTGCAGTCTTTTCTGCCAGAAAAACAGATGGCAACGAAGGTGTACACGACTTTGGCACAGGCGGCCTATAACAATAGAGATTACCCCAAAGCTATTCGCTACCAAAATGAAGTGCGGGCTCTTTCCGAAAAAGATCCTGAGGTTTTGGCGGAGGCATTTTATTTTCTCGGGATACTTTATTCTCGAACAGAACAATATGATTTAGCCGTGGATCATTTAAAAAAGGCATTAAAAATATATGAAGAAAATGACATTCTGGATCGTTTGGCGGAGGGTTATAGCACGTTAGGCAATGTAGAAGAAAATGCGTTGGATTACGATAAAGCTTTGGAGGCGTTCAATGCCTCGCTGATGCTCAATGACGAAATGGGAGAGGATTTACAACGTGGGCGTGAATTACGTCGCATAGGCCGAATTTATTATCTGCGTCTTAATCGGTTCAAAGAAGCGAGGGATGCCTTCAGTCAGGCTTATGAACTGTTCAAAGAAGTGGGGCAAGTGGATCAACAGGTGGAATCACTCCTAGAGTTGGGGCTGGTGGCAGAAAAAGAGGGCGATTTCAAGCAGGCTCTTGAGTTTTATGTGGAATCTCAAAAATTGGCAGAGACGGCTCACCTGAAACCGGGCCTTGCCAAGGCTTTTTTATATCAGGCCAACTCGCATTGGTTTCAGGGCAATTATCAACAAGCATTCCGATTTCAAAGGCAGTCTTTGTCCTTAGCTAAAGAGTTGGGAGACACGCTCCAGCAAACATTCACTTTGAATACGCTCGGCTTGATCCACTGGACGCTTAACGATCCCGGTCGTGCGTTGGAGCATCTTGAGAAGAGCTTGGAATTGGCTCAAACTTCTAATTCTCAGCTGGACGTTGCAACAGCCTATAACAATATGGGGCTTGTGCATCGTAAAGAGAAGCGGTACCCGAAATCCATTGAGTTTTTCAAAAAAGCTTTGCAGATGGATGAACAGCTCAAGTCTAAATGGGGGCAGGGTTACACGCATCGGAATTTGGGAATGAGTTATTTACGTATGGGGCAGTTGCCAACGGCAGAAACGCATCTTAAAAAAGCGGTGAACCTCAGCCGTAAAATTGGCAATCGCACAAATCAGGTTAAGGCGATGTTGGAGCTGGGTCATTTGGCACTCGAACGAAAACAATGGGAGCCTGCGGTGGCATTGTTTCGAGAAACGCTTGTACTTTCTGAACGCATTAATGTGAAAGAAGTTTCTTGGCGGGCTTTACGCGGTGAAGGCCTGGCTCTCATTCAACTCGGTAAAAAAGACTCAGCGGTCGAGGCCTATAAGAAGTCGGTGGCCGTGGTGGATGACTTGCGTGCGGCGATTAAGGTGGAGGAGTTTCAGAATGGGTTTTTGACTGACAAGCAGGATGTCTATCAAGAATTGATTCTTCTGCTTTTAGATTTAGATAAAGTTGAAGAGTCTTTTCAGTTTGCGGAACGGGCAAAATCGAGAAGTTTTATCGATCTTTTAGGAAACCAAAAAATCAGTTTGAAGAACGATGTGAGCAAAAGCTTGTATGAAGCTTTGCAGAAACAGAAGCAAGACATTCGAAAATCTGAAGAGTTGCTGATGATCGCCCGCAATAAGGGAGAGGGTATTGCAAGTTTGGCTGAGACTCTGGTGAAAGCCAGAACCCGCTATCAAGATCTTTTGATCTCTGCCAAGGAGCAAAGCCCCGAAATTTCCAATTTTGTCACGGTGGAGGCCATTAGCTTGCCAGACTTACAGTCTTTATTAGACGATTCGGTGGCATTGGTGGAATATCTGGTGACAGAAAAAGAATTGGTGGCTTGGGTTGTCACTAAAACGAATGTCGAGGTTGCGCGTGTGGCATTGGAGGAAAAACAGTTGAACGATTTTATCGCAGATTATCGCGAGCGCATTCAAAAACTGGCTCCCGTTGCAGAGCAGGCACAAAAACTCTATGCTTTGTTAATCCAACCGGTGGAAAAATTCATTTCCGGAAAACGTTTTTTAGGAATCATTCCGCATGCTCACCTGCATTATATTTCCTTCTCCTCTTTAAAAAGTGAGCAAGGTTATCTGATTGAAAAGCACCCCTTGTTTTATTCCCCCAGTGCTTCAGTCATGCAATTTACATTTAAGAAACAAGCAATACGCAATAAAGAGATTAAAGTGCTGGCAATGGGGAACCCCGATCTGGGGGACTTTAACTATGATCTGCCGCTGGCAGAAATGGAAGCACAGGCCATGAAATGGGATTTCCCAACAGTCGATATTTTGACACGAGAGAAAGCGACGGAGGGTTGGCTTCAGGAGCATATCAGTGAATACCAAATTATACATATTGCTTCGCACGGTGAGTTTGACTCGGTCAACCCTCTCTTCTCATCGCTAAAGCTGACGCGCTCTTCATCTGCAGATGGTAATTTTGAGGTGAATGAAGTATTTGGCTTAGAGATCAATGCCGATATTGTGACACTGAGCGCCTGTCAAACGGGGCTGGGGGATATTGTCGGGGGTGATGAGCTGGTGGGACTCAACCGAGCCTTTATTTATGCCGGTACAAAATCCATTCTTTCTTCATTGTGGCGGGTGAGCGACATCTCCACAGCGGTGCTGGTCAAGCATTTTTATCGAAACTATAGCCATGAAAATAAGGCCGAAAGCCTGAGAAAAGCCCAACTGCGAGTTAAGCGACTCTACCCACATCCTTCCTATTGGGCTGGGTTCAGCCTAGCTGGTGATTATCGCTAGCCATCACTGTCTCCATTATTCCCATCACGCCGTAGTTATAAGAAGGCCTTAAAGTCAATCGAAGCTCTGACCATCATGACATCCAAGATGAGAGATGAACTCGACCCAAAACTTCTGAACTCCTTCATTCGCATGTTGGGCCCTAAAGAGTGACTCTCAAACAAAGTTCACCGTATCCTTATTCAAAGACAGTATCGAGCTGGTGTTTCGGCAAATTCTCGATCTAATCTTTCCTTTAAACCCTTAGGTTTATCAGGTTTTCTGCCTTTGGTGCGGGACGAGGTTTGTTCAGCGTCGCGGAATTTCCTCCAATGCCTTTCATGCAACACCTTGGGTGAAAGAACTTTTTTAACTCTTCCTTCAGCGTTATAAATTGTGACTTGGAATAGCACCCCTCTCACCTCCTAACTCTTAAAGAGATAAAATCATCTGCTACCCTCATTATCAATATAGGTTTGAAAATAAAATCTTCCAGTTAAATAAAAATAGATTGCAGGAATATTTATAGGAAGCGAACGCCCTATTATAGATAGGGGTTAAAATATTTTTCACTGATAGGGAGACATCATGCATTTAAATATCTTCACAGATCATGGCGATTTTATAGAGGGATGTCATGCTGATAGAGGGGCAGGAAATACACCCTCATCAAATTGGCAACGGATCATTTTTTCGGTCTGCATGGTTGTTGTGCTGTTTATTATGTTCATTTTCCTTTAAATGAAAAGTATTGCAGGTCATTTTTAGGGAGCAAGAAATTGTCCGCAAAAGGATTGAAAATCCCTGCGTTATAAGTTGGTGCCCAAGTGCTGCAAAAAAATATTCGATATATGAGATTAGTTTGATTGCGAAATTTAGATATTACAGGTATTAAGGTTATAATAGTTTTTTTCGTTGTTGCTCCATTGTTTGACTAATTCTGGTTTTTTGAGTTGGGTTCTTGATCATGTCCTCTGAAAATAGCTCCGAACATTTTCATCCTATTGATATCAAAATTCTGGATAGCAAATCAGATTTGGTTTTTAATATTTTCAATCGAGTGCAAGATGCGAATGAAGAACGTTTTGTGCTTTATGCCAGCAAAGATCCGCGCTATCGCGACAAGGTACGTGAACTATTGGCCTCTTCCGACTTTATGGAAGAGTTGTTCATTCATGAAGATGATCTGACTCTTTATTTCGAACAAGCCACCAACTCGCTTCGCGATTTTGTTGTGAACTCGAGCGCCACCCCGGAAAAAAAAATGGAAAAGGTTTATGACCTTTCCCGAGACATTACACACCAGTTTTTTGAGGCCAACTCTTCTCCCGAAATTCTCCGTGGCTCAGACCAAGTTGTGGAATTGATGGAAAAATGTTTGGAGAGTAATGAACTGGGGTTTCACGGGCTGACCAAGATCATCGAAAAGGATTATTACACCTACACCCATAGCATCAACGTCGGGCTTTATTGCATGACGTTTGCTCTTAAAATTGGCATGCCTGCTGACGAAGTGCATGAATTGGGGCTAGGTGGCATGCTTCATGATGTCGGCAAATCTAAAATTCCGCTGGAAATCATCAATAAAAAGGGCCCTTTGTCAGAAGAGGAGTTTGAAGTTATAAAAAACCATACTGAAAGTGGTGAAAAGGTTTTAAAAGGAATGGGATGTTATGGCGATAAAGTCATCCAAATGGTTGGACAGCATCACGAAAAATATGCAGGAAAGGGTTATCATCGAGGGCTGGTGGGTAACGACATTGCCTTGTTCGCGAGAATCTGTAAATTAACCGATGTCTATGATGCTCTGACCACACGTCGCAGTTATAAAAAAGCCTTGAAAACGATTGAGGCTCTCACCATCATGAAAACTAAAATGGGACAAGACTTTGACCCCAAACTCTTGAACGCGTTCATTCGCCTGATGGGTCCCAAAGCTTGATTTGTTCCCATTGCGATTTTTTGCCAACCGTGTTCCAATGCATAATCTAGATATTAAAAAATAAGCAAAAGGATTTGATCATGCCTGAAAGACATAAAAAACCCAAAATGGCGCAGTTCCTCAAGGACAACCAAAAACGCTTGCAGGAGTTTAACGATCGAAAAGGTGAAAAATATACCCGCGAACCTTGGATGTTAAATGCAAACCCGGCGGCCGAGTGGACGACAGAGATACTGGTCGAAAGTGAACAGGCTGATCATTAGCAGAGGGTTTTCAGAACCTTTAAAAACCGTTTGAACTCTTCATCGGTGATATCCCCCATATTTGCCACGCGAAAAATAGTGTCGCTGAGGTTGCCCTGACCCGCATAGATCACAAAACCGTTCTCTTTCAGCGCAGAATGGAGTCGATCATAATCCATTCCTTTTGGTAAGCGCAGGCTGGTCAGGCAATTGCTTCTCCAGCCCTCGGGTATTAAAAACTCCAAGCTCATGTCGTGAAAGCCCCTACGCAGAAACTGCGCCGCTTTGGCATAACGTTGCACGCGGCCTGCAACGGTTTCTTCAATCAACTCATCGAGAGCCACATCCAATGCGTAATGAGCCGGAATCGCCGGGGTGAATAACAATCCACCGGCTTCTTGAGCTTTGTGGTAGCCGACCATATTAAAGTAGAGCGTTCGCTGAGGAATATTGCGCAAGCGATCGAGCTCATTTTTCTTAAACAAAACAAAGGAAACGCCGGGAAAACCCTGAAGGCATTTGTTTGCAGTCCCGACGACGATATCAATCGGGCAGGATTCAAAGTCAACTTCATCTCCAGCCAGACTGCTGATGGCATCCACCAGAAATATTTTTTTATAACGTCGGGCTAGTTCGCCCACTTCTTTTAATGGGTTGAGAAGCCCGGTCGTGGTTTCGTGATGCACTAAAGACACCACTTCTATGTCGGGGTTTTGCTTTAATATGTTTTCAATTTTCTCCAGATTTGGGAGCTCTCCCCAGCCTAGTTTTAGCGTATGGCGTTTGAATTGGTAAATATCGCAAAGCTTTCCAATGCGTTCACCGTAAACTCCATTTTCAATCACTAGCATGGACCGTTCAGGGCTCAATGAGGATGATACGGCCATTTCTAATGCCGCCGTTCCAGAACCGGAAACCAGCACGGAAGTGTAATGCTCCTCGATGTCAAAGGCTTTGAGTAATTTTGCGCGGATGGCGGCCATCAGGTCTGAGAATTCTTTTTCTCGGTGACAAAGATCTGGGAGCATTAAAGCCTGTCGTACTTTATCGGTCACATTGACCGGGCCGGGGTTGAGCAATACGGTTCGTGGCATGAGTTTTATGGGTTGAAGGTTTGTGGTTGAAATAGAGCCCAAGTTTACCGCAGTGCGCGCGTGCGTACAAAAAGAAATATTCATAAAAAGACAACCGTGTGGAAGAATACGTTTTGATCCGTTGCTATGACCCCCCTTCCTGACTTAAACTTCAAATGCCTCAGGCCTTGTTTCTGTGTAAGGTGAAAGTAGAGAGGCTGGCAGGGGTCATTGTCTGTGAAATTTATGCGTTGGGAGTGTTGTGAAAAGGTGAGAAAATTACTATCGATATGTATTCTGGTTTTATTTTTTTCTGCTTGGAGTGAAAATATCACTCTGGTGGAGGCGGATTATTCCAGCTTAACCCTGCCTCGAATCATGTATCAGGGGGGCAACGATAACGCTCGGCCTGCAGCTCTGCGAAGTCTTCTTGCTCAAGTGACACGTAGAACCTCGATTGAAGTTAACCGCGAACCGATTGCCCTCAATATCTCAGACCCCAACCTGTTTCATCATCCCTTTGTATATATGGGAGGAGATGAGGCGTTTGACTCGTTCCCAGAAAAAGACTTGAAAGTCTTGCGTCATTATTTGAGTTACGGCGGGTTTCTTTTTATAGATGATAATTCTGCCGAAGCCGATTCAGAATTTGATGCTTCAGTGAGAAGTTTGGTGTCGGCGCTGTTTCCGCAGAATCCGTTGCAGAAAATTTCGCGCAGTCATTCTATTTTCCGGTCCTTTTATTTGCTCAATTCGGTATCGGGTCGGTCTATCATCAAACCTTATCTGGAGGGGATATCCATTAAGGGGCGCACTGTTTTGGTTTACAGCTCGAACGATCAGGGCGGGGCTTGGTCGCGCAGTAAATTAGGCCAATGGAATCATGAGGTGATTGCAGGAGGCCACCGGCAGAGACAATTTTCCATCCGTCTGGGCGTAAACATCATTATGTATGCGTTGACTCTGGATTATAAAAAAGACATGGTTCATTTGCCGATTATTCTTGAGCGATTGCGCAGGTACAACCCGAAATGAATCGTCTGGCCAAATTGTTGGGGGTCAACCCTGAAGAATATAATCAGTGGCAATTGCATTGGTCTCTCGCAGA
>JABIYR010000115.1 GCA_018702695.1 Nitrospina sp. | reverse complement strand
GTAGCTCAACGATATCATGAACCAGAGAGGAGAATGTTTCGCCTTGATCCATTCCCCAAGTGCCAAGATTGATTCCGGTCAAGGTGATTTCTTTAAAACCAGAATCAATAGCTTGTTGGATATTATAAATAATATTTTCTCGGCTATCACTGACAGATCTGCCGCGTGCTTTCACAACGGTGCAAAATGAACATTTTTCGTCACACCCCGTTTGAACCTTGATGAAGGCTTTTGTCATGCCTTGAAAATTCTGCACCGGAATGGTTCTGAATATTCGCTTTTTATGAATATCGGACATGATGATTTCGGTGGCATCATTTTTTTGCCAAGGCAGATCGGGGTTGAGCAGTTTGTTTTTTATGAGGTGGGCGATCTCCAACTTGTTTGCATTGCCGAGAACGATATCAAGGCCATTTATTTGTGAGGCCTCATCTGGGTTCAATTGTGCGTAGCACCCGGTGAACACAACCAGAGCATTGGGGTTGATCGCGAGAGACTTTTTAACCGCAAGCCGAGAGCTGTAATCACTGCGTTGTGTCACGGTACAAGTATTGATGACATAGGCATCGGCTTTTTCTTTGCCGTTGACGATTGAGAACCCCTCTTGTTCAAGCAACGTCTGCATCTCGGCGGTATCGTGTTGGTTGGTTCTGCACCCTAATGTAACGCAGGCAATTTTCATGGGTTGAGTCGGTATTAAAAAGTTTTGCAATTATTTTTTCCATATTAGACCATGCGTTGGAAAGGAATCAACCTGTAATTGCATGGTTTTAAAAAGCTTGCGAGTCCTTGCTTGACCCCTTTGTGTGAGTTTGTTACTATCGCCCCAATCAAGCCACTTATGACCCTGGGGAGGACGTCACATTATTCAATCTCGGGGCGTTAATGAATCCTCCTGTTATGCAAAAAACCAAAAAACAAGTCACAACTTTTTTAGAAAAATGGTTGGATAAATCCATCCGGCAGTATGTGGGAGCCATGGATAACTCTGATAACGGGCATTTGCATGAGCTGATCATGGGAGGCATCGAAAAGCCATTGGTTGAGATTGTATTAAAAGAAACCAGTGGTAACCAGACTAAGGCGGCGAATATTCTGGGCATCAACCGTAATACGTTGCGAAAAAAAATCGCTGAATATAAAATTAAATGCGACAACAAGACCTAGCAGTCATTATTTTAGCGGCGGGAAAAGGAACCCGCATGCGATCCTCTCTTGCCAAGGTTCTTCTTCCTCTAGCAGGTCATCCTCTCCTTAAATATGTGCTCGACCTTTCTTATCATTTAAAGCCCGCCAGAACGATTGTGGTGGTGGGGCATCAGGCTGATCAAGTCAAATCAACTTTTTCGGACCATGATGTCGAGTTTGTTGTACAGCATGAGCAGTTGGGAACGGGGCACGCGGCTCAACAAGCACAAGAAAAATTAAAAGATTTTACCGGGCTGGTTTTAATATTGTGCGGGGATATGCCGTTGATTCGCTCCCAAACCTTGGAGTCTCTAGTTCGAGAGCATAGAAAAAGCGAAGCAAAATGCACCGTATTGACATTGAAAAGCAAAGCGAGCCATGATTTTGGCCGGATCATTCGAGATGTAACGGGTTCTGTATTAAAAATTGTGGAACTCAAGGATGCTTCAGAAGCTGAGAAAAAAGTTGACGAATTCAATTCCGGAGTATATTGTTTTGATAATCTGTTGTTTTTTAAGGCTTTATCTTGCCTTGATTCGGATAATGCTCAGCAGGAATATTATTTAACCGATACGGTAGAATACTTGGTTAAAAAGAAGTATTTCGTACAGGCGGTTCAGACTGATGATGCCAACGAGATACTCGGAATCAATTCCCCGGACGATTTAAACCGGGCAGTGAGACTGCTGGAAGGGCAACCGGATTCTTCTTCCAGCTAATTTTATCTTTCCTGATCAGGATTTCCTTAAATGAAAGCCATTATTCTAGCTGCAGGTGAAAGCACTCGTCTCAGCCCTTTTTCTGAAACTAGACCTCTTTCTATGATCGGAGTGGCAGGGCGAACCCTGTTTGACAATACATTAGGTTTGCTTAAAAATGCAGGAATCAACGACATCTTTGTTGTCGTTGGGCATAAAAAAGAAAAGCTGATTAAACGTCTTCAGGATCAAGAGCCAAATGGATTGAACCTGCATTATATAGAGCAGAAACGCAAGCTGGGCATTGGGCATGCGGTGATGCAGGCAAAAAACAAAATTTCCCCGGGCGAGTACTTCATGCTTGTCTATGGCGATATCCTGACGGCGGATAATATCTACAACAAAACCCAGCAATCCTTCCACTCCTTTAAGGGGCCGGTGGCATCGATATGTTTGCCACCGTCGAATCAGATGTTTGGTAATGTATTTCTAAATGCACGCATGGAAATCACCAAAATCATCGAAAAACCAAAGGGTAATAATCTAGGGAATTATGTCTTGTCCGGGGTGTTTGTATTGCCCGAGTCATTTTTTAAGCTGCTGGAATCTAGCGGCAACTCCATGGAAAAGGCGTTGAAAAAAATGGTCGCAGGGGAAAAACTGCGTGCTTCGATGTGGGAAGATGAGTGGCAGGATGTGGTACACCCTTGGGAAGTTTTGACGGGGAATAAAATAATCATGGATTCTTGGCAGGAATCGAGCATTGCCAAGACCGCAACCTTGGAGGCCAATGTAACCCTTCAGGGAATCGTGCGCATTGAGGCAGGGGCTATCATAAAATCGGGGGCTGTCCTAGAGGGGCCTTGTTGTATCGGAGAGGGCAGTTATATTGGCAATAATTCTCTGGTACGCAGTTATACCTCTGTTGGAAAAAAATGTTCCGTGGGAAGCGGCGTGGAATTGAAAAATTGCGTGGTGATGGAAAATACCCAGATAGGCCGTCTTTCCTTTGTCGGAGACAGTGTGCTCGGTGAAAATGTGGACATGGGAGCAG
>JABIYR010000113.1 GCA_018702695.1 Nitrospina sp. | reverse complement strand
TTTCCCTTCCGTGCCCTGTGCCAAATCAACCAAGTCAAAATTTTCACTAAAAAGATCCATGGTAAACGGGCCATTGGGCGAACCCGCAACACGGTTCACTGGTGTCTTGTTCTGAAAATTAGGAACCTTAAATTCGAATGTTTGAAAATCAAGTTGTTGAGTGGCACCGAATGCCAGTTGACCTAGGGATTTCCCGGTACCTTCTATAATTTGATCCTTAATATCACGGCGCGTGAAGGTGATCGTTCCCTTGGGAAGGCCTGTGAATGAAATCACCGCTTTATCAACTCCAGAGACAGCCCCTTGATAAGAAACCTCAATATTGCCCGGCCCGGCCTGATCAATTTTGAATACCTCCAGACTATCCGATTCAAAAATATTGATATCGCCCGATGTCGTATTATCAATGTCCACCGAACTCACTCTTGTCTCAATGGCATTGAGCTCTGTTCCAAAACCTGTCGCTACATCTGCCACCAACCGGCCATTTCCGGCATCGATATCCAGAGACTCATCGGTATCGCCATCAAACACTCCGCCACCGGTTGAAGTCAGAGTGACAGCCGAATCTGAAGAACTCGTGGTTTGAAGCAAGCCGAGGGTGATATCTTCATCTGCCGACAACGCCAGCGTTCCCGATCCGGCATCAAATAACGTCCCCTCCACCATCGTCAAGGCCCCGCCTGATCCATTATTATCCGAGTCGTTATCGGCTGTAACAAAAATGTTTTCGGTCGTGGTGGTCAAATCGCCTGAAGAGGTGAAAATGATATCATCATCCGCAAGCAGGTTGATCGAACCACCAGCTGTGCCCACGCCCGTCACATTGAGAGAATTGTCGCCCCCTACTGTAACCGCGAGATCGCCCCCCACAGTTGCAGTTGAAAGAGTGATTGCATTATCACTTGACAGCGTAGCATTGCCGGAAGTTCCTGAAGTATTCAAACTCACCGCACCGGTGAATGCGTTCAAAGTATTATCAAGAGTGATCGCTTGATTCGCAACGTCTGTCGTGAAGCTTGAGGTTCCTCCTATCGTCAAAGTGCCCGTGTCTGTGATCGTTCCCCCTGAGGTGACACTCAAGTTTCCTGTCGTCGAGACATCCGCCCCAAAATCCACGCCGGAACCTGCATCAAGGGTCAAACCACTGAACGATGATGCTGTCGATGAAAAGATCATCACTGCGCCGGAGTTCAGAGTGAGCGCTCCAAAGCTGGTAGAGGACACACCATCGACAATAATATCTCCATTTGTTGTACTTCCAACAGTGAGATTGCCAGAAGTGATCTGACCCAACTCGTCATTGGTCAAAGCAAAAGTTCCCGTTCCCGCACCCAAGCCAATGGTGGTTCCAGACTTAGCTGTTAGTAGGGTCGTCCCGGCTGTTCCGGATGAGATCAAACTACCCGAACCCAATATCAGATTACTCGATGTAAGAGATAGAGCATTATTTGTCGTCGCCAGTGTTTTATTTGTTGCCAAAGTGAAACTGCCCGTCCCATCTCCATCCGAATCTGTATTAAAATTTGTGGCGCCATTTGTAGTCAGATTGGATGAGAGGGTGATGCCGTTTTCTGCATTCACTGTTAAACCTTGAAAGGTTGAGTCCGAGCTTCCAAACGTCACAGAAGATCCCGAAGCGGTTGCATTCAATGTGAGTGCGCCAAACTGGTCGCTGTCAGTGGAGGACACCCCTAATACCGTAATATCGCCATTCGTCGAGCCTCCAATGGTTAGACTACCAGCCGTGATGTTTGCTAGTTCCGTAGTCGACAAGCTCAAGTCGGCGGTGGTACCCAGCCCAATTGTGCTCGCCGATTTAGAAGCCAAAATCGTTGTGCCAGCCGTTCCACTCGTCAGGGTGCTGTTCAAGATCAAGTCTGCCGCCGTCATAGAGACGGCGTTGTTCCCCGTATTCAATGCCGCCAGCGTCAAAGAACCCGTTCCATCGTTATCGGTATCGGCATCAAAATTAGTGGTGCCCGCTGAAGTCAAACTATCATTGAGAGTGATTCCTGTGGTCGCGTTGAAGCTCACTGCCCCAGCCGCCGACAGCCCTCCCGTTGTTGCATCCAGAGTGATGGAACCTGCAGATGCGGTGAGTGAAACTCCCGATGCGAGAGAAATGCTATCATCCGAATCTGCTGAATTATTAGAATCGCCTTCCAAAACCAGGTTTCCGGCTGACGTGATGCTACTGTCCAAATCCAGCCCCTTGGCCGCAGATAATGTTAGAGCCCCTTGACCAGTAATGCTTCCCCCGCTTTGCCCAATCGTTAGTTTTCCTGAAGAGATCAAACTATTGTTTGCAGAGATTGTGATGTTTCCATTCACAAAACTCAGGTCACCCGTACCAATTATCTTGGTCAGCTCGGTGGTAGAAATATTCATCCCGAAACCAGAGCTCAACCCGATGCCCAGAGAACCTGAATCCGACACATTTATGGCGGTAGAGGCCGTTCCGCTATTGAGTGTTCCCGCTAAAGTCAGGTCATTGGCTGTCAACGTCAGCGCGTTGCTGGTGGTTGATAAAGAACCTGACGAAAGAGTAAAGTCTCCCGAACCGTTGTTGTCCGTATCCGCATCGATGACCACCGCACCCACCGCTGTCAGAGAATCTTCAACCGTAATTCCGTTGGTCGCGTTCAAGGTCAATGACCCGGCAGTGCTAATTCCGCCAGTGGTCGCGCCTAAAGAAATAGAGCCTGCAGAGGCTGTGATCGTTGTTCCGCTTGCCAAGACAAGTTGGCCCGCACCCGAGTTGGTCGAATCGGCCTCGATCGATATATTTCCCGCCGCCGTTAACGTGCTATCGCTTAAAGTCAAGCCACTTGCGGCAGTCATAGTCAGAGCACCGGGCACCGTCAAAGCTTCCGAAACGGCTAAGGTCGAACCCGTTGAGATCAGAGTCAACGCTCCCAGAGCAGAGATGCCTCCTGTTGTCGCATCGAGAGAAAGAGCCCCTCCCGCACTCAGGGTAATGCCACTTCCCAGAGTCAGTTTATCCGTCGAAGCCGAGCCAGAGTTATCAGCATCCGCTTCGATAGCAAGCGACCCCGTCGTACTGATTCCGCTGTTTAAAGTAATTCCGTTGTTAGCAGAGAGAGAGATTGCACCCGCCCCGGTCATGGCCCCAGTCATAGAAATGCTAGAAGGGGCTGACAAGGTTAGATCTCCTGCCGTGGTCATTCCTCCATTGGTGGCACTCAGTGAGATGCTACTCGCACTGGTCAAAGTGATGCCACTGGCAAAGCTAATATTATCGGTTGCCGACTGAGTGTCTACGGTATTATCAGAGTCGCCATCCAGAGTCAGCGCTCCGGTTGTTGTGGTCAAGTTGGCATTGACTCCAATGCCATCGACCGCATTCGCCGTCAAAGTCGAAAAAGATGAGGCCGTCCCATTAAAAATAACCGCCCCCTTTGAACCCGATAGATGCGCCCCCACATTGAGTTCCACTCCGTTCGAGAAGGTAGACGTTGTCTGAGTCACGCCATCGACATAAATATCGCCATTGCTCTCACCGCCAATAATCAGTTGATTGCCTGACATATTGCCAAGCTCCGTAGTATTGAGTGACATGCCACAAGTCCCGAGACAAGACGTTCCACCTAGACCAATCGTTCCACTATCAACATGAGTGATACTGATATTACCCGTGCCACTACTTAAGGTCCCGGACAAAGACAAATCACTACCGACCAAAGAAATATCACCTCCATTTGAGGCCAAACTTCCTATCGTCAATGCTTCTGTAGCATTGAAATTGATGCTTCCCCCATTGGTCGATATCGTGTCTGTGCTACTCGCAAAACTGATGGTTCCGTTCGTCACCGTAAAAGTGACCGAGTTGCCACTGCCCTGTTGCAAGTTAAGCAAGTTATCACTGAGGTCACTCAATGAAATACTGCTGGTTGCCAATAAAATGATATTAGTCGAAGCCGATACCGCTTCGAGAGTGTCCTCATAAATCGTGGTGAACGTTGAAGCCCCACTGGCGGTGGTTGTTCCCGACCCATCTGCAATGGTGATGGTGTCAGGGTCAAGAAGAAGAGTGCCCGTTTTACCATTGGGAGCAGTCGTATCTACCGACCCATCAAAATAGAGTTCTTCCTTGCCAGATATCTCTACGAATCCACCGTCTCCAAAATATTGCCCACCTCGGCCCTTAACAATTCCCAAAAACCGCATACGCCGATCAGCCCAGAAAATTATTTTCCCTCCATTGCCATGACTTACAGCGTTCGCAAAAGTGTGAGTGTCCGGCCCAATATAAGCATCGGTCGCATTGGGAACCCAACCTTGACCCTGGTAATCCCCACCAAAAAGAAGCGTTCCGCCACCTCGGTCGCCTGAAACATCAATAAGACCGTTGCCGGTAAAACTCAACCTCTCACCCAGAACATGCACCGTGCCACCCGTTTCATCCAAGCCATAACCCGAGGCATCCAACGTACCCGACACAGAGACCTCACCCACCGATCCGCCCATGAGAATGATCTGTCCATTTTTTTCAACGACCGATTGCGCCTGAATGATGCCATCCATATTAATCACCCGGTCCACAATATTTTGGGCCGCATTCACATCCAAACGCACCACTCCGCCATCCGCAAAGATGCTACCGCTCTGGTCAATCAAAGAAGTTAAAATTTCTCCATCCGCTCCCGTTACCTGCCCCATCACCTGACTATCCACTCCCAAGTTGATGAGCTGGTCTCCGTATAAATCAACCGTGAAAGTTTTTCCTGAAGCCAGACTCACCTTGCCTAAACGCGCATTGATGACACCTGAATTCTGCACCCCCGGTGCAACCAACGCCACCAATCCACCTTCCGACGCTGTGATATGCCCCTGATTGACCACGGTTGCAGACAGGCTGGATGGAAGATTGAAATTGTAATCACCATTTAAAAAATTGGTGTTAGAAATGTCACTGGTGGTCGCGATCAAGCCGTTGACATCCACCCGCGAATTACTACCAAATAAAACCCCGTTTGGGTTGACCAGCCATAGGTCGCCGTTGGAGGTTAGTTTGCCAAAAATATGAGTCGGGTCATTACCCGTGACACGGTTGAGCGTCACCCCACCCTGAGACAATTGAAAATCAACCTGCTCGACACTCTCAATATCAAATGTCTGCCAGTCTATGATGGCTTTTTCGGAAGTTTGTTGAATGGTCATTTGCTGAGAGGAAACCGAGTCAATCGTTGCCGACCCCGCTTGCACGGTTCCACCACTGGGTAGGGCATAAACCACAGACGGAAAAATTCCAATCATATAAGTTAAAAATGAAATCAGAAAAATGGAAACATTGCCCGGCTTTTTGGGGATATGAAAAATCCCACGCCGACGCTTTGCGTCACGAGCTACCTCGTCGGCTTTCGGAAATGCCATCTGATTCATTTTAAAAATATTCATTAGAATTATCTAAAACCTTGCAGACAGATTGAAAAAGAATCGTCCGTCGGTGTCGCCTTCGGAGGAAACTTCCTTGTTCAACGGCTTGCCCCACTCCAAATACCCAGATATGATATCCGTCACGTTAAAACGCACGCCCAACCCTAAAGAGTTGAGATCTTGAACAGTCGAACCTGTTGAGATAGGAACACGGTTCCAAACCGTTCCAAAATCAAAAAAGCTATAGGCCTGCACATCACGCAAATATTTTTTCTTGGGCTGAAAAGCTTTTTGCAGTTCAAGCTTGAAAGCCATCCCAGAATCGCCCGTGACTTCAGAAGCATCGTACGCTCGACCAAATTGTGACCCACCAACCCCAAATTCTTCGGAGGCCAAAAGTTTATCCAGCGAATATTGCCAAGAAAAAGCCCCTAGCAACATCCAAGTCGGTGCCAATTGCTGAAGCCGAAGTAACTCACCTGAAAGCTTGGTGAAATCACTTTGCCCACTACTGCGAGTGAGGTTTTCTGACCCCGTTTCTGTTGCGTCAAAAATGTCAAAACCATGACTCAAATTGAAACGCATCAGGTTCACCCCTTTGAGAGAGTCCACAAAATCATAAGACACGCCCAGCTCAACAATGCGTAAGCGATCTTCTGAGTCCGTTTTGCCGAGAATATCGGTCGTCGAGTTTCGATGTGTATAACTCATAGACCCCATCAGGTTTTCAGCTCTTGATCGGATGAAGGGATGCGTCAACCTGAGCATCAGAGTCTTGCTTTCTCCCTTCACCTCAAAATCTTTGAGTGCCGCACCTGGCTCCGAATCACTGAATGAACCTGAAAAATACAGTTTGGTGCCTTCCGACGATAGAGGTTGCTCATAAAAACCCCGGAAAAACCTCAACTCGTCTGTGTTCGCCGTGACCACGCCCTGCAAACCAATGCGTTCATAACCTTTTAAAAGTGCATTGCCGACAACACCCGCATTGAATTGAATCGGCCCATTAAATTTATTACCCCGGTTATCCAAGCCTACATTTCCGCTATAAGCTTTATTTTCAAGAATCAGGGTCATATGGGTGGCACCGGGTTGATGCTTTGAAGGCGTGAGCACCGACTTCACCGAAACACCTGGCAAATCGTCCACCAACAACAAATACCTCTCTAAATCCTTGGCCTTCAGTGGGCGAGATCTCAAAAGCCCCTTGCGATATGCATTGAGAAGCTTTCTCGGACCGCGCACCTGCCCCTGAATCGTCACCCGATCAATAAAACCTTCAATCACATCAATTTGAACCACCCCATCCTCTATTTTTTGAGGAGGAACCACCGCTTTGGAGAGGATGTAGCCATCGTTGCGGTACATATTGGTGACCTGTTCAGCAATACGATAGACCTGTTCAAGATTGACCCTGCGATGCAAATGTCTTCTGAATAAACGCGAAAATTTTCGCTTGCCATAAATCGTCGACCCCTTTATGACCATCCTCTGCAACAGAAAATTTACCTGCCTCATTTTGCTTGGAAAAACAGGTTTTAAATTATCTGGTTTGACCGGCACAACCTGGGATTGTGGGAATTCTTGTTTTTTAAACCTTTCTTCAAACCGTTGTGGAGCAGCTTGTTTATAGGTCTGGTCACGCCCCTGAGGGGTAATTTGGGCGTAAGATTGCAAAGCCGTAAGAGCGCAACTCAAGCAGACAAAAACCCCCATCAGCAGGATCTTGTAAAAAATTCGAATTTTGGCTTTAAAAAAGTTCATAGACATTGGCACTTACTTAACGGCAATCCAGAGTTCATAGTTGAGCCTGACAAAGCCCTATCGAAAGCCATTGAAATACCGGAAATAAAGGAGTTACAAAGTTTTCAGCCAAGGTCCTCACGCGACCCAACTGCGGCAAAAAATCTGCGCTTAAGCGCGCAAATTCAAGACATTTTGCCTGCCACATCAGATAAAAAGACAACGATGCAAAACTCCCTATTTTTTATAAATTTATTGCCCCTAAATTTAGGCGCAGTGACTCGAGAGATATAAAAGCAAGGAATATGCCAAAAGATGGGACGCAGCAATAACATCGCAATCCATTTAATAACAATAAGATATGAGATCTCCCGCGCATCATTTTAGGGGTAGGCTTTTGACCAAAAAGGCAAAAATATCGCATCTGCGTCAATTAATTGTTTTTCTCTCTCATTTTGACTGAGTAGAGAAAACACCTTCTTGCAGAGGACAAAAAGGAATGGAAGCATTTAACCCTCACACCTAATCAGGTTTACAAAGAGCCATTTTTGACCTATAGTTTGTGTCGTAAGATTTTCTCGGAATATTTGACTATTAATCTCTTGATGGAGCCGTCATGGCGGGGAATAGCAGTTTGACCACCTTAAATATGTGTGATTTCTGTTCCCACGAACGGTTAGAATGCGATGCCCAACCGGTTCTAGCTGAGTCGTTGGACTTGAGTTTAGAACACAACGATTTTGTGCTGGCCTGCAATAAATATATTAGCCCCGTGGATATACTCAAAGAACGTTTTCACGACCCCGACCTTTAAAGACCAAAGCTTCATATTTTCGGGTTTGCCAAACCTGCTGCCCCTTACACCCCTCATTTTTCAACCTGTTGCAATCCTCATACAACAAGTCGACCTTCTCGCCCGGTTTCAATCTTTACAGGGTTGTGACAATGGCTTAACAGACATGCAATGGTTATATTTTAGACTGCTCTCGATGCAAACAACTTTGGAGAGCAAAATATGTCTTGGGAAAAAGATCAGAAAAAAAGATTGGCCGAATATCTTTGGACAGAGATCAATAAAGCAATCCTGAAGTCACCAGATGTCCAGTTCTCCATAAAAAAACTGGATAAACTACAACTCCTTGATTATGTGTCAGAGTTCAATTTAGTACTGGAAGTGGATAAGCTGATAGAAGGCATCTTAAAACAAGAAGACGAAGAGAAAAATAATACCGCTTCGATCCTCGAAGAACTGCCAATGCGTAACGAGGGTGAAAATGATCGAGAAGAGAACGAAGCGCTCGGTTGCTCGTCAAACTTAAGCTCCCTACAATGGGTAGACGGAAAAACATTGTCCACAAATGAGATCTTGTTTGAAGAATATTTCAACCAACGTTTCGATGAAAAACACTGGATGAAAAAAGCTAAAATCCGTTTTTAAAATCGTTTCTTCTGAAGAGAAAGAGTGATTAGGGTTACCCTAGGCTGGTGACCAAATGATCCGCAATGAGGATGATGTTCTGCTTGTTCACAGCAAGAAACTCAGACTTAAACAGAACATTTCCCGTCACGGCACAATATACCGTTGCATCAATGATCGGAATGAAATTCTCATCCGTTTGATTCAACATATCCAAAAGGCGATTGCTCGGTAGTTTGAAAATTTTTCCTTCAATTTTCTCTCCCGTTGTTCGAATGATCGCATTAACGGTTTCTTTTTTTACAAAAGAGTTATAAGCCATGCTCGCGGTTTCCTATTGTTGACTCGTCTGTGCTTGCTTGAATCCACTCAGTCTACCGCCCTCTACCCTCAAAATCCAGAAAAACCTTATTGTTTACAATGCAATACGACTCTCATTCTTTTCAGGCTCCGTCACCATCTTGCTTCTCTCTTTAAGGCATCCTCTTGCCTGTGCTACAATTCATCGATTGCAAAATGACCCCAGCATTCTCTGACACTTTTGCCCTGGCAAAACGCTCAAACACCTATGAAACCTAGAACGACTGCAACACAGAAAATAGTCCCTGAACGCCTGCAAGGCACCGACGGAGTTCGCCGGGAAGTCAAACTGGCAAAAGACCCTGAGTGCCTAAACTTAACGCCACTACAAACCTTTCTGGAAAAAGGTTGGATCAGCGATGAGTTCATGGAGCTATACACCTATTGCTACGTTAAGAATCAACTCAAAAAAAAATCAGCCTCAGCAAAAAAAGCGATCTTCATCATTGGCTGGGACCCCAGAGACCCTTCCGAAATTTTTACCGAAGCCGTCGTACGAGGCGTGCGAAAAGCTGGATGCGAAGCCAAAGTTCTGGGAGTCGTGCCCACTCCTTTAGTCCCTCTTTTCATGTTACATGAGGGAGCCCAAGGAGGCATCATGGTCACCGCCTCCCACAATCCAAAAGACCAGAACGGGATAAAACTCTTTCTGCCTTTTCATGGCATGAAACCCTTGCCCGCTGACGATATAGACCTGACCCAATGCCTGCTCAAGCAAAACTACGATGCCATTAAGAAGCTCCCTCTAAAAGGAGGTCGAGTCGATGCCCGACAAGAAGCTTTGGAGCTGTTTCAACATTTTTCACTGCGGCCTGAAAACTCTTGGATTCATTCCAAAAATACCCTTAAAGATCTCACTTTAGTTGTCGACCCGGCTTATGGAGCGTTAACAAAAATCGCCGCACAAATTTTCAGGAAAGCCGGGGTGGGTAAAGTATTAGAAGTCAATGCAGGAAAAAATGGAGCCGTCAACTTACGCTCTGGAGTCGCAGACCTTGAAGGCCACCCACGCATCACCGCCGAGATGATCTTAAAACCAGCAGGGCTTTTCCATTCCCATCAAGCCATCGTCAAGCTTTTTGAGCTCGGCCGTGCCAACCAGAAATCAGCAAAATCCGGAGAGATACGCATTGCCGGAGCCATATTTGATGCTGATGGCGACCGCTTCTTCCGTCTGGAGTACGATCCATTCCAAGACCTGCTCTGGGTATTGAGCGGAGACGAGACCGCCATTCTACAAGCACGACATTTAGTCTCCTGCTTTCCCAAAAAATATGACGGCTCCCTCTATATCAACACCGTCGAAAGTGATCTCAACGCTTCCACCTGCGCTAAAACAATGGGGCTAACCCCTCTGCTCACAGCCGTGGGAGACAAATGGATTCTACTTAAGGTTCGACTCGCTCTAATAGAGCAAAAATTATTGCAGACAGCACTTACGCCGGAAAAACGCAAAGCAATTAAAAAGCAAATCATACCGCTTAAAAAACAGGGAGTGAGCCGGGTCGCCACCCTGCAAAATCTTGAGAAATCGATCCCTACCAGCTCCACTGCGCAAGCAGGCAGCCCCCAAGTTCTGGCGGTCGGCAGTGAAGAAACTGGCCACAACATCACCGCCGCTTTGGCAACGCTTCCCAATCAAAAAGAGATCTGCGTGTATTCCGGCAATGGTTTAAAAAGCGCTCTCAACACTTTTTCTGCCAGCGAGAATTTGGCAAAAAAACTGTCACCACAAAAATATCTCCAGTCTATCAGCCGACCTTTTTCACCGGGATTCAAATCCACCCTTTACGCTTATTATGTTCGTCAAGAACGTTTCTATAAAGACGCGCAAGTATGGCGGAAAATCAAGCGGCTGATATTTCAAGCTGCAAAACAAAACGGATACACAGTCAAAACGCGCAATTTCCCTGATGATCCAGATATGTTATATATTTCTTTGACAGAGGGGAAAGCAGGACTCTTTGTGAGAAATTCTGGCACTGAAAATAAAATCAGCGTGAATCTGCGCGGCAGAAAGTCGGATGCCAGCAAACTCAAAAAGATAGGGGCTGAGGTGCTTAAGCTTTTACTCTTTCAACTCAAAGACCCAGATCACCTTTTTTATAAGATGGAATTATCGGCACTGAACCAAATCGCCTCCCAAGCCACCACAGATAAAGCCTTGGAAGTGAAAAACCAATATAAGACCCGACTTATTAACGAAATGCGAAAGCAACATCTCATTCAATTAAGCCCCAAAGGAAACCGTCTGACCGCCTTGGGAAAATGGTATCTCAACGCCCAGATGTAATTCAAAATTCAGCCATCTCCTCTGCCTGACGAAAGAACCATCATGAAAGATTTCAATTTATTTTTTTCAGAACTGTGTGAGCCGGATATTTTTTCCGGTTGCGAACATGTTTGGGATCCTTTAAAAACTTTGCAACCTCGGCTGGAAGCGTTGATTTCCCAAAAAGCGCAAAATGGGCCGCATGTCTCCCATTTGCAAGGGGTGAGAACCACTTTTGACTCCCCTCATTATCATCGTGGCGGCAAAGGGCTTTATGTTCAGGACTGGATAGACCTGACTGAACCGGTTTATCTGCAAGAGCTGGATATTTTCATTGGCAAGGGGACGCAGTTGGAACCCTCTGCCATCATAAAAGGCCCGGCCTTGATCGGTGAGAATTGCGATATCCGTCAAGGGGCTTATATTCGCGGGAATGTGTTAGTCGGAGACCATTGCGTTATCGGTCACACCACTGAAGTGAAAAATAGCATTCTCATGAATCATACCGAAGCCGGTCATTTCAACTATATCGGTGATAGCATTATCGGAAGCCATGTAAACTTGGGAGCAGGGTCTAAGTTGGCCAATTTGCAGTTAAGAAGTGCCGATGAAAAACTCAAGGACTATATCAATCCCATCCAAATCCCTCTCGACTCGGGCAACCAGAATACAGGAATGGAAAAACTGGGCGCAATCGTTGGCGACCATGTAGAACTGGGTTGTAATGCGGTGGTCTGCCCGGGTACACTGCTGGGGAAAAATGTTTGGGTCTACCCCGGTTTGACCCTTCCCAAAGGCTATTATCCGACCGGGACTCTGCTTCTCCCGAAAGAACGTAAACCTCGACCCATACAAAAATAATGAATGACGACGAATCCAAAAACTCAGCCCGGCTTGATGATTTTTTTATTATGTTCGACGCGGTTGAAGATGATATTGATGAATTACTTTCAGATGAAAACGAAGAGCCTGTGGAAATTGGTGGCTACGAATGTCTGCTCATCACCTTTAGCAACCTGCGCCTTTATTGCAAAAATCATGGCATTCCATTAGAGCAAATCGGAGATCAATACAAAGAACTCACCCAATCACAAGCCGCCAGTGAGAGTGAGAAACCTACAGCGAATGAAGACCTGAATAAACACGATGAAGTCGTTAATTTTTGCAAACTTCTAGAGAGAATAGAAGACAGCTATGCAGCGTTGGAAAAACGACACGAAACCAGCGGCGAAGTATTTGATGAATGGACTTGTGTCCTCATCATGTATACTCACCTCAGAAATTATTGCGCCAAAGAAAAGGTCGACTTTGACTCATTGCAGGAGGAAATCACGCAACTTCATTCTGATATGGAAAAAAATAGTTCATCTTAGTAATATTTGCAGAATCCTGAACTATAAAATGATATATTGACCTTGCAAAACACCTATTTGGACGCAAATTCTTATTTTTAAGCTAAAAATCCGGGTAAAAACATCTAAAAACCCTTTGAAATCTCATGCGGATGTGGCGGAACTGGCAGACGCGCTGAATTTAGGGTCCAAAAGAGTTAATTACACAAGCACAATAGTTGCGTAACGTGTTGTTCTAAATAGCTAAAATATTGCATTTATACCAGATTGGTATAATTTGCCGTAAATAAAATCTAATTTAGGTGACAAATTAATTAAGCCGAAGTGGTGAAATTGGTATACACGCTGGTTTTAGGAACCAGTGCCGTGAGGCGTGGAGGTTCGAGTCCTCTCTTCGGCATTAGATATAAGTAGGCCTTTTTAAACTATATAAATGCAGTGGGTGGTAATAAGACCTGTATTAAAATTTTGGATTTAGGGTCCAGTGGGCAACCGTGGGGGTTCGACTCCCTCCATCCGCATTTAAACTTTAAACATTTGGAAAGATATGAAAATCGAAATCGAAGACGTTGATTCCTGTAATAAAAAAATTAAGTTCGAGATCCCGCATCAGGAATACGATAAAAAAGTAATCCAGTATTATCAAAAACTTGGGCGGGAAGTAAAAGTACCCGGTTTTCGCAAAGGCAAAGTGCCCATCGCCCTTCTGGAAAAGCAGTTTGGCCCGGAAGTCAAAAAAGAAGTTTTGAGTGACCTGATCAGCGAAAAGCTCAACAATGCAATCGTAGAAAAAGACCTGAGAGCGGTGGGTCAGCCTCATCTTATGGAAGTCAATGCAGAAGAAGGCACCGACATCTCCGTTTGCGCTTCCATTGAAGTGCTCCCAACGGTAGCTATGAAAGACTTCTCTGGCATTGAGCTGGAAATGAAAATCCCACGCATTACAGATGAAGAGATCAATCTGACCATTGAAACTCTGCGCCAACGACAAGCAACCAACGTCACCATCACCGACCGCCCTGCTCAGGATAAAGATTTACTCAAAGTAGATTTTACTAGCAAAATTGGCGATGAGCCTTTTGAAGGTGGGGCCGCGCAAGACCAGATCATTCAGGCAGGTAGCGGACAGTTGATCGAAGGCTTGGACAAGGGAATGATCGGCATGGAAATTGGTGAAACCCGCGATATTAGAGTGCAGGTTCCTGCCGATTACCACAGCAAAGAAATCGCCGGAAAAGAGGTTGATTTTCAAATTGTGCTGAAAGGAATTCAGGAACAAAAACTTCCTGACTTGGACGATGAATTCGCCAAAAACGTGGTCGACAAAGATTACACAAGCATGGCTGAAATGAATGAAAAAGTTCGTTTGGACCTTGAAAACTACGAGCGCAAAGAAGCCAGTAAAGCGGTGAAAAAGAAACTTGCCGATCAAATTACCCAACAAAATGAAGTGGACTTGCCAGAAGGTCTTTTAAAAGAGCAGGTCAAGTTCATGGTTGAGCAAAACAGAAAAAAAGAAGAGAAAGAAAGTGGTCAAAAGCCTCATGATCATAAACACGATCACGACCATGAC
Organism: Nitrospina sp.; assembly: GCA_018702695.1. GTDB lineage: Bacteria > Nitrospinota > Nitrospinia > Nitrospinales > VA-1 > LS-NOB. The sequence continues at coordinate 5,373 of JABIYR010000113.1, read as the reverse complement.
CACGGTCACGAAATCGAAGTCACCCCCGAACTGCTCAACGAGTATCGTGAGCCCGCTATGAAAGCTTTGCAAGAGGAACTGATTCTTGACCAGTTAGCCAAAGATTTAAAAGCTGAAGTTACGCAAGAAGAGTTGGAGCAGGAAGTTAAAAATATGTCACAATTATTGGGTGGGGGCAACCTCCAACAGGTCAAACGTGAGTGGGAAAAAAATGGCATTTTGGCGCGTCTGCACAGCCGCATGAAACGCGACAAAACGCTTGATGCCGCGCTCGAGAAGGTGACCGTCAAAGAAGAAATAGTTGACAGAAAAGATTTAATTGCAGATAATTAAAATTCAACCATTATAAAGATATCTAACTATTTTTTAATGACTTACAAGTTAAAAACCCTTTCTAATCTGAAGTCAGAAAGTATTTTTTTCTTACTTTATTTCTAATTTTGAGAAAACTATGACAGAGACTTATAACCAACTAGTACCCATCGTAGTAGAGCAGACCAGCCGCGGCGAGAGATCTTATGATATTTATTCGCGTCTGCTAAAAGACCGCATTATTTTTATTGGAAGTGCCATCGAAGATCATATGGCCAACCTGATCATCGCTCAATTGCTGTTTCTCGAGTCGGACGAACCCGATCAAGACATCTACCTCTATATCAATAGTCCTGGTGGACAAGTCAGTTCCGGAATGGCTATCTATGACACCATGCAATATATCAAACCAGATGTACAAACCATCTGTATCGGTCAGGCGGCCAGCATGGGTGCGTTGCTTCTCACGGCGGGTGCACCGAAAAAACGGTTTGCGCTTCCTCACGCACGCATCATGATCCACCAACCAAGCGGGGGCTTTCAAGGTCAACATACCGACATTGAAATCCAAGCCAAGGAAATTTCTCGAATCCGTTCTATTTTGGATGGCATTATGGCCCAGCACTCCGGAAAAAGCGTTGCCCAAGTCAACAAGGATACCGAGAGAGACCATTATATGACCGGCGAAGAAGCCAAAAGTTACGGCCTCATTGACAGCGTTATCAGTAACCGAGATGAAGTCATTAAGACCGATAAAGGCAAAAAGAAAAGCTGACCCGAATCGAATGAGCCACATGGCTCAAACTCAACTCTCTTGAAGAGGCTTTATGGCAAAGAAAAGTACCACTAACGGAAATTACCGCTGTTCTTTTTGCGGCAAAAGTCAGGAAGAAGTCAAAAAACTGATCGCCGGCCCCAGCGTTTATATCTGTGATGAGTGCATTGAGCTATGCAATGAAATCATGGTGGAAGAATGGGCTCAGGAAAAAGGCGAAGACTTCCAGAACCTGCTCAAACCGCATGATATATTCAAGCATCTCGATCAATATATTATCGGGCAAGAACGTTGTAAAAGAATTCTTTCCGTTGCCGTACATAACCACTTCAAAAGAGTCGATTCGAATCTGGACACAGGCGATGTCGAACTGCAAAAAAGCAATGTACTGTTGATCGGGCCAACCGGCTCCGGGAAAACACTCATGGCTCAGACTCTCGCCCGCATCCTTGACGTGCCCTTCACCATTGTCGATGCCACCACATTAACCGAAGCCGGTTATGTCGGAGAAGACGTTGAAAACATCATCTTAAAACTCCTGCAAAATGCAGACTATGATGTTGAAAAAGCCGAGCGCGGAATCATCTATATTGACGAGATCGATAAAATCTCGCGTAAGTCAGAAAATGTTTCCATCACCCGTGACGTTTCCGGTGAAGGAGTGCAACAAGCACTCTTGAAAATCATTGAAGGCACGACCGCAAGTGTTCCTCCTCAAGGAGGTCGAAAACACCCGCATCAAGAGTTCCTGCAAGTCAACACCGCCAACATCCTTTTCATCTGTGGTGGCGCGTTTGTTGGATTGGACTCTCTGATTCGAAATCGTATCGGTAAAAAAACCCTTGGCTTCGGTCAAACCATCCGTTCCAAAAAAGAAATCGATACCGAAGATGCTCTCGAAAAAATTCAACCGGAAGATCTGCTCAAGTACGGGCTCATTCCAGAATTTGTTGGGCGTTTTTCTGCCGTTGCGACACTCAAGGAATTGACCATAGATGCCATGATACAAGTTTTGACCGAGCCCAAAAATGCGTTGATCAAACAATACAAAAAATTATTGGAGTTTGAAAACGTCAAACTCAAATTCACCGATGGGGCTATAAAAGCCATTGCCGAAAAAGCAACCGAACGCAAAACAGGAGCACGCGGCCTGCGCGCCGTTCTGGAAGAAACCATGCTCGATATCATGTTTGACCTCCCCTCCAAAGATGACGTGGAAGAAGTCGTCATCAGCGAAGAAGTTGTTGTTAAAGGCGAGAAACCCATGTTGGTTTACGAAAAAAAGAAACAGGCTAGTTAATAATCATGGGTTCTGACAAAATTGTTTTACCGCTACTGCCCTTGAGGGATATCATTGTATTTCCCTTTATGGTTCTCCCCCTGTTTGTAGGCAGGGAAAAGTCTATTCTGGCTCTGGAAAAATCCATGGCCGAGCAAAAGAGCATCTTTCTCTCCGCTCAACGCAATCCCAACAATAACGAACCGCAGTCGGCAGATATTTACGAGATGGGGACGGTGGCAAATATTCTCCAGATCCTGAAACTGACTGACGGAACCATGAAAGTTTTGGTCGAAGGGTTGCAACGCGCACGCATCGAGACATTCACTAAAAATCCCGATTATTTTGAAGTGGAAGTCAATCGCATTCACGAGAACGACCAACTCACTCCCGATGTGAAAGCATTGATGCGTAGTGTGGGAACGCTGTTTGAGCAATATGTAAAGTTGAACCAAAAAATTCCACTCGAAGCGGTGGCCGCCAGTGCCAATATTCTGGAACCCCACCGTTATGCCGACACTATTGCCGCCTATATCGTTTTTCAGACTCAGGAAAAACAGGAACTGCTCGAAACTCTGAACCCTGCAGACCGCTTGAACAAACTTCTTGGTATTTTAAAATCCGAGATGGAAGTTCTTAAAATTGAAAAGCGTGTTCACGGTCGAGTTCGCAAGCAAATGGAGCGCAGTCAAAAAGAGTTTTATCTCAATGAGCAGATCAAAGCGATCCAAAAAGAATTGGGCAAACGCGATGAGTTCAAAACCGATATGGATGAACTCAAGGGAAAAATTAAAAAAGCAAAAATGCCCAAAGACATCAACGAAAAAGCAGTCAAAGAATTAAAACGGCTGGAGCTGATGCAACCCATGTCGGCAGAAGCCACCGTTGCTCGCACCTACATTGAATGGCTCACCGACCTCCCTTGGGCAAAAGGAGCCGGGGCCGAAAAAATCAATATTTCTGCGGCGCAAAAAATTCTCGACGAAGACCATTACGGGTTAGAAAAAGTCAAAGAACGTATCACCGAACAACTGGCGGTGATGAAACTCGTTAAAAAAATTAAAGGCCCCATCATTTGTTTGGTCGGCCCTCCGGGTGTGGGTAAAACCTCCTTGGGGCAATCCATCGGCAAAGCCATGGGAAGAAAATTTGTTCGCATCTCACTCGGAGGGGTGCGCGATGAAGCAGAAATTCGTGGACACCGAAGAACTTATATTGGAGCCATGCCGGGAAAAATCATCCAAGGCATCAAAAAATCAGGCGTTCACAACCCTGTTTTCATGCTCGATGAAATCGACAAAATGAATGCTGATTTTCGAGGCGATCCATCTTCCGCCTTACTCGAAGTGCTCGACCCCGAACAAAATACCAGCTTCAACGACCATTATCTGGAAATAGATTACGATCTTTCCAATGTGCTTTTTATCTGTACCGCCAATGTTCTGCACTCCATTCCACAACCCTTGCTCGATAGAATGGAAGTTCTGCGTCTGCCCGGTTATACCGATCAGGAGAAAATGGGCATCGCTAAAAGTTTTCTAGTGCCCAAAAAAGTCAAGGAACACGGTCTGACCCAGAAAAATATCGAAATTTCCGATAAAGCCTTAGATAGCATGATCCACGAATACACACGTGAAGCCGGAGTGCGAAACCTCGAAAGAGAAATCGCCACCGTGTGCCGAAAAGTGGTGAAAGCGGTGGTTGAAAAAGGCAAGAAAACCAGCATCAAAGTCACCCCAAGCGTGGTCGAGAAATATCTTGGCATTCCCAAATTCAAACGAGCTGAGAACGAAGGCCCCCTGCCAATTGGCACCGCAACTGGCCTTGCTTGGACGGAGTTTGGTGGCGAGACCCTCTCAATTGAAGTTTCTATCGTGCCAGGAGTTGGCAAACTAGTGCCCACCGGGCAACTCGGTGATGTGATGAAAGAATCTGCGCAAGCGGCCATGACCTATGTGCGCTCACGCGCCGCAGAGTTTGGTCTGGCAAAAAACTTTTATCATAAATCTGACTTTCATATCCATATTCCAGAAGGTGCTGTCCCAAAAGACGGTCCCTCAGCCGGAATCACCATGGCCGTGGCATTAGTTTCAGCGTTGATCAAAGTTCCATTACGCCCCGATGTCGCCATGACCGGAGAACTGACCTTGACCGGAAAAGTTTTGCCCATCGGTGGACTGAAAGAAAAAGTTTTAGCGGCAAATCGGTTTGGCATCACCAGCATTATTCTGCCCATCGAAAACGAAAAAGACATTCCCGATATTCCGGCCAATGTCAGGAAGAATATTCAGTTTCACCCCGCTACCACCTTGGACGACGTGATCAAACACGCCTTCCATAAGAAAATCAAACGCAAGACCCCCCCCACCAAGAAAAAAGCAAAAAAAGCCACCAAAACTACAAGCAAACGCACCAGCCTCCGCCTCAACTAGTCGGGACGGCCCGACAGCCGATGTAGCGTGACTTTATTGAGCGAACTTGAAATCATCTCGGCTTGATGTCAGCATGACATTTTGTGGCTTGAAGCTGTGTTCTGCTGTAGTCATAATCTTTGGATTGTCACGCCGCTTTCAGCGGCTCGCAATGACGATTAAAACAATGCAGCTTGAGAATGACCATCTTCAGAGCATGAGGTATTGAGGGAGAATATCACGGACACACTTGCCAACCTCAAATCAACAGGCTCAACAATATCGATAGGTCAAGTGATCTCGATATATTGGCCCCCACGCCGAGTGACTACATTTGGCCTTTTAGGTCTTCGAAGGGGAGCATGGCTTCGTCAGCTAGGGCGAGAACCATTTGTGGATCGGTGGTGAAACTTTCGTTAATAACGCTCAGTAAGCTGGAGCCTTCGGTGAGAAACGTTTTTAAGGAGGTTTCGCCTTCTATTTTACTTTGCGAAAGGCCTTCATAAAAATCGATCATGGTTTTGGCTCGCGCCAGCGTTTCGCCTATTTTGGAGTAGGCAACTTTGCGGCCTCGGTGTTTGATAGAATACTCGGAG
>JABIYR010000112.1 GCA_018702695.1 Nitrospina sp. | reverse complement strand
CGAAGAAGTGTTATCGACTTCCAAAAATTTCATAAAAGTTTTGGATGGAAACCAAAAGTTTCATTGGAGCAAGGGTTGATTGAGACCTATGATTTTTTTCGCAAATAAACGCTTGATATCATCATTCGTGTTGAGCATTTTAATGATGACCCTCAGTTGGGTATCGTCTGCATCTGCCGTCTCCCCCGATGTGGTTAATATTGGTGTGGGAACAAAAGGCAAATATGTTGTCATGAATGCCAGACTGGTCGATGGCTTCACTGAAAAGATAAGAGAAGCAATTGCAAATGGCGTTCCGATGAGTTTCACCTATGATATTGAGCTACGTAAAGCCAATACTTTATGGATGGACAGCCTGGTCAGTTCCAACAAGGTGAGACATCGCGTTCAGTTTGATTCCCTGAAGAAAAAATACCGCTTCTCAGAATTCGGAAATAATATTAAGAGAAATATAATCACCCGTAGCGAACCTCAGTATCAAAAGCTGATGCTCACGTTAGAAGATATTCCTATCGCCCCGATCTATAAACTTGACCCTAATGAACAATATTATGTTCGGGTCAAGGCAGATTTAGAAACCGATCGATTCTGGTTTCCTTTCAATTATATATTCTTTTTTGTGCCTTTCAGCGAATTTGAAACATCTTGGGCGCAAACCTCCCCACTCTCAATCGACCCCGACTTAGAGCTTTCAAAACAAGCTAGAGATGCAAATCAAACGGATGAAATTCCAGCCCGAGACCTGATTCGATCTTTTAATAAATAGATCGAACTTCCCACTACTCTTAAATAATTCTGGCATTATTTTATACCTATCAACACCATTCATTCTGTTGAACTCTAGACATTGAGGCCAACAATTCCTCAAGTTATTTGATCCGTTTATATGATAAACTGCTGTTTTCTAAACCTCTGCATATTTCGGAAGCCACAATGTCATCCGATTCCTTAATAGACAAACCCGCCAATTATGTCCCGCCAACCGAGGAGCAGTTGCGAGACAAGCGCAAACGCACCACCATCACCATTCTGGGCGTTTTAATCGCTCTGATTGGAATGACATTTCTAGAGAACTATTTTCTTCAAGCACAATCGACTTCAGCCATTGGTAACAATATAACGGTTCTGGCAGTATTCAATATCATACTGATCTTATTATTTTTGTTGATCATATTGATAACCCGGAATCTGGTTAAAGTTTATAACGAACGACGAAGTAAAATAATCGGTTCTAAGTTCCAGACAAAACTGATCATTGCATTCCTGATTCTGGCTTTGGTTCCCTCTATTCTGCTCTTCACGGTGGCGAGCAAGCTCTTCACATTCAGTATCGGTAACTGGTTCAATTTACAAATAGAACAAACCCTGGAATATTCCATGGATATTGCTCGGGATTATTATTCAGGGTATGAAAAACGCGCCTTGGCCAAAACCAAAAAAATTGAATACTTCATCAACAGCCAAGAACTGTATTTAAAGATTAAACGAAACAAATTGCACTCTCTGGCCCGGGAGAAAGTGTCTGAATATGATCTGGCAGGAATTCTCATCTACGACAGCGATTTAAAACCCATCGTTTCAGAAATCGATTCATCGAAGCTCTCTGAAAAAGTGCAATTGAACTATTCTGATTTGATCAACAAGAGCATTGACGGCGAAGGGGTGACAGAAATTCAAATGACTCACCGGGGGAGTGTTATGATCGTTGTCGTTCCTCTTACCGAGTCAATAGAAGATAAAATTTCGATATGGGGTTATATCCTCACCCTCAACCCCGTACCCAGAAGTTCTCTATTAAAAGTAGAAACCATTCGAAACACTTTTGAAGATTATCAGCAGCAGAGTTTTTTGAAAATTCCGGTCAGTGCCAACTACTACACCACTTTTCTGCTCATTACGCTTCTCATTCTATTTTCGGCCATTTGGTTGGGTTTTTATATGGCGCGCGGCATCACCGTCCCCATTCAGCAATTGGCAGAAGGCACACGCCGTATCACAGAGGGAGATCTGGACTTTAAGATTGGAGCCCGAGCCACCGATGAGATAGCCATTTTGGTTGATTCGTTTAACACCATGACGAGAGAGTTAAACGAAAGCCGACTCAATATTCAACACGCTCACGAAGATTTAAAAACAACCAATATTGAGCTGGATAGAAGAAGAAATTATATCGAAACCATTTTGGACAGCATCGGTGCAGGTGTGATTTCAGTCGATAAAGGCGGTGCCATCACCACCTTTAATAAGGCCGCTGAAAAAATTCTCAACCTTGATAATGAAAATGTTTTTGGTTCCTCCTACCATGATGCTTTTGACTCTTCCTATTACCAGCCGATCAGAAAGCTCATAAAGCGGATGACCAACAACGACAACGATTCCATCGAGCAACAAATTGATCTGCGCGTGGGTGAAAACAACCTCACACTATTGGTCAATATTCAGGTTCTTAGTGGAAAAACGCGAAAGTATAGAGGGATTGTTATCGTCTTTGAAGACTTAACACATCTTATCAAAACACAGAAAATTGCGGCGTGGAAAGAAGTTGCACAGGGAATCGCTCATGAAATCAAAAACCCTCTCACTCCAATCCAACTCAACACGCAAAGATTAAAGAAGAAATATTATGAGAATAAAGATGATTTTGACCGGGTATTTGATGAGAGCATCCATATCATCACTCAGGAAGTAGAAGGAATGAAAGAATTACTCAACGAGTTTCTACGATTCTCAAGAATGCCCACTCCAAACCCCCGCCCCACTTTTCTGCATAAACTCATTGATGATATTCTCATTTCATATTCAGAACATGATAAAAAAATCAAGATCAAAAAGAGCTTTGACCCGAATCTCGGCGCCTTAAATATTGACCCCGAACAAATTCATCGTGTCTTCATCAACCTATTTCAAAATGCCACCGATGCCATTGAAGAAGGAGGCTCTATCCATATCAGCACTCGCATTATGCAAAAAGAAAAACATGTGCGGATTGAGTTTTCAGATGATGGAACCGGAATCAGTGCTACCGACAGGGAGAAATTATTCCTGCCCCATTTCACAACAAAAAAACGCGGCACAGGCTTGGGTTTAGCTATCGTAAACAGAATTATCATTGACCACAATGGCTCCATTCGAGTCAAAGATAATTCCCCAAAGGGAACCGTTTTTGTTATCGATCTGCCCTACACACCTCTGGCTTTGGAAACGGAGAGGGCATAGGTTTTGCCAGAGCGCTAGAGTCAATACTCACCCGAACCTTTCATTCCGACAGTTTTTGTTCTAAAATAATATAAATTATAATTTAGCCAATAAACTCTCATGTCAAAAGAACTACCCCTTAAAATGGACGCCGAACTTTATCAACGTCTTGTAAATCGCTTTAAAGATAATGAACAAGAGATGAATCGATTTATCGTTGATGCCATTAAAAGTCAGCTATACGAGGCTTCCACAGACACAACGGCAGATAACAATGATGACCTAGAAAGCTATTTACAAAAAGGGTCTGCCGGAAGCAGAACCTATGGGATCAAAGGTCAGGGTTGGTGACTTATTTCCCTACTCTATTCAGCCCCTATATATTTCCAAGAGCTTCTACTTCATTTTCACACAGTGGAACCGGACTCATAACTGAACCCAATAAAGAGAATTAAATATATGGCAAGCAATCGTTTTGTAGATAATGAAAATGGCACGATTACCGACAGTCAAATAAATGTAATCTGGAAAAAAACGGACTCGTTTCAAGACACCAAAAAATGGCTCAATTGGTATAAAGGGCAAGACTATGTAGAAATCGCCAACCTTGAACGGATTGCAGGTTATGAGGATTGGCGTTTCCCAACCCAAGATGAGGCATGGTCACTGTTCGACTTGGACTACAAGAACACTGATAAATATGGCGATGAAATCTACCTCGCCGCAATCTTCGAGCCCGGTAGCGCAGGAACAACCTGGACCCTTGATGAGCGAGACTCCTCCGCGCTGGTCATTCAATATGAAGATGGAGTGAAAGTTTGGCCATCAAAATATGCCAACCTCAATATGGCCTACCGCATGGTCCGGTCGATCTCGTAATTTACTTTAATGCTTCAAAGATAGGACGGTCCGGGTAAATAATCTTGATTTTTGGGTTGTTAGAAGCTTCATAATTAAAGCCTTTATGAATAACAAACCTGATTTTTGCCATTTTGCTGTTTAACCGGTTAAATTCTCTTGGGTGCACCCGTTGCGTCCCTAACTCAAAAACAAGAGGTTTTTCCGCTGGCAGGTTCAAGGTGCCCACAGCAGTTTTTTGGAGGTCAATTTTGATCGCACCTGACTTCACTCCTTCGACTTGATAGCTACCTTCTGCCATGTGGACACTACTGCCTTCATAGTAAATTCGCCATAAATAACGCGTCTCAAATCCCCTTGCTCCTGCTATAGGCAAAGCCGGGTCAAGAAACTGCACTTGAGGACGCCCCTTACTTTCGAAATAATAAATATTTCGCATCGACCACAGAGCAAACACCTTCTCAAAGGAACGTCGAGACTTCAGTCCACATTGTCGTACCTCTAAAAGCGATCGCAATGAAACCCTTTTTTTGCGAATCAAGTTTTTACGAACTTGCAATGCTTTGGGGCTATATAAATAACAAGTCGCGATGCCTAATTTAGAATCGCGCACCGAATCGGAAGATGAGTCCAAACTGTTTTGTAGTTTTTCGACCAGCGTCGATTCAATTTCTGGAGAGTAATCCCTGCCCACTTCCCGAGTGATATCGATAGCCGCATCCCAATCTCTATCGGCTAGAGCTCGATCAATATCGGTGGTGACTTTTTCTAGATAGCTCACCCCCGCATCAGAAAAATACTCCTTGCCACCAAATACCTTGTTTTTCATAAACCGATAGCGCTTGGGGTGGCTGTAACGAAAATAAGGATAATTGATATAGGCGGAAGCTGAATTAGCAAAGTCTTCCTGCGGATTCTGCCGTGAATAGGTTGGAAGCTGACGCGAAGAAACCGGGGCATAATGCTGTGCATCGGGGTCATTGAGAAGCGCAAATAAATAATCATCTCCCGGTCGCCCATCAAGAGCGGGAAGGTGAATCAATTTGAAACGCGAGATTTTCAGCCATTCCGAGGAAAAAGAGGGGTACTTATTGAAAATATCATAAAAATGCGCCATCTCATGCTGGACAATATTTTGCAACGTCTCCCTGTCTTCATAAAATAAGGGATTGAAAAATTCTATGCGTGGCTCCTGATCATCCACTTCCACATGGTAGGATCGATGCGAAGTCCTATGTACCGTTTGAAAACTGGGAAATGTGGCGGCAGACACATCATCCACAGGCATCCCTTCTGGAGCCGCTCTAAGCTTACTGAAATGATAAAACCCTTTAACGTCAGGAATATTTAAAAAGGTTTCAGGAAGCCGGGAAAAGGCCAAGGTCAATTCTTTAATTTCCTCGGCTTTCCAGCCCTTTTCCATATCCAGCAACTCATAACCAAAGCTTTTCTTGAAAGCTGATTTTAGATCGTCTATCTGTTGTCTATAATCTCCAGGGTGCTCATAATAAGGTCTCTTGGCTTCCTGACCGAAGGCGGTTCCCAAAAACAAAAGACTAAAAATCAAAACCCAAACTATGATAATATTTTTACGCATTGGTTCTGAAACCTCCAAAATTATCGACATATTTAGGTTAACAGAACCGGCATTATTTTTCCATAATAGCTCAACCTATAAAATCAAATAGTTAACATGTTATTTTGAAAGAATATTTATTGCACAATTTTCGCAACCTTCTACCCTCACAAAGCATCTTAGAAGGGTCTCTTAACAAACGCTAAATTAAGGAGGTTTTTTTATGGCAACCCTGCCAGGCAGTGACGTACAACTAATCAGATTAAACCCAGAATGGTCAGTAGAAAAAGCCGCTTCGACTCCTCTGGAGCAAGAACAGTCTATTAATGATATCAAGGGCAAAAGACTCATTGTCACCCTGCCCGGCGCGGGTGGCTTCTGCAACAAGGAGTTTGACCTTGTTAAGGATAATATGGATAAATTTAAGGACGCAGGGGCTGATGAAGTCGTTGTAATTGTGGGAACCGATATTCTGAGCAATGCCGGACGAGGCCTCCCTCATATCTATCAGGATGTGAGTCAGGAATTTGGCAATGCCAACAAGCTAACCCTAGAAGGGGTAAAAAGCCGTTATTTACAACGATCTGTCATTGCGGTGGATGCAAGCGGGGAACAAGTGGCTCGAGAAGATGCCGAGCTACTCGGTTGTCGAACTCTTGATGGCTTACTAGCAGTTGCAAAAAAAGGTTTTTCATAAAAAAATATCAGACAAGAAAAGCCTCTCGGTTATTACCGGGAGGTTTTTTTATATCCCCTCCTGCCCTTTTCAAACCATCCCTGCTAAGCAGGGGAAAAAACGCCAAGACCTGTTTTCAGCGTTCCCGGTCATCCAGCGATTCTAAGATCGATTCCAAGTCACTCTTCAACCCCCTCTTCCAATCCAGAAAAGCTTCACGGTCAAAGGCAAAATCCAACTGAGTTTCTTTTTTCTTAAACTTCTTGAGCTTATTTTTGGCACCAGCAATGGTGAATTTCTCTTCATAAAGAAGTCGTTTTATATTTAAGACCAACTCGACATCTTTTTTCTGATACAACCTCTGCCCCGACTTGTTTTTAGTCGGTTTCAGCGCATCAATTTCATCTTCCCAATAGCGCAAAACATGCTGTTCCACACCGGCAAGATCAGCCACTTCACCAATTTTAAAAAATAATTTATCAGGTATCTGAGGAGTCATCGCAAGAAAAGTGGTTGGTAGAGTCCAGCAATTGCTTGCTGGGTTTAAAAGTTAAAACCGTTCGCGGTTGAATGCGAATCGTTTCTCCCGTTTTTGGGTTACGAGCATTCCGAGCTTTTTTTTCTCGCAATATAAAACTGGCGAACCTTGAGATACGAACATTATTTCCTAGCGCCAATTCAGACTTGATTTCGTCAAACAAAACTTCGACAGCCTGTGCCGCTTCATGACGCGTGAACCCGACCTTGTCGTAGACCTGATCGACAATATCCGCTTTCACCAGAGTTCCATTTAAATCAGCTTTATTCAAAACTAACTCCTCGAACAACGATAATCTTATCTAACATTTACAGCCTATCATGATAATGCTCTTCATAACTGATGATCAAATTTCAAGATAAACATACCACGTCTTTACATCAAAGTACTTTTATATTAAGTACTTTAGACCTATAAACATTCCAAATTATGCATCAAATGTCAAAATTAATACGGCACCTTCCTGCCTTCAAGCTTTGATGCCAACACCCCAATCGACCTCGTGCTAGAAAGGCTAGAGATTCATTAGTAAAAACAACGGTCTCAGTAATTGACAGAATGTTCTGAAAATGGCAAAATCTTGTTTATATAATTAGTCGATGCATTATCAGATAGCTTCAAAAACTTTCTACAAGGTCATCTTCAAGGATGACCTTTTTTTCATCACGTCATAATAAAAGGGTGACGCTATGCAATGGTTCAAATTTTCTCCCATTATTCTTGCCATTTTAATTTCTGCATTCAGTGCCCCGATGCAGATTTCTCAGGCGAACCCAGCTCCTGTTGCTAATGGAGATAAGGTCACCCTTGAGTATACAGGTTCGCTGAGCGACGGCACGGTATTTGACGCATCCAGCAAACATGATTCACCCATGCAGTTTGAGGTGGGGACGAGACGTGTTATTCCGGGATTTGAAAAAGCCGTTTTGGGAATGAACTTGGGGGAGGAGAAGAAATTCACCCTCTTACCCGCTGAAGCCTATGGCGATAGCAACCCCAAGCTGATTCAGCAGGTCCCTCGAGCAGAAATCCCTAAAGACCGAGAACCCAAAGTGGGCATGGGATTACTCGTCGGTGGCCCCGGAGAACAGCAAATGCGTGCATTTATTACCGAGGTCACACCAGAACATATTACCCTTGATATGAACCACCCTTTGGCAGGCAAGGCTTTGACCTTTGAAATCAAAGTTGTGAAAATATCACATTAATTTTGCTCACTTCCTGAGCGGACAAGTGACAATTATTTTATTGAAAGGATTATCGATGATTAAGAAAGATTCAGTGGTCAACATGAGTTATTGTCTCAAAAATGCGGCCGGAGAAGAATTAGACCGGGCCGACAAAAACCAACCCTTTGCTTATCTACACGGTAAAGGACAGATTGTTCCGGGCCTAGAAAAAGCACTTGAAGGGTTGGCTATTGGAGATAAAAAAGAAGTCACCGTTCCCCCGGCCGAAGGTTATGGCGATTTGATGCCCAGCCTAAGACTGAAGGTTGAGCGATCGAACTTCCCCAAAGATGCTGACATTAAACCGGGTATGCAGTTTGAAGCAGAAGATGGCGAGCGACGCATCGTCTTCATGGTAAAAGGCATAGAAGGGGACCAGATTGATGTCGATGGCAACCACCCTTTAGCGGGCGAAACTCTGCATTTTGCAGTTGAAATCACGGGGATTCGTGAAGCCACAGAAGAAGAGTTGACTCATGGTCATGCCCACGGTGAAGGCGGAGCGCACCACCACTAGAAGGAACGTTCGATAAACCACGATTCATGTCAACAGGGCTCAGAATAGCAGAGGGCTATTCAAGGTTCGTCGATTTTTCTTTTTCCAGCCAAAATGAGACGAACTGGAGTCCCGGAAAATCCAAACGTTTTCCGAAGACTGTTGATCAAATAACGCCGATAAGAAAAGTGAATGCCTTCTGGATAATTTATGAAACACTTAAAGGTGGGCGGTCGTTTTTTAACCTGAGTGGCGTAATACAACTTGATAAACTTACCCCGATAACTCGACATTGGGTTCTTGTTAATAGCCTTAACAAAACTTTCATTGAGTGATGATGTAGGAATACTCTGAGAATACTGCTCATAAACCCCTTCCACCTCTGGCAGAATTTTGTCCACCCGCAAACCTGTTTTTGCCGACACCGTCACCACAGGAGCAAACTCCAAAAATTTAAGCCGATGGCGAACGCGTTCTTCAAACTCCTTAAATGTAACTTCGCTCTCACGTGATAAATCCCATTTATTGCCTAAAATTAGACAGGCTTTTCCACGGTCCAGCGCATACCCTGCCACCGTTGCATCCTGATCGCTGACCTGCTCTGCGGCATCTAATACCAACACCGCCACATCACAACGGTCCAGCGCTTTCAAAGCCATGATCACGCTAAATTTATCGAGAACCTTATTCGTCTTACCTTTACGCCGAATGCCTGCCGTATCAATCAGGACAAAGCGTCGGTCATTCCACTCCAAAAAGGTATCAATGGCATCACGAGTGGTTCCGGGAATATTCGATACGATGCAACGTTCCGATTTTAATAATTTGTTGATCAAGGAAGACTTCCCAACATTGGGCCGACCTATCACCGCAATGCGTATGCTGTCTTCTAGGTAATCAGGGTTAGTGTCCTCTTCAGGTAACGCTTGGGAGACGAATTCAATCAATTCGTAAAGACCGTTTCCGTGTTCTGCTGAAATCGGAAAAATATTTTCCAAGCCCAGTTCTGAGAACTCGGGAAGGATCTCATGGTGAGAAGGCGAATCGACTTTATTGACAGCGAGCAAAAAAGGTTTTCCCGATCTGCGGATCTGGGAAATCATTTCACGGTCTGGCCCCGTCAACCCCGTTTGATTGTCTGCCACCACAATCACAAAGTCGGCTTCGTTTCTAGCCCAAAGGGCCTGCTCAACAACTTGAAGCTCTATCGGGTTCGCGGTGTCCACATCCACCCCCCCGGTATCAACAATTATTACCGGGCGGTTGCCAAGTTCTGCGGCCCCATACATTCTGTCTCGGGTGACCCCAGGCGTGTCATTGACAATAGCAGAACGGCTCTGCGTGAGCTTATTAAAGAGGGTAGACTTGCCAACATTGGCTCTGCCAACAATGGCAATAATAGAAGTGCTCATGCTTGGACCATTAAATAGTAGGCCTCTTGTCCAGCATGAATTTGTGAATGCCTTCTGCGATGGATGAAGCCAAGCGGTAGAGGTAGTCGGGCTTGGACAGCATGTTTGCTTCTTTGCGATTGGTCAAAAAACCAACTTCAACTAAAATGCTTGGCATGTCGGCTCCATGTAGAACATAAAAAGGCCCTTCTTTGACTCCCAAGTTTTTCAATTCTCGAAATTTTTTCTTAGAAGACTTATAAAGGTTTTCCTGCACTGTTCCCGCTAAACGGGAAGAGTCATTGATTTTGGTGGTGGTAATGAGGCTTGCCAAAATCTGCTGAACCTGATCGTCTTTAACAGAATAAACCAGCTCGCCATTCTCTCTAGCGGCGGTTGCCAGTGCATCATCATTGTGAGTCGTCCCCAGAAAATAGGTTTCGATGCCATGAGCGGATTTTCTTTTTGCCGCATTGGCATGAATGGAGACAAACAGCTCGGCATTCCGGTTATTAGCGATCTCACTTCTTTCTTTCAGAGGGATGAAGGTATCATCTTTTCGCGTCATCACCACTCTATATTTAAATCGATTCACCAAAATAGTTTTGACATGCCGGGCAATGGTCAGGTTGATGTCTTTCTCATGCAAACCTTTTGCGCTTTTCGCGCCCTGATCTTTACCGCCGTGTCCTGCGTCCACTACAATCGTAGGGGTTTGAGCCTTACTCGATGATGGGGCAAAAAGATGGCCCCCTTTTGACTTTTTAAATAACGCTTTTTTTACCGGTGTTTTTGCAGGCAGTTTAGCTTTGGCCGTCACAACTAATTTGGCAACCGGTTTGTCTTGCTTTTTATTTTGCTTGGCTAAGGTTGTTTTGTTGATCGGTTTTTTAGGTTTCGCCAACACCGCCTGCTTCACAACAACTTTAGCCGGTCTCACCTTCTTGAGCCTTTTGGGCTGAGTAATTTTAGCGGTCGTCGGTTGTTTTTTTATTTTTCCAACCTGAGAAACTGATGCCAGCCTCTTATATTCTAATCGTGCCTTCTTAGCCTGATCGCCTTTGGGATACTTCTCATAAATGGTTTTTAATGTCTTGGCCGCCGAGGAGAAATCCTTTTTATCTTTGTATATTTGGGCCGACTCAAACAAAGCATCGTCAGTCAGAGTTCCGCCTGAGTAGTCACTGGAAACCTTTTTATAATAATGCAGGGCTTGGTTTAAATCTTTTGAATTCTTGGAGATTCCACTCAACCCTGCATACAAACGGGCCATGGTAAAAACAGCTTTATAAGCCTGCTGACTGCGAGGGTAATGCTTCACCACTTTGGAAAATTTTTGAATGACATTTTCCCAGTGGTGACGAAATTTTTGTTTGTCAGGAGATTTTTTGAGCTGGTAATACGATTTCTGCGCCAGATAATAGAGATCGCCCGAAGAATGCGAAGCCGCCGCCCAAGCCAAGGAAGCCTGTAGGCATAGAAATAGAACAACAAATACCGCCGTTTTCATGTTTTTGTGGATTTGATGCACCATCATGAGAAGGCCTCAAAAAAGCCTGATTGCCTTAACTAGTTAATTTTATTGAAGTTTTGTTGATTCAGCTTAACATCTCCCCCTTTTGGGGTCAAGTGAGCCAATAACAAAAATATTCGTTTAGCGGCCTCGAGCCAAGCGTTCAGCCAGATAAAAAGGCAGTCCTTTGGCGAGGATTTTTTCCTGAGTCAAGCTCAGGTCATAAGCAAAACGATGAACCGTCACCGAGTTTTCGCTGGAATCATAAACCATGAATGAAGGGTCTGGGTTTCCATCACGCGGTTGCCCCAAACTTCCATCATTAAAAATATAACGGTTTCCCGCTTCAAGGGTCCAGCATTCTGCGACCGACTCATTCACCTCCCCATCTCCTGTTTGCTCTATAGCAATAGGGCGGTGAGAGTGACCGACAAAACAAAGCGACCCTTCAAAATGCCTGAAATAACGTTTTGCCCCGACCTTTGAGGTCACATAATGCCATGCCTCGGGTTCGAAGGGCGAGGCATGCACCCAATAAACCCCTCCTTCTTCATGCTCTAGAGGAAGCGAGCGAAGAAAATTTTTATTTTCTTGCGTCAGTTCGTTTCGCGTCCAAAGACAGACATCATAAGCGTAGGAATTAAAATTGTCGGTCTCCGTCTTTTCAACAACCGCCCAGTCATGGTTCCCCGCTATACAAACATTGACCTTCTCTCTCACCCAATCAACACAAGGGTTGGGGTCTGCCCCGTAACCGACAATATCTCCCAAGCAGACCAACTTATCGTACTCGATGGTTTCGATCTCTGTTTGAAATTGATTGAGAGCTTCGAGGTTGCTGTGTAAATCGGAAAAGATGATATAACGCATAAAAATGCGCCTTATTTCATGGTGGGGGGAGAAACCGTTTTAAGAGTTTCTTTATAAACCTTGTCGAGAATTCCATTGATAAAATCCGGAGAATCTGCGGAACCAAATTTCTTTGAAATCTCAACGGCTTCGTTAATGACCACTTTAGGAGGAGTGGATGTGTCAAATAACAATTCACAAATTCCCAACCGCAGAATATTGCGGTCGATCATAGACATACGATCCAACGTCCAGTGATCGCTAAATTTTTGTACCTGAGCATCAATCTCTTCTGACCGATCAAAAACCTTATCGATCAACGTCCCCATAAACTCGATGATTTCAGGGTGCGTATTTGCTCTTTCGCAAAACTGCTCCATCTGAGTTTCAAGGTCGTCTGGATTGAACTCATTCTGATATAAAAATTTTAAAGCCAGTTCCCGTGAAGCACGCCGCTTTCCCATAAATTCCTTAAATTTTCCTGAACAAAGTTGCCATTTCAACAGCCGCCAACGCTGTCTCTCTCCCCTTATTAGAAGAGTTAGAGCCTGACCTTGCAACCGCTTGCTCAAGGTCATTCGTGGTCAATACGCCAAACAAAACGGGGATATTAAACTCCAACCCCACTTGGCCCACCCCACGACTGGTTTCAGCTGAAATATACTCAAAGTGAGGAGTCCCACCTTTGATCACCGCACCCAAACAAACGATGCCATCTAACTCTCTGGAAGAGCATAGTTTTTTTGCGGCTTGCGGAATTTCAAAAGCTCCGGGCACACGTACGACTTCCAGATCTTTCTCATCAACACCCTGCTCTACAAATGCAGATAACGCACCACTGAGTAAATTGCTGGTTATCAAGTCGTTAAAACGGCTCACCACGATTCCGAAACGCAGGCCCTTGCCGTTCATATCCCCTTCTATATATTTAGTCATGGTAATCGTTCAATTAATATTGTCAAAAATATGGCCCATTTTATCCTTCTTGGTCCGTAGGTAGTTGAGGTTATCTTTTTTAGCCTCAACTTCGATGGGAACCCTTTCGACTAATTGCAGCCCATAACCTTCCAATCCGACAATCTTGCGAGGGTTGTTGGTCATGATACGGACCTTACCAAGCCCTAGCTTACGCAGAATTTGTGCGCCAATGCCATAGTCTCTCAAATCAGGTTTGAACCCAAGCTCTTCATTAGCCTGTACCGTGTCTTTGCCCTGATCTTGCAAGGCGTAGGCTTTCATTTTGTTTACGATTCCTATTCCGCGCCCTTCCTGATACAGATAAAGCAATACCCCTTTTCCTTCTTTGTTGATCATCTCCATCGATTTTTTCAACTGCTCTCCGCAATCACAACGGTAGGAACCGAAGACATCCCCCGTCAAGCACTGAGAATGAACGCGAACCAAGGTGGGTTCGTCTTCTTTAATCTCACCTTTGACTAAAACGATATGAGTCTGGTCATCCAAGACATTCTTAAAAACAATAGAGCGGAATTCACCTTCAGGAGTTGGCAATATCGTAGAGGTGACCTCTTCCACCAAGGCTTCCTGCTTAAGGCGATATTCGGCCAGATCTTTCGTGGTAATCATTTTCAGATCATGTTCTTTAATAAACTCAGTCAAATGCGGCACTCTTGCCATGGTGCCATCATCATTCATGATTTCGCAAATCACTCCATAAGGCTGCAAACCCGCAATCCGAGCAATATCAACCGAAGCCTCCGTCTGGCCCATGCGAACCAATACGCCGCCATCTTTGGCGCGCAAAGGAAAAATATGCCCCGGCTTCACCAAATCGCTTCCAACACAGTCCGGGTTGATCGCAACTTTAATGGTATGCGCTCGGTCAGCCGATGAAATCCCAGTCGTCACACCCTGCTTGGCATCAATGGAAACGGTAAAAGGAGTTTCAAAAGCAGATTGATTATCATCCACCATCATACTCAGCCCCAATTCAGCGGTCCTTTTTTCTGTCAAGGTCAGGCAAATCAACCCACGCCCGAATTTTGCCATGAAGTTGACGATATCGGGTGTCACCATTTCGGCGGCAACCATCAAATCCCCTTCATTCTCGCGATCCTCATCGTCCACAATGACAATCATTTTTCCGAGCTGGACTTCTTTTATGGCTTCTTCAATAGTACTAAATTCTCGTTCCATGTTCTCCTCAATCACACAATGCCCTGCTGCCGAAGAAAGTCGATAGACGGTTTTTTATCATTCGGATTCAACAGGTTTTCGCAGGCTTTAAATACGTATTTGCCAATCATATCACATTCAATATTTATTAAATCGCCTATTTTCCTACCCCCCAAGTTTGTATGACTCAACGTGAAAGGAATGATTGAAACGGTGAATTGATTGTCCTTACAGTCGAAAACCGTCAAGCTGATGCCGTCTATAGCAATCGAACCCTTCTCCATGATGAAAGAACCGAGTTCCGAAGGGTGGGAAAAGCGAAACAACACTTCACCCGGTTTTTCTTCAATATTCACAATTTCCCCCACTTGATCAATATGACCGCTCACAAAATGACCGCTAATTTTGGTTGAAGGGGTGAGAGACCGTTCAAGGTTAATCCGGTCTCCTTTTACAGCATCTTTAAAATTTGTTCGACTCAATGTCTCGGTACTCAGCTCCAACTTAAAAGTCGAAGCCGTCGAGTCGACAACCGTGAGACAAACGCCATTAACAGCGATGCTTTCACCATCTTCAAAACCTGTAAGATCATCCCCTGCGTTGATCACCAATACAGCGCCTTCATTTTTTTTGACAAACTCGTCAATGATTCCTACCGTTTGAACTATTCCGCTGAACATATCGTGGCCTCCACCATTAGGTCTTCACCCATTTTTGTTACTTCCATATTCTCTAATTTCATCGCCCCCGCTACCTTCATCACACCGCTCCCGCCCAGAAGACCGGGAGCTTTAACTCCACCAATCAATATCGGGCTGATGAACGTGATAATTCGATCTGCCCCGCCAGCCTTAACAATGCTGGCATTCAATTCGGCACCGCCCTCAACCAGTATCGAGTTAATGTCTTTATTGGCCAGTTCTTTCAGAAGAGACTTAATGTTAAATCCCTTTGCTCCAGCTTTGACTTGCAAGACATCCACCTTCTTGGCAAGCAATGTTTTGTGACGAGCCGCCGGGAGATTAAGACCCGTTACATAAACAACTTTTTGAGAACGACTGTTTTTAAAAACATTTGCCGTGAGTGGAACCCGGTTCCTTCGGTCAAGGATAATACGGGTGGGGTGTTTGACCAAACCTGTTTTAAGCCTGCATGTTAAGCGCGGGTTATCTTTTAAAACCGTTTCCGTCCCCACCATGATGGCATCAACCTGACTTCTGATTTTGTGAACATGGTTCCGCGCCATTTCGCCTGAAATCCACTGCGAATCACCCGAACGGGTGGCAATTTTTCCATCCAGAGACAAGGCCGATTTTATTATCACAAAAGGCCGCCCCGTTTTCATTATTTTCACAAACGACTCATTCAGCTTCTGACATTCTTGGTCTAAAATGCCAGAAACGACGGCAATGCCTTTTGCTTTAAGCGCACGCAAACCTTTGCCGCTGACCTTTGGGTTCGGGTCTCTCATGCCGACAAAAACTCTTTTAATGCCAGCTTGAATGATCGCATCAATACAAGGGGGGGTTCGTCCAAAATGACAACAGGGTTCTAGGTTGACGTAAAGATCTGCCGACTTTGCTTTGTGGCCTGCTTGCTTTAACGCTTCCACTTCTGCATGTGGAGCCCCGGCGCGAGTGTGGTAACCCTTGCCCACAACCTTCCCTCGCCGCACAATAATAGCCCCTACCATCGGGTTCGGGCTGGTTGTGCCCAGAACAGCTAGTTCAAGCGTCCGGCGCATATATTGAATGTGTTTCGACTCAATCAAGGAATGACTTGGGTTTGTAGAAATGAGGGTTATTTTATAACACCTTCGAGGCTGTGAGTAAATTACTCATGCCATAGAGAGCTTAGACCTATCGACGCAGAATATCGACCATATGCTTGCGAATGCTACCACGCTGATAAACAATTTCAATTCTACGGTTGGTAGCCCGTCCTTCACGGCTGTCATTAGGAACCTTGGGACGATATTGCGCAAACCCTTCGATGGACAATTGAGTAGGGGGGAAACCCGCCGTAACAAGTTCTCGGGCAACCTCTGCCGCACGTGATGCAGACAGTTCCCAGTTTGAAGGAAATCGTTCCGTTTTGATCGGTGAATTGTCGGTATGTCCTTCAATTTTTACCTGATAGCTGAACTGCTGTAGCAAGTCAAAAACCTGCTTGATGATATCGTTTCCGGCACCGGTCATCCTAGCTTTTCCGGCGGGAAACAGGACAGTGTCAGAAATGGTTATGATTGCACCGCGTTCATCTGAGGAGACATCCACCTTACCTGCGAGTTTGTTCTTGAAAACAAACTCCTCAACTTCTGAGGCAATTTCTTCTACCTCTTTGGCCACCATAGCACCGACTTCATCGACAGCGTGAATCGTACTTTCATCGAGCACTTTTTCTTTGATAACATCCAAACCTTCACGAATACCCGCTTCAGGGATTTTCTCCTGCCCCAAAGCATCGCGCATGGAAGATTTAATCTGCTTCCATTTTTCTTCTTCAATAGACCCCATAGCAAAAAGCAAAATGAAAAACACCATGAGAAGCGTTACCAGATCTGCAAAGGTCATGACCCAAGCCGGGGATCCCTCAGGACACTCGTGGTCCTCCCCTTCGTCCTCTTCTTCCGGAGCCTTTTTCTTTTCTTTTTTTGCGTCTTTTTTCTCAGCCATGACTATTTATTTCTTTCCCTTAGCAGGTTTCTTCCCCTTATCGTCCCCTTTCTTCTCCGTTTTACCATGATAGGTATCGAGGTAATTCTCGAGAACGTCCTGCATGAACCGGGGGTTCACACCTTTCCTAATAAAGGCCAAGCCTTCTAAAATCAACTGCATCTCAAGCCCTTCGCTAGCACTACGGCGCTTGAGTTTAACCGTCATGGGAATGAAAAATAAGTTAGCAATGACCGCACCATAGAAGGTCGTGATCAATGCGATCGCCATTTTGGGACCTACGGAACTCACATCAGAAAGATCCGAAAGCATCTGAATCAGTCCGATCAGGGTTCCCACCATGCCAAAGGCCGGTGCAAAGGCACCCATTTGGTTAAAAATTTCCCAACCATCTTTATGTGCATTCTGAAGTTGTTTGACTTCTCTTTTCAATAACGAGTTAACAGTGGCTTCATCTTTACCATCCACCGTCATTTCTAATCCTTTTTTCAAGAATTCATTATCGATATCCTTGAGCTTGGACTCAATCGCCAGCACGCCGCCTTTGCGGGCAACATTACAAATATCAACCATAACTTCTATCAATTGATATTGGTCTGACTTCTTGACCATGAAAACTCTTAAGAACAACCCCATCACCTTCATCACTTCGTTGATGGGAAAAGCAATAAAGGTCGCGGCAAGCGTACCTCCACAAACAATCATGGCAGAGGGAATATTAATAAACAGGTCGAGACCGCTGTTCATTAAAATCGAGGCCAATACCAGCCCTACACCTGCAATGACACCAACTAAAGAGGCTAAATCCATATTTTTATGACGGTTGCTTTACTTTAATGATCCCAGTAATAGGATCGACATTATGAAATCTTAAAATTTTACCCAAAGTTTCCTGATCCAGAACCGTTCCTTTTCTTAACAGGTTGATGCCTGATTCTGAAAAGATATCAGAAGCCAACTCCATGCCTTCAGCCAATGCAAAAACAGAACATTCCATAGAAGGTGCTTCTTTAACATCTCCTCGGCTTGCAACAAACTCCTTCAGGTTTGCAATGATCGATTCATCAAAGATGATTCCCGTTTTTTCATCCATTTTGGCTAAAATGTCTGCCCCCGATTTATCTGGAGACATCATTTTCAGATGATCATAATAGCTGGTCGCACAAACAATTCGCGACCCAACGGGAATTCGGTCGCCATACATTCCATCGGGAGAACCTGAGCCATCCACATTTTCATGGAGATGACGAATGATCTCGGCAATCAGTTCAAAACCTGGGAACTCTTTCAATAGCATTTCTCCAACCAATGGATGGCTGGTGGAGGAGGGAGATTTTTTTTCATCCCCCTCACTCAACGCTTCTTTTCTCTTTTCCTGAGTGGGGAGAGCGACAATTCCTAACTCGTGAAGCCGGGCGGCAGATTTCACATTTCGGACCTGATAGTCGGTCAAGCCGATTTTCTCCGCAATATAAATAGACATTTCTGCCACGCGCTCAGAGTGGCCTCGATGTTCTGTCTGATGCAATTCGATAATGGTCGCCAAGAGACCTTCAGTTGAGTCAAATCTATCTGCCAACTCTTCCACCATGGAGGATATTTGTTGGTTCTTGCTCTCCAGTTGTTGGTTGAGATCGGTCATTTCTTTCAGACTGACTCCCAAACGCCGTTTATCATTACGCAACTCTTCATTTAAGGATGCGAGTTTTTGATGAAATTGCTTTAACTGCCCTAAAGATGATTCCAGCTGTTTATTTTTTTCGAAAACCGAATCATTGAGGTGGGCCAAGCGCATGACAAAATTGACCACAAACAGCAACTCACCCTTTTTAAGTGGCTTGGATAAATAAGCATCGGCACCCGTTTCACTTGCTTTGATGGCATTATCTTGCTCCGCATCATAAGCGGACATGAGTATCACGGCGGAGCGCAGTTTCAACTCGCGAACGTTCCGGCAGACTTCAAACCCATCCATCCCTGGCATATGGATATCGCAAAGAATGATATCGGGCTTGATTTCACGCATGACCTGAAGCCCTTCTTCACCCGTTGAGGCTTGAAACACTTCCAGTGTTTCAGCACCAAAAGACTTGGTGAGTATCTGTTTAACGATCATTTGCAGAGTGCGATCGTCATCAATACTTAAAAATCGTTTGGGAGGTCTCGTGATAGCCAAATGCCTAAGCTCCAAAGATCATACTAGTTAAGAATTAGAGGGTATTCCCCACTTATTTAAATTTCCCCAAGGGGAATTATACTGTAAATTTGTTAGGCTTTTGCAAGCATTTCGCCCAAAACTGCAAAAATCTCAATAAAACGCCCTAATTTATCAAAATTCAGCTTTGTTTGTGAGCCTCATTAACCCTGAACCGTACCCAAACCGGAACAGAGGTAAACTAATTGTTCAACTATTACTCGATAATAGAATTTAACTGCTTATTGTCAAGGAAAACTTGATTCAATTCAACTCGTTATGCTCACTACCCGTTATCTCTACCTTATCGTCAAAAAATAATTTTCTTTACCTTTTTATTCTATAATTTTACGGTCATTAATGGCTTTACAGATCATCCTCATCCTCTCTTTCAATTTCAGTGAATTGAGGTGCCTCAACACAACGTAAACCAACGGCTAAATATCGCTCGGTCGGGTCAAAAGAGTTTCTAAAGGCACATTTGGCGTGAACCAAATAATTCATCCAAGAGCCGCCTCGAACCACCCTTTGGGTGGAATGCACGGAGACATTTTTCTGCATACACCATTCCCAAACGTTCCCCGCCATATCAAAACAGCCATATGGCGACATCCCCTGCTCTAGGTCCGTGACAGGGCTGGTCTTACACGCCATGAAGTCACAAGTGTTGGCAAAGCCCTTTTCATAGCCCATGGCCTCACCCCAAGGATAAATCCGACCATCTGTTCCTCGGGCGGCCTTCTCCCATTCTTGCTCTGTCGGCAGTCTCATCCCCATCCACAGAGCAAAAACCACGGCCTCATAATAGTTAATGCCAATAACGGGCTGGTCCGCATCAAAAGAATATTTAGGGAATCGGTTCTTATGCTGTGGGTCAAACTGTTCAAACAACGCATTCGTCACCGGAAATTTCATGATCGAATATTCTTTCATCAGGATCTGATCTTCTTCATCGACTTCATCCTGATAAATAAAGGGTCCTGCCGGAATCGTGACCTTCTCGCCCAGTTTTTTTAGTACCGATTGGCCCGCTTTATCCAGTTGCGGGACTTCCATAAAAAAGGCTTGCAACGCATCCAGACTTTTCAGCGGTTCTAAATCAAAGCTGTCCAACAGACGGTGAAAACTATGCCCTTGTTTTGCAAGGATCAGCTCTAATACGCTGAATAAAATTCGACTGTCTCGGTGCTCACGGGTCAATAGGCGTTTCAATAAATTATCCAAATACTCAGCTTCGTTATGTTGAAACACTTCTTCGACACGCACCTGCCGACACAAAGCAAATTGAGGGAGGGTTTCCTTGCATTGATATTTTAACAACTGCCGCACCAACAAACTTTGCCCCTTTGGCAGATCGCCCACTTCAGCCAGTGAGTTGCCAGCCAACATCACCGCTCCTTCTGCAATCAAAATATCAAATAGCTTTTCGCCGGAAACACTTCCCGACAAAATTTTAATGGCCTCGTGCCATTTTTCATTGCCACAGTTTTCTCTGACAATGGTTTCCCAACCCTCGCTATTTTGCATATACCGGGCCGCTAGAAACTCCTGAAACGAGGGGTGGTGGTACTCCCAACGTCGAGCCGTTTGTTGCAAGATACCCTCCCACCAAGGAGCCATAGCTCCTTCTTTCAAAAAAACCGGATTTTCTGCAAAAATGGTTTTTGTGTAACCCGGCTCCACATCCAGAAAGCGTTGGTGCTTATCCTCCGCCATCAATCGGTAAGAAATTTCAGCCAGTTGATCCAAACTATTTTCAACCCAAGCTTCATCTGCTGAAGGGTTGGCTGATTTCAGTTTAAAACGAAACCAAGCCGAGTAAATCTCCATCCTATTTTGCAACCCTTCAAGAATCTCATTTTCGGAAAGTTCACGGATCATGGACAACAAGATGGGCACTTCTAAAAGTTCCGGGGTGTATAAAGCTAAGTCGACCAGTTTTCTGTTTTTGGAAGCATCTTTCAGGTAGGAAGCGCACTCTTTTACATCGAGCTTCTGAAAAGTCATTTGAAAGGCGGTACTTTCGCCACGTTTAATGACTGCATCGGTGGATAAAGAACCAAAGTTAAAACCACGACTGGCGAGCAAAACAAAATTACTACGGAAGGCGTTGTCATCCAGAAAAGACTCCATAAAAAACTGAAACCGATCTTGCGGATGAAGCTGATCAAAACCATCTAATAAAAGCATGCACTTGCTGTAGTTAAAAATAGAGTTGACCGTATTTTCAAGAAGGCTCTCATCCAAAGTGAGTTCCGGGTCTTCTTCGAGTTCCAACAAAATCACCGCTATAATTTCACGGTTCAAATTTTTACGAAACAGGTCAAACCGCGCCCCTTCTTCCAGACACCCTAAATGAAAATAGACCGGTAAGGAATAAACCTGATGAGTCGGTTTCTGTAATTGCTCTTCCTGATAATATTTTAGAAAGGTGGTTTTCCCCATTCCCGACTGAGCGTCCAACATGAGCTTCAAACGATTCACTTCAAGCAAGTCTTCATTTACTTTTCGAGGTGCAGGAAAGACTTGTTCCAGCAGACTTTGCCTATGCATGACGGGATTGGTGTCCAGCAAGATCTGAGGAATCAATATATTTCTGCGATTGCCTTTCGGTAAGGACTCATCCAACCAATTAGTAACTATTTTTAATTGGTGTTTTCTATAAGTCTCGATCACCCACTCAATGGACTCTTCCGGCCGTTCTGAAGCAACAGGAACTTTTTCTCCATCAAAACCGGGAACCAGATCTTCTTCAGAGCTCATGATTCATAACCTGATGATTGAGAAATTTTATACACAGACATGGATTGCATCCTTTAATTACAGAGTCTTCTAAAATTCTTTGCCAGAATCCTGTTCAAAGTTTTACCGAGCTGGACAATGGCAAACCTGTTATGATCATAATAATTAATTCTATCATATTGCCCAGCAAAGCCCTCATTGATGATTCCGTTAAAGGACGAAAACCCAACAAAAAATTTTGCGGTTTTCACACTTCTATTTTTACTGCTCAACATCTTTGTGTTCATTTACGGGATGAACCTGCCTGTTCACCCCAGCGTCCTTTATGCAAACTATGCACTCATTCCCTATCAGCTTACTCACAACCCTATCGATGCTTTCCCCACTATTTATACTTCCATGTTCATGCATGCCGGGATCTGGCATTTAGGGGGGAATATGCTGTACCTCTGGATTTTTGGAAACAATATTGAAGACGTTTTAGGAAAGTTCCGCTTCATTCTATTTTATTTTGTCTGCGGGACGATTGCGGCCTTCGGCCATATCGCCACCGATACCCAATCCCCCATTCCTATGGTGGGCGCGAGCGGAGCGATATCAGGAATACTCGGTGCTTACCTGGTTTTATTTCCTTTCGCTCGCATCAAAACCTTCATCTTTCTTGGTTTTTTCTGGACCATTGCGCGGGTTCCAGCCATTGCATTATTACTCATATGGATTGGACTGCAAATTTGGAACAGTGTTTCAACGGGCGCAGGGGGAACAGCCTGGTTCGCTCATATCGGTGGGTTCGTGGCAGGAGTTTTTCTCATCTTGCCCTTCAAACATATTCGCTAATCATTGAGTATCCGTTACCCCCAGTATTCGTAGTCGAACTAGATTCAAGGCCGCCTGTGCCGATCGCTCTTTATTTCGCACCCGGTCATGTGTAAAGACAAATTTTTCACAATGAGTTCCTGTAGCATCATGCACTGCAATATAAGTCAAGCCAACAGGCTTGAGGTCACTGCCCCCTGATGGCCCAGCAATACCAGTCACAGAAACGCCTATATCAGCGCCGGTCACGCGACAGACCCCTTCGGCCATGGCTTTCGCAACCGGTTCACTCACCGCACCAAACTCTTTAATCAAGCTCGGTTCGATTCCCAAACGATTTATTTTTGCTTCGTTGCTATAAACCACAAACCCTTCTTTATAATAATCAGAACTACCGGAAACTTGTGTGATCCGATGCCCGATCAAACCTCCCGTGCAAGACTCGGCTGTCGTCAGAGTCAAAGACTTTTCTCGTAATAAAACGCCGACTTTATCTTCAAGCCGTTCATCATTACTACCATAAACATGAGGGTACAAACGTTGCGCAAGGCAGTTTTCCACCTCATCCAAACAGACATCGCCCTTCTCTTTCGAATCGGCCAACACCGAGATACGTATTCGAACTCCTAAATGAGAAGGCAAAGAAGCAATCGCCGCTTTTTCCTGCAATGCTTCAAAAGGCCCCACTTTTTCCCACAAAACAGCCTCTGAAATTCCAGTCGTTTTTATCAGGCGATGTAAAAAGGTTTTATTGTTCTTGGCAGATATTTCTGGGACGACATATTTTTCAAACAAATATTGCATCTCCAGAGGCACACCGGGGAGAGAGAATAAAATACTCTCATCCTTGAACATTTTAAACCCTGGGGCCGTGCCTTTTTCGTTATAAAGTACTTCAGCTTTCTCAGGCACCTCAGATTGGGTTTGCACACTATCAGGAACCTCGCGACCTCGAAGCCGGAACATTTTTTCAAGCATGACTGCAACATTCGAATCATTTTTCAAACCACATTCGAATACTTTGAGTAGCACCGCTTTCGTGATGTCATCATGGGTCGCACCCAGCCCGCCTGTCAAAATGACCCAATCGCAACGTTTCAGAGCAAGCCTCACACTATCTTCAATGATAGCAGGCGAGTCACCCACTGTGGTAATGCGGGTAAGGGTCACGCCCATTTCATGAATGCGTTCACCCAGAAATTTCGAGTTACGGTCCAAGATCAAACCGCTGACCACTTCATCTCCAATCACCACCAGCTCGGCAGAAGGTGCTTTAGAATTACCAAAGATCATGAGACATCCCATTTATTGTTAATCGATTCAAATATTTTACCTTTCATGATACTCAAGTACGAGAAAATTCAAACGAAACTTAAAGTCTATGAAGGAAAACTAAATGATTGGCAGGTTTTCATTGAAAGCGGTGTGATCAAGCCTCTTAGCTACGGCTATCTTGGCAATGCCTGGAGGAAGGGAAGGGGTGAGTGAAATTTGCTTTAAGAGACCAGCAAAGAATGAGGCAATCGAATTGTAAACCGGGTTCCCACATCAAGCTGACTTTGCACATCAATTTTGCCCTCATGTATTTCTACAACTTTTTTGCAAATAGCCAAGCCAATTCCTGTTCCCGAATACTGGTCTCGACCATGCAGACGTTCAAAAGGCTTAAATATTTTTTCTTTATATTTTTCGTTAAACCCAATGCCATTATCTTGAATTGATATTTGAAGGGGTTGATTGTTCTCTATTTTCACTGCAATCGTCACCACGCTCAAAACCTCAGCTTTCCCATATTTAAAACAATTCGACAGAATATTTTTAAACAACTGATACATTTGAGTTCTATCTGCCTCTACCTCCGGTAAGTTCGGTACAGATATATTATTTCGTGAGCCCGGAAAACTCGCTTCCAGATCCTCAATCACCTCGGCAACGAGATCATTGAGATTTACCGGAATGAAACAAGTCCCTCCAGTGCTAATCTGCGATAAATGCAACAAGTCTTCGATTAAAATATCCATGCGCTGAACCGCGTTTTGCATGCCATCGAGGTAGGTATGAGCTTTCCCTTCCAAATCCTCTGTCATGACACCTCGAAATCGTTCGCTAAAAAGCATGACTTTTCTTAAAGGCTCCTTTAAGTCATGCGCCGCAAACGAAGAAAACTCTTTAAGTGAAGCATTGCTCCGCTCCAACTCTAGAGTGCGTACCTTGATATGCTCCTCTTGCTCAGCCAAAACCCGCTTCAAATCATCTTTGGCCTTTTGCTCGCTGGTGATATCTACGGCCATTTCCATAAGTAATTTGGCCCCTTCTACATTTTCAAAAGGAGTCACAACTGTCATATAGGTCTTTCCGTCTGGAGAAGTCCAAATACTCGACTGAGTTTCATGTGAATCGAACACGTCAAACGTAGGGCACGGCTCACAAGGTTCCGATCGATGGTGCATCACTCGATAACACATACCCGTACTGGGTGCACCAAACCGGTGCCTGAACATCTTATTTGCAAAGGGGATGGTGTAATTATCTGCTTGTAAATGAAAAGAAATGGGCAACTGATCGAGCATATTAAAAAAGTTTTCCCGTTCACTTTTGATTCCATTTTCTGCTTTTTTTCTTCGATTCAATTCCGCCACTAATGTATGTGTAATGGACTCAAGGCTGATTATCTTTTCTGTGCCCTCATTGAAATTCAATCCATGACTGATAAAAACCTTTTCCAGCGCCTTCCAGTCTGAGATAAGCTTCAGCCCTCTATAGACAGGATAGATCAAAGCAAGCAATGAAATAGAAATAGCGATTGAGACATCCGTCTTTTTTTCATGAATACCTTCATCCATATCCAAAAGAAGAAACTCTTCCAACACAAACTCCCAAATCACAGCAAAAAAAGCTATGATGAGAATAATGTATAATGTCTGCAATATAATTTTCTTCTTCATTCCCATACTTTATACAAAGCAATCAAGTGTAATACTGGTGGGAAAATAGTATAGTCTTTTTGTTAACGCCCTACAAACCTTAGCCGATAATACCCTAACTCGAGTATCTTCTTTTAAAGCCATCTAAGAGACGATCTGCACTAAATAATTGTTTTTCAACGTATTAAAAATACCGACTTAAAAACACACACCGCATTGTTAATGAGTTTTAAATTCAAACAAAATTATTCCAGCTTGACCGCTGATGAGATCACAAAAAAAACCTATCAATGTGACTTGTGGCGGGGAGGGTTTGAGGGAGTGCTTTCTTCTGGCGCTCAAACATTCTGTTTATTTATAGCCATTCGATATTTCGATGCCGAGGCAACGACCAAATCTCTGATCGCCGCCGCCCCTTTTATGGGCATGTTTCTTTCCATGCTGTTATTACACTATGCTTCCAAAACAAATTGGGAGAAGTCCACATGGGGGGCCATTGCATCTACCGTTACAGGAGGTTGTCTTCTGATTGCGGCGTGGACCACTTCGCTTTACCTCTTCGCTACTTTTGTCGTCATTGCATACATCAGTCGTAGCGCTCTGCTTCCTTTCATCACAGATATTTACGGAGACAATTACCCACCCAGTCGGCGTGGAGCGATTTTTTCCAAGTCCTTAGTTTTATCGGTGGGGGTCGCCGCTCTTTCTGGTTTTATAGGGTCATCAATTCTTGAAAAAGATATCGAATATTTTTCATTCCTGTTTACTTTTTTAGGTCTCTGCGCTTTTTTAAAAGCCATGGCGATCTATTGCATGCCGTCCAAAAAATTAGATAACAGCCCCCATGCACACCCTTTCGGGAACATGAAATATGCATTGCAGGACCGCTCTTTTGGTTATGTATTATTAACTTGGCTCATTATGGGCTTTGCTAACTTATGGACGTTGCCGTTGCGAGTGGATTATCTCACTGCACCGCAATGGGGTATTGAAGGATCGGCAATCTTTGTCGCCATGATTATCACGGTCATCCCCGAAACACTGCGAATGTTATTGATTCCATTCTGGGCCAGACTATTTGATAAAATGAATTTCGTAGTACTACGAATGATTCTGAACCTATCCTTCGGAGCAGGGATCTTGCTATTTTTTATCAGTTCCAACCCTTGGGTGATCGGTGCCGGCTCAGCATTAATAGGAATCGCCTTTGCGGGAGGCAGTATTGCCTGGAACCTATGGGTCACCAAATATGCCCCACCCGGAAAAACAGGGGCCTATATGTCGGTGCATGTCAGTTTAACTGGAATTCGGGGAACTTTGGGACCTCTTATTGGTTATTGGGCGGTGGGAGTGATTGGAGCGCAAAATATCGGTATCCTTTCTTGCGCCATGATGGTGGTAGCAACACTCATGCTCATCCCGGAAATCAAACACGGAAGATGGAAAAACACCCATTGACATACCTTTAACCCCATCTTCTCCTTTGATATAATGATGGAGGTAAGGTTTTTCCTAATTTCACCGTTCAACAGGTAAAGACTTCAAAGTCCAGCGCATTAGACCCACGATAATCATGGAAAATTTCAGCCTAAAAAATATTCAATACCTTGCGGATCATTATTCGCAGTCTGGGGACCGGGAAGCGGTGGCTTTATTTCACAGCATTCAGGCTTTTTATACGCCTGGGCAAAAACCCGACAACAAGAAATCTATTGACCCCCTTGAAATACTGAAGGCTCTTGAGAAAGCTGAAGTTTCAATGCCTCAAAATCAAGAGCAACGCTTAGACTGGCTGAACGTGCTAAGAGAGAAACTCAACCGTGAGTTGTTTGACTGCATTTCCCGACAAGGCAATCCAGCAGAAATAATCGTAGGCCCCGACTATGCCTTCATCCAAGTGGTAGAAAAACAAGAACCCCTCACGACATCCGATATAGCCCCTGCAAAAGCAAAGAAATTCAAAGAGTCGGAGGTCACATTTAACCTACCGGAAGAACTTAAACAAGAGTTCGAGCAACAACTAGAGCGGTTAAAACAACGCGAAGAGCAAACCAATGCACAAATGCGAGAGATTCTTGATAAAGAGAAGGAGCTGGAAGAAAGCAAGATTCAACTCGAACAAGAAAATGCCCAGTTTCGCATACGCCTACAAAATTTACGCGAAGAAGAACTAAAGCATAACGAAAAGTCTAAGGAACAAATTGAAAAAGAAACAGCGCGCCTGCACAAGGATTTAGAAGAAGCCCGTGTCGAACTGGAGGGATTGAGAAGCGAGAGGAGTCAACGGCTAGCAGAACATGAAACATCGCGGTCCAAGTTTGACACAGATTTTTCAAGACGAGATGAAATTTTCAGAGCCAAGTTTGATGAAATGACAGAGTTGATGGAAAAGATGTTTGCCGAAGAGCAAAATCTTCAAAAGCTCAAAGAAAAGAACTATAAGTCCACTCAGACCAAACAATTACAAATCAAAAAAGCGACTCTGCAACAATCCAAAAAAAACCAGCAACTTCTTAAGCTCTCAAAATCACTCGAAACAGAAAAGAAAAACTTTAAGCTCAGGTTAAAAAAAGAGTATGAAAAGAAAAAAGAAGAGCTGGAGCGAGAATTCCAAAGAAAGTCAGAATATCATATTCGTCGGATTGAAGAATTTGATGAAGATGAAGAACGTTTGGGCCGTGAAAATGAGTTACTAAGAATTCGCGAGCAAGGGTTGGCCCTTGAAGCGCAAAAAAAAGCTGACGAACACACTAAAAAGCGGCAGGCAGAGCTGGATAAGCTAGAAAGAGAGCTCACAAAAAAACAGAAACTCCTCAATAAACATGAAAAAGAAAGTGCGGTTGAAAAGGCGAGTCTCCTGAAAGAGCTGAGCGGCATTGATGGCGGCAAGTTCGCCGTAGACCAGATTAAAACCGCCGCAAAAACCCAAGCCAACCTCCTGAAAAGGAAGAAGAAGTTATTGCAGGAAATGGAAGAGTCGCGCCCCAAGATCGATGAAGAAATTCAGACTAAAATTAAGGAACTTGAAACTGAGCATTCCAAGGAATCTCAAAAAGTCACGGAGCAAACCAAGGCCCTGCTAAGCGAACAAAAACGACAGCGTAGTAAGGAAAAACATTTATTGGAAAGAGAAACGCAGGAACTTAAGCGCATGAATGATGAGTTTGAAGAGTTTAAAAACTCTCTCGAGGTGGAACAAATTGAAAAAGACATGGCCCTCGATGCCAAAGAGGAAAAGCTAGATCAGGATGAACAGGGTATTATCGCCCATCAGCAACAACTCCTCGATGAAGAAAAACAGACCTTAGAGAAATCAACTCAAATTGAATCTGAAGTGATGCAAGAACTTCAGGAAATCCAAACTATCAAAGCCGAAGTCTCCCAACACAAAGATGAAGTCGTAAAATTTCTCGCTGATTTCAATACCATTTACACCGACATTCAAAACACGCAGAACAGCGAATATGAAGCTTTCAAAACCCGAATCGGTTCTATGGAAGACGAGGCCGTTCGCTTAACAACAAGTCTGAAGGAAAAAGAAAAATCGATCACTGAAGATACCCGGGTTGCAGAAAGAGAACTTCAGGAAAGGCTCAAACATAGAGAGTCTGTCGTAGACTCGATGGAAGGCGACCTTAAGAACCGCGTAGAAGAATATCAAAAATTCGTAAAAGAACTGGCTGAAGTCAAACAGTCGATGAACAAAGAGGATGAATCCCGAAAAGCAGAGTTGATGGAAAACCTTTCTCATTATGAAAACAAGCTAACCAGCTTGGGCAAAGCGTTTGAAGAACTTTCTGACGCGTTTCACACTGAAAAAGAAAAAGGTCAGATTGAGGTGGTCGCCGATGATGACGGTAGCAAGCCATTGGAGTACGACGATGCTCTCGCCAAGGCCGAGTGGCCCTTAGCCATCCGTCACCGTTTGGGGTTGGGCACGCCGAGCGAACAAAGCCCACATATCATGGATTATCTTTACCAATTCAGCGAGCAGTGGGATGAGTGGGTGCATGTCCCCAAAGGGGGTTTCTTGATGGGACACCCCCAATCTAAAGACTCTGCCCCGCACCAACAGGTCCAGGTCGAAAAACCTTTTCTGATCAAAAAATACCCCGTCACCAATATTGAGTTTTTTCGTTTTGTGAATGAGACCCAATATAAAACAGAGGCAGAAACATTGATCGATGCTATCGTTTATCAAAGTGGCGAACTAATTTTTCAAGGGACGCGTGCCAACCGAACTTCTTTTTGTAACCCCAGTTTGGGGCCTATTAAAGATGCCTTCTGGCTTTGCCCTGATGGTCAACCCGACTCTTTATACGGAAAGCATAATCACCCGGTAACGCAGGTCACCTGGAACGATGCGCAAGCCTATTGCCAATGGAAAAGCCAAATGACAGGGCAGAGCATTCGTTTGCCTAGCGAAAAAGAATGGGAATATGTAGCCAGCGATTTTGGGAAAATTTCTCCCGACCAGTTTCTCTGGGATCAGGATCGAATAGTTGAGTTCTGTAATATTGAAGAAACTGGGATATTAGACACCTTACCCGTCGATCATTTTTATGAGAATGAATTATTAGGGGGTATTCAGGATCTATTTGGCAACGTTTTTGAGTGGATGCAGGACACTAACGATAAAAAAGGTTCCAGCGGCTCCGCTTATGACCTAGAATATAAAATAGCTCGGGGCGGGAGTTTCATCACTCACTATAAACATATCGCGGCATGGCGTCGAATATCTTTTCTACGGAGTTATTGCACTTCCTTTTTAGGTTTTCGAACGGTTTGTGAAGATGTTTAACGATAGGCTCTTAAGCTTGATCCTGCATTAAAAAATTGTTATAAAAGTTGTCCCTAAATTCAAAACTATTCCTGAAACTTCGAGGTGTTTATCTTGAGTAAACCTTTAGTTGGCATTTTAATGGGAAGTGACTCAGACTTCACTATTATGGAAGAAACGAGCAAGGTATTCGAGCACTTTAATGTTCCCCATGAAATTCTCGTCTCCTCGGCTCACCGATCCCCTGAACGAACCAAAAAATATGTTCAAGGAGCAAAACGCCGAGGTATTAAAGTGCTGATCGCAGGCGCAGGGGCCGCGGCCCACCTTGCCGGAGTGATTGCATCTGAAACACATCTTCCTGTGATAGGTGTCCCTATCGATTCCACATCTCTCAATGGGCTTGACTCACTTTTATCAACCGCTCAGATGCCGGGAGGCGTACCCGTTGCAACGGTGAGCATTGGCAAACCCGGTGCGAAAAATGCCGGTATTTTAGCAGTTCAAATCCTAGCATTGTCGGATGACAAACTTTCAAGCCAACTTGTAAAATACAAAAAAGATCAAGCCAAGGCCGTTGCGCAAAAAAGCAAAAAACTAAATACCCGCCATGTCGCAAATTTTAAAGGTTAACTCCAACACCGATGCTGTTTTAGCAAAGGTACGGAAAGTTCTATGCGCAGGAGGGGTGATCGCGTTTCCGACGGACACGTTTTATGCATTGGGGGTAGACCCTTTTAACGCAGAAGCTGTCAATCGGCTCTTTGAATTAAAAAAACGCGAAAGCAACAAACCACTGATCCTTTTAATCAATTCAAAAGTACAACTGAAATTACTGGTGAAAGAAATCAATCCGGCTCACTCCGCTTTAATGCAACATTTTTGGCCCGGCCCATTAACCCTTCTTTTTGAACCCCGCTCCATCATTCCCAAGAACATATTGGCAGGGTCAAAAAAAATAGCCATTCGGCACCCCGGAAATTCGATAGCCGTCAATTTAATTTCGGCTCTGGGGCAACCCATCACAGCCCCCAGCGCAAATCTCTCAGGAGAACCGCCACCTGTTACAGCAATACAAGTTCAACACTCTTTCGGAAATAAGGTAGACTTGATATTGGATGGAGGTGCGTGTCTTGGGGGAGAACCTTCCACCCTAATCGATGCGGTTGAAACACCCGTTCGTATTGTCCGACAAGGTGCTATTTTATTTTCTGAAATTAAAAAATCCTTGCACAATTTGACCCCCTTAGCGAGTTCTGAGGTACGTGGATGATTTATGGGACCGGCGTTGACATCATTGAAATCAAACGCATTCAAAATTCCTTAACCAAATTTTCCCCTCGTTTTGAGGAAAAGGTATTCACTGATAACGAAATAAGGTACTGCCAGTCTCAGGCCGACCCGGTAAAACATTTCGCAGCCCGGTTTGCCGTTAAAGAAGCTGTGTCCAAGAGTTTGGGAACCGGCATCAGCAAGGAGGTTGGGCTGAAAGACATTGAAGTGGTGAATCAGGATTCAGGTAAACCCCTTGTCGTCATGAATGGGCAGGGCAAAAAATTATTTGAGAAATTAAACCTAAAATGCATTCACATCTCAATTTCGCATGATAAACATTACGCCATTGCACAAGCCATTGCCGAACAATAACCTTTGCATGAAATCAAAACCTTGAAACCGACTCGGCATCTCCTAGAATATATTCTTTTCAAGATCCTGCTTTTTCTAGTGCAACCTCTGCCCCAGCAAACTGTCGTGAAAATGGGAAGAGGGTTGGGCCGTCTGGTTTTTCATTTTTCGGGAAAACGTAAACGCTCTGCAATCACCAATCTCAATATTATTTTTGCCGACTCTAAATCTCAGGACGATAAAAACGAAATCATTCAAAAATCTTACCAAAATCTGGCTGTATCAACCTTGCAATGCCTCTGGGTCACCCGCGACACGGAGAATCGAGTTCGAAGTCTCATTGAAGGAGAACCAACGGGATTAGACTTATTGCGCCAATGTCTGAAAAAAAATAAGGGCATATTTTTTCTGACCGCGCATTATGGGAATTGGGAAATCATGGGTTTGCTACACGGCTATTTGGGAATTTGTCCGCTTTCTTCTATAGTAAGAAAACTCGACAACCCTTATCTCGATATCGCCACAAAAAATTTTCGCAGCCTTTCAGGAAACAAGATTCTTTATCGAGATGAGTCGCCTTTAAAAATTGTCAGGGAAATTAAAAATAATGGCAGTGTCGCGGTGATGATGGATCAAAACACCGCCAAAGGTGCAGTCTTTGTCGATTTTTTTGGTAAAAAAGCCGCCACACCCCGGTCCCTTGCCTTATTGAGCCACCGTACTCAGACCCCCATTCTTCCTCTTTTCTGCCATCCAACTGACAAAGGAACCTATCGCATTGAGTACGGGCCTGAAATCCTGTTTGAAAAATCCGACAATAAAAAAAATGATATTCTTGAGTGGACGCAACAGTGTCAGCTCTTCATCGAAAATGTCATACGAGAAAACCCTTCCCCTTGGATGTGTGGCCACCGTCGCTGGAAAACACGCCCTCCCGAAGAAGCTGGGAAAAAAGTCTATACCTAGGCTTGGCGACTCTTTGCACACTGCATTGCGATGCTATTATTTAAATTAAGAGTTTTTTTTAATTTCAGCAGAGACCCATCCCCCTTTACCATTTAAGAGGTAGGCCTTATTTTTTGCAGGATAGAATCGGTGACAGCCCGACTACATTTCTTCGGCTATTATCGATTTTAATTTATTACGCAGTCTGAATACCGCTTTGGAGTGAATTTGTGAAACACGGGATTCGGTGATGCCCAATACTTCCCCGATTTCTTTCATTGTAAGTTCTTCATAATAATATAAAGAAATCATCAAGCGTTCTTTTTCAGGCAATGTATCAATCGCCTTGGCAATGATTCCCTTTAGCTCATTCAGTCTGAGTTGAGTTTGCGGGTCGGCATCGCCCTTCCCTGCCAGACAGTCAAGAAGGCTTTGCTGTTCACCCGACTCCTTGGCAATGCCTAAATCTTCCAAACTGAGTATGGGCATGCTCTTGGTTTCGTTTAACATGGTAAACAGTTCATCCAAATTGATTCCCATGCTTTCGGCAATTTCTTCGTCTTCAGGAGGTCGCCCGAGTTTGTTTTGTAGTTTCTGTATCACGCCATCCATGGCAGAAGCTTTTTGCCGCACCGATCGCGGAACCCAGTCCATAGAACGCAACTCATCAAGAATCGCTCCACGTACCCTGAACTCTGCATAGGTTTTAAATTTGGCCCCTCGCGAAGAGTCATACTTATCGATCGCGTCGATCAAACCCAAAACCCCAACGCTCATTAGATCATCCACCTCAATATGAGGGGGCAAGCGCATGGCAATTCGGTTGGCGACATACTTGACCATCGGAGCGTACTCCTTAATCACAGCCTCCCGGTTTTCTACGGAAATTTCAATTTCCTGAAGTGCTTCTTGTTTGTTTGCCATTTAACCGTTTCTTTCGTTATGCAGTTTCATCCAACTTTGCTCCCTTATCCGGGTCATTGCCATCTTCTGCCATGTCCTGAACCTCATCATCCTCATCCACCTGCAAAAATGCACTCCCAAATCCCCAAACCAGACCGCCAAAAACCAATGCCGCCAAACCGCCTCGAATCATTCCTGTTAACATTCGACTGCCCATAAGAACACTACCAACCGCTAAAACACCAAATGCGATCAAACCAAAAGCGGCAGCCATCTTTTGAATATTAAGTGGGTTCATTGCACCGGAAATGCACTCCGCCAGAAATAAGGTTGAGCCCCTTCACAAGATAAGGAGCTGGGTTTCTCTTTAGAGATCTTCTCCGCCAAGTCGTTAATGCATACGCTGAACTTTGAAAAAGGATATAACTCTAAAAAGGCTTTTTGTTGTCGCACCGCCTTGGGTACATTGGGGTCTTGCAGTATATAACCCAAGTATTCGATGGAGACACCAGCAAGAAACCTATCTGTAACAGCCGTCAAATTCCGGTAAACGCCCTGCGCTTCCCGCTCTGAGCTGACTGAGTTGATAATCATTCTAAAATTCTTTTGAGCGTGTTTATTATGCAGAGTTTTAATCAACGCATAAACATCTGTCAATGAAGTAGGCTCTGTGGTGGCAATGAGTAACGTCTCGTGAGCGGCGCTACAAAAATAAGTGACATTGGTGGAAATGCCAGCACCCGTATCAAAAATCAGGAAGTCATACCCGTGACTGACACGGTCCAACTCATCCATGAGAAGCATTTTCTTTTCGGATTGTAATTGCGTCAACTCTTGCAAGCCATCGCCAGCGGGCAAAACATGGATATCAGCCGGGCCACGAAGAATGATGTCTTCGATACTGCATTCTCCCGCCAGCACATGTCCAATATGTTTCTGTGGAGTCAGCCCTAAAAGGATGTCAATATTGTTCAATCCCAGATCGGCATCGACAACAAGCACTTTTTTTCCTCTTTTAGACAAGGCATAAGCCAGGTTGGCAACAAAGTTGGTTTTACCAACGCCGCCTTTACCACTACTGACTGCCAAGACCCTCAAGTTCGATTCGCTCATCTTCCCATATGCCATTCTTTTTAAAGTACTTGCCTGATTATCCTGAAACATTCCTTAATCCTTTAATTTATCTTGAAATCAGTTAAAAATCAAACTTATTACCCGTTCGGGCCTAGCCACTTCCAAGTCTTCAGGAACCTGTTGCCCTGATGTCAAATAGGAAATTGGCAAACGATTGCGCACTGTAAAATTGAATAAAGACCCAAAAATCAAGCCTTCATCCAGTTTAGTAAATAAAACGCGATCCAACCCCATTGAAGAAAACTGGTTGTAGGTTGCCGAAAATAATTGCTCCTGCGCCGTAACACTTAAAACCAAATGCGTTTCCACCCCTCCCACCGTATCAAAGACTTCTTTCAACTGTCTGGAGTAGTCTTTGTCTTGATGTGACCGCCCTGTCGTATCAATTAGAATGAGGTCTTTATCTTTATGTTTCTGGACGATTTGACACAGGTCGGCTTTTCCTCGTGCCACTTCGACAGGAACCTCCATGATATCCCCGTATATCTGCAATTGATCCACCGCTCCTAAGCGATACGTATCCAGAGAAACCATGACTACTTTTTTATTTCTACGAAGGGTGTATTCGGCGGCAATTTTGGCCACGGTGGTGGTCTTACCCACCCCTGTAGGGCCAACAAATGCAACAATTTTGGGGCCGTATTGACTGAGGTCAATCTCACCCTTGCATGGAAGAACCTTTTCCATCAAATTCATAACTCTTTCAGGTTGTTGGTCGGAATCACCCATCGAGACTGCATTTTGCTCTAACGCTTTTTGCAAAATTTTTGATGCCAGTTTTTTATCCAAACCATTTTCAACCAGATGTGAATAGGCCTTGAACTGATGTGGCTTAAGCCCCATAGACTGAGCTTGATCGGTGCGACTTAGCAGACTGAAAATGAGAGATTTTAAATCTGCATCCTCTTTTTCTGGCAATTCTGCATTTTCAACCTCACTCGTCACGGGGACTTCTGGCTCAGTTTTTGGCGAGTCGAACTCAACGGCGGCGGTGATCTCCACCTGAGTCGCTTCCATTCCTCCCGCATTAAGCGGTTTAATAGAACGGGTGCTCAATATCAGCGCATCTTCCCCCAGCTCTTCTTTTACTAGCTGTAAGGCGATAGAATAATTACTCGCCGTAATTTTTTTAATTCGCATTTATATTCACAATCCCCAAAGTTTTTACTTGCAC
Organism: Nitrospina sp.; assembly: GCA_018702695.1. GTDB lineage: Bacteria > Nitrospinota > Nitrospinia > Nitrospinales > VA-1 > LS-NOB. Next base: position 21,079 of record JABIYR010000112.1, on the reverse strand, counting down.
AGAAGGTGCCACTTCGCTGTGCGATATGATGATCAAGTCAGGTATAAAACGTTCTGTAAATTTCCGAATATGCATCCTCAACCCCGGAGATGCCAACAGGACCGGAGACGTATCAATGGTCGGAGTAATTTTTTCAATCATTTCCTTGAGACGACCCAAAAATCGTTCTGCCACATTGGGCTCCAGTGCTAAATAGGCCCCCGACTCTGATCTTTGAATGGAGCCTTCGATAATATCTTCAATGCCCCGATCCAGAGTCATGACTGAAAGAGTTCCATCTGTAGATTGATATTGTTTGGTAATAGGTCGAGCCAGCCCTTGACGAACGTATTCTGTTAACACATCAGGGTCTTGTGTCAGTGAAGCATAGTCAGAAAGTTTTTCCAGAATGGTTCTGAGGTCACGAATGGAAATTTGTTCTTTAAGCAGGTTTTGGAAGACTCTTTGTACCTTGCCCAAGCTCAACAAACCTGGGATGAGCTCTTCAACCACTTTCGGGTTGGTTTCCTTGAATTTATCTAGAAGTGCCTGCGCCTCTTGACGCCCCATCAGCTCATGTGCATGCCGTTTGATGGTTTCCTTGATATGAGTGGTGACAACCGTTGCCGAATCGACCACTGTATAACCCGCTACCTGAGCTTCTTGTTTCTTGTTGCTTGGGATCCAGACAGCAGGCAACCCAAAGGTCGGCTCAGTGGTTTTGATTCCTTCAATTTCTCGATCTGTCGTTCCTGGGTTCATCGCAAGGATTCGCCCCATCATGATAGAACCACGTGCGACATCAACCCCTTTTATAAGCACTGCATATTCATTCGATTTTAATTGCAGGTTATCTCTAATATGCAGAGGTGGAACGATGAAGCCCATTTCCAGAGCAAACTGCCGACGAATAGATTTTATGCGCTCTAAAAGTTCTCCATTACGATCTGCATCAACGAGTGGAATCAGTTCATAACCAACTTCTAACTCCATGATATCAAGAGGCAGGATGGACTCGACTTTTTCAGGCAATGCCACTTTCGAATCATCTTCTTTTTTACGCAGTTTTAACTTCGCGACTTTCTTATTATCTTCTAGCTTGTAAAACGCTATGACTCCGGCTATCAAAGCCATTAACAGGAATGGGAAATGTGGAAGCCCTGGAATCAAGCCAAAGAAAAACAAGATGGCCGATGCGATGACAAAAGCAAAAGGCTGGTCTAATAACTGTTTGATCAATTCACCCGGCAAGTTTTTGTCCGAGACCGATCGGGTCACAACCAAACCAGCGGCAGTAGAAACCACCAAAGCAGGTAATTGCGAAACCAAACCATCTCCAATGGTCAACAGGGTATAAATTTGCGCCGCCTCACCTGCTTCCATGCCTTGCTGAAAAACCCCAATCGCAAAACCACCGAGAATATTTACCAGAGTAATGAGAATTCCGGCTATCGCATCACCGCGTACAAAACGAATGGCACCATCCATTGATCCATAAAAATCGGCTTCCCGTTCGAGATTGCTTCTGCGGGTGCGAGCGTCTTGCTCATTAATCAGGCCAGCATTCAAGTCAGCATCGATACTCATCTGCTTACCGGGAATGGCATCCAACGTAAAACGAGCCGCCACTTCCGAAGTTCGCACGGAACCTTTGGTGATAACGATAAAGTTGACCATAACCAGAATCACAAAGACGACGGTTCCCACTACATAATTTCCTCCCACCACAAACGATCCAAATGATTGAATCACCTGCCCTGCGGCAGAAGCACCCTGATCGCCATTCAAAAGAATGATTCGCGTCGAGGCAATGTTCATAGAGAGCCTTAACAAGGTGATGATGAGAAGCAAAGAAGGGAAAACAGAAAACTCAAGCGGAGAAATCATAAAGACCGCCACCATGAGCACAATCAATGAAAATGTTAGACTGAAAGAAAGCAGCAGGTCGAGTACCACTGTGGGGATCGGCATCACCATCACCCCAATAACCGTGACGATGCCCACCGCAACCAATATTTCTTGCGGTCTTTCTGTTAAAAGTTTTAATTTGCTCGCTTGCGCCATGATTCCCTCATTCAACCTTCAAAGTTTTGACACCACCCTCACTCAGGGCAACTACCGTAAACACTTTCAAACAAAAGCCTTAATCCTAATCAATCGATTTCAATCTCGGGAGAGTTAAATCGTCTCGCCCTTGATTTATTGATAATTGCAATGTTCATGCCTAAGAGTGATGTTTGAGCTTATAAACATAAGCCAATATCTCAGCCACAGCTTTATAGAGGCTGGATGGAATCAATTGCCCCACTTCCACCGTTTTATTGAGCGCGCGTGCAAGCGGTTTGTCCTCTACCAGAGGTACGCCATTTTCCTTGGCAATTTCTCGAATACGCATGGCGATCGGCCCAACCCCTTTGGCGACAACCAAAGGAGCTGAAGAATTGTTAGGGTCGTATTTAATGGCAATAGAAATATGGGTAGGGTTGGTAACGATGACATCGGCATCGGGAACCGCTGACATCATACGTTTTCGCGCCATCTCCATTTGTACGGTGCGAATACGTTGTTTGATCTGCGGGTTACCGTCCGTTTCTTTTCTTTCTTCTTTGACTTCCTGTTTGGTCATGCGCAGGTTTTCATGGTAAGTGAAACGCTGGAAGGCAAAATCTATCAGAGAAAGGAAGATCATAATCAATAAAACATAGAAAATGATTTCCAATGCAACCTGCCCCATAAATGAAAGACTCTGCCCCACTCCAAACCCCATCAAACCGGGAATTTCAGTCCAATGCGACTTAATCGTGTAATAAGAAACCACCGATATGATGCCGACTTTAAACAGAGATTTAAATAACTCCATCAAAGTATTTTTAGAAAAAATTCTGCCAAACCCAGTCAGAGGGTTCAGCTTGTTAAATTTAGGGATCAATGGATGAGTGGAAAAGCGCAAACCACCAATCTGAACAATATTAGAACCGATTCCACCCAGCATGATCAAAAATAGGAAAGGACCGATGATTTTTAAAAAATCTTTCATCGATGTGACAATGACTTTAAATAATTCTTCCGACGTGAGTTGCAGGGTCCCAGCTTCCACGATCGAGGTGGTCCACGCGCTCATAACGTCACGGGCGCTTTGCTCCCCCAAACTCATAAAACCAGTGAGAGCCGCGAGAAGAATGAACGAAGAGTTGATCTCTCGACTGTGAGCAAAATTACCCTTTTCTTGCGAATCGCTGATTCGCTTGGAGGAGGGGTCTTCGGTTTTTTGGTCTTTATTATCTTCAGCCATAACGCAGTATTATAAGAGGCGCAGAAAACCCATGAACTTAGAGGGAAGCTCAAGCATGGCTTGCTGAATGAGAATATTAAAAAAAGGCATGGACAAGCCTACCATCACAAGCCCAACCCCTATTTGTAGAGGAAAACCCACGATAAACACATTCATTTGCGGAACCGTTCTGGCTACCAAACCCAGCCCAACGCTGAGAAAGAAAAGAATCGCCATGATGGGAGCCGCAATTTTAACGGCCGTCGTAAAAGTTCCTGAAAAAAGATGAAGCATATACTCTGGAGTGATTCCGGAAAAGCTAACCTCTGCTGGATTGATAATAAAAAAACTGTCCACAATCGCTTGGATAATAAAATGATGCGCGTCGATGGCCAAAAACACCAATATCGCCAGAATATTATGAAACTGGGCCGTGACAGAAACCTGTGTATCCGTTTGCGGGTCAATGACATTCACCACCCCAAACCCCATTTGAAAATCCACAACGGTTCCAGCAACTTGCACAGCACCAAAAATGAGGCGAGCGATGAAGGCAATGCCAAGCCCAATGGTCACATCAGCCGTGAGATAGATTGCCAGTTCAAAAATACTTTGTGGCTCTGGTAGGGGCTGGTTTTGAACCAACGGAAAAATCACAATCGCTATAAATAGAATGAACCCCACCTTCATAGTCATGGGAATCTGCTTACTCCCCAAAACCGGGACAAAAAGTATCAGCGCTCCCACTCTAAAGAAGATAAAAAGAAATCTTTCAAACTCAGCATAGTTGAGATTGAAAATATCCATTACTGAATATACTCAGGAAAATTAATAAGCACTTTGGAGGTAAAGTTGAGCATCAATTGCATCAACCAAGGGAAAAATAGTAGAACAGATAGAAATACCGCCAGAATTTTTGGAATGAAGGTCAACGTCAGCTCTTGAATCGAGGTCACGGCTTGAAAAATGGATATCGCCAGCCCTGTCACCAACCCAAACCCCAACATGGGCGCAGATAAGAGTAGAGTGGTCTTGATGCTCTCTACAGCAAAATCAATGATAAATGCTTGTGTCATGAACCGTTAACCTCCAAAACTTCTGATCAGTGAACCCACAGTTAGATACCAGCCATCCACCATCACGAACAGCATGAGCTTAAAGGGGAGAGAAATTAAAACAGGAGGAAGCATCATCATACCCATGGATAAAAGTATGCTGGCCACAACCATGTCGAGAATCAAAAAGGGAATATAAATTAAAAATCCGATTTGGAATGCCGTCTTCAACTCACTAATGATGAATGCCGGGATTAAGGATTGAATCTCTACCGACTCATCACTTTGACGCTGTCCATCTGCCATATTCACAAATAACGAAAGGTCTTTCTCTCGTGTTTGTTTCAACATAAAACGTTTGATAGGGGCTTCGGCTTGTTTCAAAGCATCCATCTGGGATATCTCTTCATTCAAATAGGGTTGCAATGCATTTTTGTTGATCTCGCCCCAAGTCGGGCCCATTACAAAAAGAGTTAGAAAAAGACCCAGCCCAATTAAAATCTGCGTTGGGGGTGTTTGTTGCGTTCCCATTGCCTGACGCAGAAAAGATAATACGATAATGATTCGGGCAAATGAGGTGGTCATGATCAAGATCGATGGAGCCAGTGTCAAGATCGTGAGCATGAACAGAATCTGTAGAGCACTGGAAACTTTTCCGGGGTCGTCCATATCTTCCATTCCCAATTGAATGGAAGGAAGCGGTATGGCTTCTGCGGGAAGAACCATCCCCCCTACAAATATTACTAGGGCAACGAGAATTAAGATCAGGCTGTTTCGTTTATTATTCATGCTCTTGCGTTTTTAAACCTTCCCATTTGCTGTCTAATCTGCGCGGTGATATCGGCGACAGATTTATCTTTATTATTCTTCTCTGGATTAGAAAACTTTTTCATATAGTTTGAAAACTGCCCCGTCATGCTTGCTGTTCCGGCTTCTTTCTGCGCCGAGTTGCCTCCATTCCAATTCAAGCCGCTTCCCCCTTTACCGCCTTTGGACTTAATGTCTTCAATTCGTTCAGGATCGGTGATATGAGTGAGCATCGAAATATTGTCTTGTGACATGCCCAATACCAACACCTCACCCGCAACTTCAACCAGAACAATATTCTTTTTAGGAGCCAGAAACCCACTCCCCAGAACATTCACCAGTTTCTCTCCACCTCCGAACACCGTGTTCTTCAACACATATTTTTTAAACCCAAAAAATAACAAGAACATGATTCCAAGCACCACAGCCAGCATTGAAAGCATTCTCAAACTAGAAGGAATGAGTTCAATGGGCTTTCCTGTGGGACGAGACTCTTTCAAGGAAAAACTCGTATTGCTCTTGCGAGTGAAGGAGTCAGATGGGGATTTTTTGCCATCGACACTCTTTTCAGGTGTCGATTTTTTCTGGGTAGCTTTTTTGATCTGTTCCACAATCGGTTCGACCCCCATGCCCGCACGGGTCACCTTAATAGCGGGTGATGGTTCAATATTTTCTTTTTCCTTAGTGGGAACCGGGATAGATGCTTTTTCGGGTGCATCGCTATTTAATGTTTGGGTGTCTTTCTTATTGCGAATTTTTTCGGATGCTTGAGCCAAAAACACAGCCAACTCGTCTTCGGTCATCAACTCGTTATTAGCAGGCGCACGCACCTCAGAAACGATTGCAGGCTTTGCTTTCAAAGCAGGCGCGTGTGAGTCAACACGAACAATCACAAAACGTCCCTGCTGGGCTAAATGAAAACGGCCTTGCAGGTCATTGGATTTATCTTTTTTAAGAAATCGAACTCTTAAGGTGTCAGCATCGAATTGCGCGGCAAAGACCTTTGTCAGTAATAAGCTTTCGGAAGGAAAGTATTTTTTAGCAGGCTTAATAAATGCAAATGGAAAATCAATTTGAACCGATTTTTCAAAAAACACCGGTTCTTTATATTCACCAACTGGCTTCTCAAACTCAAGGCGAACGATCAGTCCATCATCCACCTTATTAGTCGTTACACTTTTTAAAAGGTTGAGATACCCCCATTTATCAGAAGCCGCAACCAGGCTAGTGAGAGATAACAGGAATAAACCTAGAAAAAATATCGTTCTCAGTGATTGTTTCATTTTAAGTACCCTTGCTCATTTTAAATATCGTCAAAAAACCGACGAGTTTTTAATTTAAAACTCTAAATTGCAAGGCTCATACCTAAATGAATAAAATTCTAGATAAACACGATTTTTTTGAATAATACTTGGGTATCAGGAAGGAACTTCTTTAAAAATGGCGTTTTAACGGGCTAAAGTGGAGGGTCTGCGGCACAGGTCACACTGGCCGCATTAAATATGGCTCCTTTTATGAGAGAGACTGTACACGTTCCATGGGAGAAACAATATCGGTTAGCCTCACACCAAACTTTTCATTAACAACCACCACCTCACCTCGGGCAACTAATTTTTGGTTGACCAAAACTTCCAAGGGCTCGCCCACTAGTTTGGTCAACTCGATCACTGACCCCTGCCCTAACTGCAAAAGGTCATTGATCAGCATTTTACTACGACCTAACTCTACGGTAACGGTTAGGGGAATATCTAGAATGAGATCCAGGCTTTTGGTTTCACCGCTGGAAACTGAGGTTTCCCCGGCATCATCCGCATCATCCCCGGCATCAATATCCTCAATATCATCGAGTGCTTCAAAATCCTCTTTTGCGGATTCATCTTCCATAAGCTTATCCTTCCCTTTCGATCACTTCAGTTATCTGTATCGCTTTATTTCCCCGTGAAACACCGGGAAAACCTTTAAATTTGGGGTTCTGTTCAACTTTCATGACCAATGGATCGGTCACGTCATTACCTAGAGTAATGGTGTCTCCCACCTTGAACTCCATGAGTTCCTGAGGTGTTATTTCTGTTGACCCTAGTTCCGTAATCAGCTCTACTTCGGTGCTTAACAGCTCTGTCCTGAGACGACGCACCCATACTTGATCCACTTCAATTTCTTCACTCTGAAACTGAGCTTTAAGCTTAGGGATTACTGGCTCAATGGCCGCATAAGGAAGACAGATAGTCAGCGTTCCTGAAATATTTTCCATTTCTATTTCGAACAAAATAACCAACACGATATCAGTCGGTGGAACGATCGCCGCGAACTGTGGGTTCACCTCCGAGCGTACAAAGTTTGTGGTTACGGTATGAACAGGTCGCCAAGCTTTTTCAAGGTCTTCTAGAACGCTCAACACAACGCTCTTAGTCATTCTGATTTCGATAGCACTGAAATCTCGACCTGTGATCTTGGCTTCTTTATCTCCAGACCCACCAAAAAAAGTATCCACAACCGCAAAAACCAACTTGCTTTCAACGACGACCAAACCATGACCGCGTAAAGGTTCCATACGAAAAATATGCAGACTGGAAGGAACGGGCAGAGAGCGTAAAAAATCTCCGAACTTGATCGTATCGGTAGAGACCGTGCTGACATCCACGGATCTTCGCATCAAAGTAGAAAACGTGTTTCGAAACAACCGAGAAAACATCTGGTTGATGATGTCTAGAGTCGGAAGTCGCCCTCGAATGATTTTTTCCTGACTGGTGAGATCATAAGTAACAATACCGGAAACCTCCTCCGGTGCTTCATCCATTTCGGTCTCAATTTCACCGTCTCCGACACCTCTCAATAAGGCATCGACTTCACCCTGTGATAGAACCTCACTCATAACAGACTCACGTTATTTGAATAGCTTTTATTATTGTATCACTGAATAATGAACTCAGTAAAATATGCATCTTTAACATGCCCAACCACCAAAAATCGATTTACACGAGCTGTGATCTCATCTTTGAGTTTGAACTTACCTTGAACGGAGTAAACGTCCTCAAAAGCTTTACTGCTCAACAATACTAAAATTGAATCTGTAATTTTATGGATATTTTCTTTTAGTTCGACATGTACCTCAGGAGTACTCAGTTCCAAGGAAATCGTCGCTTTAAGAAAACGTTTGCCCGAACTACCAGCCAAATTAACAACAAAAGGGTCCAGCGAAAACATGACACCCAAGCTGGGGTCTTCTTCAGCCGGTGCTTCTTCTTTGGCCTCTTCGCCTTCAGCGGGCTTTTCTTCGGCGGGCTTTTCTTGAAAAAAGTTGATGTATGCGTAATAACCCCCACCGCCTAACACCAACAGCCCGACCAGAATACCAATGATCATGCCCATCGACTTTTTGCCACCCGTTGCCTCTGCGGCCTCAAGTTCTTCTAATATATCCTCATCTTCTGCCATAAAATGCTCTCCCGCCCCTTGTGATCGAGAAAAATAATTACTTTAAAATTCAGGGACTTATATGTTTTCTTATCAAATTTAGCAATTTATATGCCAAACCCAACCTGATCAGAATAAAACCAATATAAACGTTATTACAAAAAGAGTTACAGACCATCCACCGAAAACACTCTCGATAAACGACAGGAATGATTTTCCTTATAAAGTCATATTATTGACGGAAACCAAGCTTGCGTCGTGACTCATCTCATAATTAAAGACCTTAACTTTATGATGCATTTTATAGCAAAAATAGTAGGCGTTGCTCATTTGACTAGCAACCTACTCTAAAAAAACCTGCTCCTATATCTTACCCTAACGGCTCTCAATTTACATACAAATATTTGTTTTTAAAACGATTAACTAACATTCACTCGTTCCAAAAGTTAATTTTCTCTAGTTGGCATAAGAATTGAAAACTTAATAGAAAGAAGGTTAGTCACCCACATCCCTATTCTATTCAGGAGATCAGGTTTTATGAAATTCATCACTCAAGCGTGCAAGATCACCCTGATTGTTTTATTCATGCTCTGGCCTGTGACGGCAGTAGCGGAAGAAGTAAACAAGATCAGCTACTCAGATACCGCTTGGGTATTGGTTTCTTCGGCCTTGGTGATGCTCATGCTTCCTGGCCTCGCCCTTTTTTATGGCGGCATGGTGCGACGTAAAAATGTCCTCAGTACATTGATGCATAGTTTTGTACCGCTCGGGGTCATCACTATTCAATGGGTGCTTTTTGGCTACTCTTTAGCCTTTGGTAACGATATCGGACATTTTGTCGGAGACCTGAGTAAAGTTCTCTACATGGGGATTGATTATAAGACCCTTTCTGGCACAATTCCGGAATACCTGTTCAGTATGTTTCAGCTGATGTTTGCCATTATCGCCGTCGCACTCATCAGTGGGGGAATGGCTGAGCGGGTGAAGTTTAAATCTTATATTGTGTTCATTTTCTTATGGTCCACCGTGGTTTATGACCCACTTTGCCATTGGGTGTGGGGCGGCGGTTGGTTGGGTGACATGGGTGACCTAGATTTTGCCGGAGGAACTGTGGTTCATATCTCATCAGGAACCGCCGCTTTAGCCGCCGCTCTCATTCTTAAACCGCGCAGAGGCTTTCCTGGCAGACTCATGATCCCTCATAGCTTACCCCTCACTCTATTGGGAGCCGGGTTGTTATGGTTCGGCTGGTTCGGCTTTAACGCTGGCAGTTCATTAGCCGCTGATGAGCTAGCTGTTCTGGCATTCACCAATACTCAAATCGCCGCAGGAGCGGGTCTTCTTGGTTGGCTTGCGATTGAGTTTATTAAAAGTGGTAAAGCCAGTGCCTTGGGAGGTGCTTCAGGAATCGTAGCTGGTTTGGTCGCGATTACCCCGGCGGCGGGGTTTGTAGAACCGCTTTGGGCAATCGTCATTGGTTTTTTGGCCGGGATCATCTGCTTTTATGCCGTCGTGATGAAAATGAAGGTGGGGTACGATGACTCTCTCGATGTGTTTGGGATTCACGCCATAGGTGGAGCTTGGGGAGCATTGGCTACCGGGTTGTTCGTTACGATAGGCGGAACTGGGTTTTTGGCTGGCAATTTCAAGCAGGTTTGGGTGCAGTTGCTAGGCATTGGGGCCGCCGGAGCGTATTCTTTCATTGTCACCTACTTTCTTATCATCCTCATTGACAAGACAATAGGGTTTCGGGTGGATGATGAAGATGAAGAAATGGGGCTCGATACAAGTCAGCACGGTGAAACCGGGTATAACCTAGTATGACCATAACCCCTTCAAAAACCTTGACTTTTAATTCATAGTGGGAGAAAATTTCTCATTCATTAAAATTATTTAATCTGAAATACATAAATGCACCTGTTGCGTATAACACAGGCTTTTTGGATTTCATTAACAGGAGGTGGAAAGTGCGTAGAATTTCCCTTAAGGGGTTGGCTTGTATTGCTCTTATCTTTGGGCTTACAACTTCAGCTCATGCAGATTCGGCTTTGGAATTAATCAAGGATATTGAGGTGCATGGATTTGCATCCTCCTCCTACTCCTATAATTTCGATCAACCTTCTGACAAATCCAACCGTCTCCGTGTTTATGATTTCGATGATAATTCTTTTAAGTTTGACAATGCAGAAATCGTTCTGAAAAAAGATGCGGCCAATATAGGCGATGTCGGGTTTCGCTTAGACATGACCTACGGTTTCAGCGGCCCGCAAACCAATAAAGCCGGCGGCGGCCCCAGCGTTGGCACAACAGATGTTTCCGATGATGATTTTGATTTGCAAATTGCATTCGTTCAATACAATGCCCCCATTGGCAACGGCTTGTTGATTGACTTTGGTAAGTTTGCCACCCATATCGGTGCAGAAGTCATGGATGGTTATGACGGATGGAATTCTAATTTCTCTCGCTCCTTTCTCTTCAACTACGGCCCTTTCACGCATACCGGCGTTCGCATGCAGTATGCATTGAGTGATACAGTCGGTCTGTTAGGAATGATCTCAAATGGACAGGACAATCAAACCGATACCAACGCCGCAAAAGGTTTTGGCGGTCAAGTTTCTTGGATGGCCTGCGACAATATCACATTGTTATTTAACTATTTTGGCAGTGCTGAAGAACAAGTCAATCAAGCCAATAACTCAGATGACTACAGACATTTCTTTGATGTGGTTGCAGATATCAGCGTTACCAATAAACTGTCGTTAAATTTGAATTATGTCTACGGTACCGAAGACAATGCCAGAGGTGCGGGTCTTGATGCACAGTGGTGGGGGTTTTCAGGCATCGCTCGCTATGACGTAAACAACTGGCTTTCTCTTAATCTACGCGGCCAGTTTTTCGACGACTCCGATGGGTTTCGTTCTTCAACCGTTCAACAACTGGCTTCTTTTACGTTCACGCCAGAAGTTAGAATCAACAACAATATGGTTGTTCGAGCTGAGTACCGTCATGACGACTCAAGCGCAACACCATTTATTGACCGAAATACCAACCCGCAGGACACTCAAGATACAGTGGCTTTCAACGCATTGTTTTATTTCTAAATCGCTTTTCCGGGGAAGGGGAACGCTCTTTCCCCGGAAAAGGCAGTTTAGAAATCGCATATTAAAACCAAACTACGACTACCTCACTGGGCTTATGCCCCCTCTTCTGCAAACATAAAGTTTATTTTACTCCCAGCCGTCCCACCTAAAACCTACCTATTCAATGGTACAACGTGACATTCTTTTAATGATTAACGCTCTGTTTCATTCTTAGCAGTACCGAGTTCACTCGCCAATTTTTACAATAAAACCCTATTATTTTAACTGTTAGATAAATTTAAACTTGACAAATTAATGAATTTTAATTAAAACTACTTTTATGCAAATGATAACCATTATCAAAACTATAGAGTTTACGGCGGTCGCCCTCACTTCAAGGGTATGAATCGCTCGATATTATTCAAGGAGAAAGTATCATGAAATACAAACTGGGGTTACCCATATTGGTGGTTCTACTGCTTTTGTTGGCCGTCGCACCGGCTTATTCTGCCAGCACAGAGGAACTGGAAAGAAAAATTGACCTGCTTTCTGATGAAGTCGATGATTTAAAGGGAATGGGAATGGGGGCTGGCACCACTGACAATAACCGGGTCAGTATTCATGGCTACGGTGAAATGCATTTCAACCATAACCCAGGAGCCGCAACCACTCAAATTGATAATCATCGTTTTGTCGTGGGAATACATGCATTATTGGCAGATTGGGTTCACCTTAATGCAGAAATCGACTTTGAACATGCGGCGCAAGAACTTGAGTTCGAGTTCGGCCACTTGGATTTTCTGCTAACCCCCGGTTTCAATATACGCGCAGGCGTCATGCTGGCACCCACAGGTCTGCTCAATGAATTTCATGAACCGAACCTATTTTTCTCAGTTGAACGCCCCTTACTTCAATCGCGCCTCATACCAACCACTTGGAATGCTGGTGGTTTCGGAATTTATGGTAGCCCCATGGACGGTGTCATCTATCGTGTCTATGCCATGAACTCCCTGCAATCTATCTCCAGTGATTCCACAGCAAATGGTGCAGGAACCGGTGGCTCGGGCGGTTCAGGAGATTCTTTCAGTAGCAATGGCATTCGTGGCGGACGCGCTCAGGTCAACAATCGTATTGCCGATGATTTTAGCGTATTTGCGCGTGTCGAACTCACCCGGCTTATGCGTGGCTTGCAAGTGGGGTTCTCGTTGGTTGATGGGGATACCACCCACAACCTGATCGAAGAAGGCGGGCATATGACATTGTTGGAAGCCGATATCAAATATCGTTGGAGATGGTTTGATATGAATGCTTCGATTGTTAACACAAACATTGAAGACTCAGCCGCCATGAATACGTTTTGTGCCACATCTGCTGGTTGTTCAACGGGAATTGCGGCTAATAATTTTGGTTATAATGTTCAGGTAGGGGTGCATCTCCCGCAGTTATTAAAAATTAGAACAATGCACGATATCATCCCTCATTTCATGTTTGAAAGAGTACGAACGCAGGACGAAATGGATGGAACCGCACCCGATCGCTCTAAAAATCGTAATGCGGTTTATACCTATGGCGTCACCTATCGCCCTATCCCGGAGGTCGCGCTGAAAGCCGATCATACGCATACTATGCTGGGTGATAACACGTCAACCGACCAGTTCAACCTGGGTATTGCTTATATGTATTGATCAGCCGATTTATCAAGCTTAGGTTGAAACTTGACATATTGAGTTAATAACTCTTATCATTGATTAATTTTTCTCTACCTGCATAATCTTACTATGAGGTCAAAAATGAAAAAGAAACACTTGTTTTTTATCACAGCAATAATAAGCCTTTTCTGCTTGTCTCTATACCTTTTTCCAAACAGTAGCTTGGCGAGAATGATGCCCGGCGCTATCATATATAGTGGCACGGGTGATCAGGCTCCGGTCCAGTTTAGCCATGCCATCCACCTGAACTACGGAACCGCTTGCAATGATTGTCATTCAAAAGTTTTCAAAAAGAAAATTGGTGCCGCACAACAAAAGATGACCATGAAATCAATGCAAGCCGGAAAATTCTGCGGGAGCTGTCATGATGGTGAGTATGCCTTTTCCGTCTCCACAGAAACCGATTGCGATAAATGTCATATCAAGTAGATACTTATCGCAAATTTCCGCGATAGCACTCAGGTTCTTGTTGAGCTTTGCAAGCCTTTCTAAAACCACCCAAAAGGTGTGGAAGAATTTTTCTTCCACACCTTTTCATATATTAGCCTCGATAACACTCCCTACGAACTAACAACCTACAGATTCCTTAAACACCGATCTCAAGTAGGACTAGTCCTACGAATGCGTCGAATAAGTTCATCTGTCCACTCCAATTTTATTGGCTCAACAATCCATTCTCGCGGTATTTTTTTAACTCGCTACTTACGATAGACTTCCCCCTTATATTTAGAAGGGTCGGTTTTTTTCGAATCGAACTCTTAGCATTTGACACCGTTGCATGCCTACTAGTTAGGGTCGCAAAATTTTAAGGGGAGCTTCTCATCGCATTATGAAAGAGCCGAATCTAGAAAATAAAAGTGAACTGAGTGAAACCCTCTCGTTTGTTACCGATACTCTGAAAACCTCTTTACGAGAGATCAACCCTTGGAACAATATTAAAATCATGCACACCAATATCGGGCAAGACATCCTCGCGGGGATGGTGGTCGCAATCATTGCATTGCCCTTAGCCCTTGCCTTTGGAGTCGGTTCCGGTCTCGGAGCGATAACAGGCCTTTGGGGTGCGATTGCAGGCGGTATCATTGGTGGACTGTTTGGCGGCTGTAAAACCGGTGTGAGTGGCCCCACTGGCCCCAAAATGGCTCAGCTGGCAATGATCATGGTTGGTTTTCGTTTGGCATCGGGGGAACCTGACCTCTCGGCGGCATTTGCCATTATATTTTTTAGCGGAGTCATTCTTATAGGGATTTCTCTGATGGGCATTTCCAAGCTGATCTATTTTGTGCCCTATTCGGTGGTTGCCGGTTTCATGTGCGGCATTGGCATCATAGTAATGATTTTAGAGTTTGACTCATTTTTTGGTTATCCGGCACCTCATTCGGTCATGGAAGGTATCTATGATATTCCCAATGCCATCATGCATTTTAAGGCTCAGGCCCTCATGGTCTCTGTTCCGACCTTGGCGATTTTATTCATTTGGCCGCGAATAGTAAAAATGGTTCCAAAGGCCGAAATCATCCCTGCCCCGCTTTTGGCCTTATTGACCGGAACCGCCATCGCCAATATGAATGGTTTTGATATCGAATACATCGGAACCATTCCGACAGGCTTTCCTGATCTGTATTGGCCGGACTGGTCAAAGTTTGGAGATTATCTGGGGCCTGCCGCAGGTTTAGCGGGTCTGGCCGTGTTTGATTCTTTGCTCACATGTATCGTTGCCGATAACATGACAGGAACAAAACACAGCAGTGACCGCGAATCGTTTGGCCAAGGCTTGGCTAATTGCGCCGCAGGTCTGGTTGGTGGGCTGACCACCGCAACAGCAACCATGCGAACGGTTGCAAATATTCAATCAGGAGGCAAAACGCCTTTATCTTCCGTCGTTCATGGGCTTGTGCTCTTAGCATTGGTTTTAGGCTTAGGGCCGTATGCTGAACAGATTCCGATGGCCTGTCTGGCGGCAATTTTGTTTAAGGTCGGCATCGACATTTTAGATTATCGCATCTTGCCCGTTCTGCACCGCCTGCCTTTGACAGATATGATTGTCTTCTGGACGGTTTTGATCATAACCATTGTTGAAGATTTATTGATCGCCATGGCGGTCGGCATCGTTTTAGCATTCTTTCGGTTTGTTCTGGAAGTGAGCCGAACTTATAAATCTAACCTCACCTATCTTGAAGATGATGTTGCGCAGGATTTATTAAAGGATGACATGAAACAAAAGGTGAAAATTCTATGTCCACGCGGCCCCATGTTCTTCGGAGCCGTGAAACAATTAGAAGACACTTACGCCGCCGCAGAGTCTCATGACACGTTAATCATAAATTTAAAAGATGTCAGCATGATTGATCTTTCTGGAGCGTATGCGCTGGAAGACTTGGTCGCCAATGCGGAAAAAAATAACAAAAACGTACTGATCTGTAGTGCTCCAAACCATATTATGAGTGTGCTTAAAAGTGTGAAGGTTTTAGACCGGGTGGAACAAAAGAATTATTTTGATGTCATCAATGATGCAGTCAGTATGGCTAAAGAGCTGAGTGTAAATAAGGTGGTCTGCTTAAAATAATGGCCCCACTCTTTGAGGCTTGTGGAAAACCTGACTCGGGTTCTCCACAAGCCACTATGAGGAATCTTGATCCCACGCAACTTCTTTCTCCATACTATCCCTTTGAAACCCTCTGGCCGGTTGCCTTGTATTTCATAGAGGGGAGTTCGGTCAGGGAATCAAGCTAGATAACCGGCCCCGAATCGCTCTCCGCTTAATACTCAGGCCCTTGGTTTGACGATGAAAATAGAACCCAAATTCGATTGCAGTGCGAAGAGTTATGACTTATTCTGCATAAAATCACCCTTATTACCTAGCCAAGTATGAATGAATTGACGGGCGTTACCGCCAAAGCTGATCTGCCATTCTATTCCGACCGCAAATCGGGAATAATGCCTCGCTGGATTCCTATTTTTCTATTTTGCTTTTTATTTTTAGTCATTGGAATAGTAGGTTTTAGTTTTCAAAAAGGGTTGGAAATGATCACGGTTTACGCCCCTCTCATTAACGCTGACACAGAAATCAAGCTCAACGTATCGGTCGCGCATATGATGGTCGAGGAAATTCTGGCAGGCGACCAAACCAAAAACATTGAAGATGTTAAAAAGTCATTGGATATTGCTGGCATGAATGCGAAAGCCATGCTGGAAGGAGAAAGGAATTTAGAGCAGACCATCATCCCTCTGAAAGATATTGAAGTTCGTGGCATCGTAAATAAAGTCATTCAAGAGTTAAAAGAATTTCGCACCATTGCCGAACATCGATTGTCGCACCGAAAAACTTCTTTAGCGGGGTCCCCCATTGATCATCGCTATGATGAAGAGTATTCCAAGTTCACAAAAAATGCGGATCAGATTAAGTTGCGTCTCATGGAGCTCATATCCATAGACTTGCAATATTTCAAAGCCACCCAATATATTTTGATGATCGGTTGTTTTATCATTTTTCTGATCATTGGAATGGCCTTATATCGTTTCGAATATTTTCGCAACCGCGTTATTCTAGCTCTACACCAAAGTAACGATAACCTAGAAATAGAAATTAAAGAGCGCGTCAATACCGAAGATCGATTGATCAAGTCAAAGGAACAGCTACGAGGTTTGAGCAATCAGTTGCAAACGGTTCGCGAGGAAGAAAAAGCCCATATTGCCCGCGAGGTTCATGATGAGCTGGGCCAAACCCTCACCGCATTGAAAATGGAATTGGGCTGTTTGAGTCACGATTTACAGTCGGTCCCCGATATTGCTCAACAACGCATAGGGGGAATGAACACATTGATCGACAATACAATCCAGTCTGTCCAACGCATAGCCACCGAATTGCGACCTCAGATACTGGATGTGCTGGGTTTGGGTGAAGCCGTGCGCTGGGAAACCTCGGAGTTTGAAAAAAGGACTGGTATTCAATGCCAGTTGCAATGGCCTCCCTCCAACACGGAACTGAACCGGGATATTAAGATCACGGTTTTTCGTATTTTTCAGGAAACCATGACAAACATCTCTCGTCATTCAGGTGCCAAGCAGGTGAAGATCGACCTACAAATGGACGCACAGCAATTGGTTTTGGAGATACTTGACAATGGCATAGGCATTGCCCCCAATGAAATATACAATGAAAGTTCTCTCGGGCTTTTAGGAATTCGCGAGCGCGTTTATTTTTTGAACGGTGAATTTGATATAACCGGCAATTCAAACGAAGGCACCCAAGTTCGGGTGACCATTCCACTAGACGAACATGGCTCAATCAAGCAGTAAAATCCGAGTATTCATTGCCGACGATCATTTTGTGGTGCGTCAAGGCTTGCGCCATACCTTAACCCAACACTCTGACATAGAGATAGTTGGAGAAGCTGAGGATGGCAACCAAGTGTTGGAACGCATCAAAGACCTAGAAGTCGATGTCGTCCTGCTGGATATTGAAATGCCGAAAAAAAATGGTTGGGAAGTGATGATCCAGTTGAAGTCTCTGTACCCAAAACTAAACGTTCTGATGTTGAGCATATTTTCTGAGGAGCATTATGGGTTACGCTTGATCAAGTCAGGTGCTTCGGGCTATCTCACTAAATCTAGCGCCCCCGATCAACTTTGCCAAGCCATTCGCACTGTGGCTTCGGGAGGAAAGTTTATCAGCCCCTCGCTCACTGAAAAACTGATTGAGGAACTCCATAACGATACCAGTAAACTTCAGCATGAACAGCTTTCCACTCGTGAGTTCCAAGTATTCTGCTTGATTGCTTCAGGAAAAAGAACCAAAGAAATTGCTGAGGAGCTTTCGGTCAGTATCACAACCATCAGCACTCACCGCGCCAATATCCTAGAAAAAATGGGGCTTAAAAATAGTACGGATCTCATTCACTATGCATTAAAAAATGGCTTTATTAATGAAGGCCCTACCCCAAACATAAAGCCATCGTGATATGATTTAACAATTATTAAACCAACCCACCTGTTACCCCAATGAGGCATTGTCTAATTGTGAAGCAAGAAACTGCATTGACATTCGTTCCTTCTCTTGTGTCACGTTTGATATGGGGGGTTCTGCTGACTTTCATCATCTTCCCCTCTTGGGCCAACGCCGAGCGACCGTCATTCAATTCATCACGGTACGAAGAAAATTATCAGTTCCTGCATGACCCCAAGCTACGTACGGATTTTTTTGATCCAATAAAGTACATTCCTCTCAATCAATCCGCATCAGTCTATATGTCTCTGGGAGGAGAAACCCGCCAGCATTTTGAATACATTGATAACAATAATTGGGGCAAGGGGACTCAGGATCAGAATGGCTATTACCTCCAGCGTTACTTAGCTCATGCGGACCTTCATCTTGGCAAACGCCTTCGTATTTTCAGTCAGTTTATGAGCGGCATTGAATCGGGGCGCAACGGCGGGCCTCGCAGTGTGGACAAGGACTGGCTCGACCTGAACCAAGCTTTCATCGATTTCAAGTTATGGGAAAATGCGGGTCAATCGGTGACTTTGCGGGCGGGTCGTCAGGAAATTGTTTTTGGGAGCAGGCGTTTTTTCAATTATCGCGAGCGACCCAATATGCGCCTCAGTCACGATGCGCTGACCGGAATATTCCGCACCCCACACTGGGATGTGCGTGCATTCGGTGCTCGCCCCGTGACACTCAACCGAAACTCCTTCGACAATATTTCTGGCAAGGCTAAATCAGTTTGGGGTCTTTATGGAGTGCGGCGAAAGTTACCGGTCAACTTCTCTCTAAATACGGACTTGTATTATCTCGGTTTACATGATCGTGACGCGACTTTTGATCAAGGACAAGAAGAAGAAACGCGCCAAACCCTCGGCACTCGCTTATGGGGGAAATTTAAAAATATTGATTATAATTTTGAATTTTTATACCAGTTCGGCACCTTCGGTCAAGGAAATATTCATGCCTACGCTCTGGCATCAGACACGGGTTATACCCTGCCACTCAATGGTTGGGGAAAGCTGCGTTTGAGTTTGCGCGCCGATGTTTATTCCGGTGATGACGATCCTGCAGGTTCAGAGCTGAACTCTTTCAACCCTTTTTTTCCTAAAGGAAAACATATCAGTCAGCTGGCCGCGAGTGGTCTCATCAACCAACGCGATTTGCACCCTCGTGCAACATGGATGCTGGACAAACATTGGTCTTTCACTACGAGCACCTTATTTATTTGGCGGGATAGCCTGAATGATGGAATCTATTCCATTGGCAATGGATTACTGCATAGTGGCCAATCGAGCCGAGCGCGTTATGTCGGCGCTCAACCGGAGTTGGAGGTGAAATACACCTTCAACCCGCATCTAGATTTAAAAGGAATATTTGTCTATTTTCGAGCTGGAGAATTTCTCAAGCAGGCTTCCCCAGGGCGCGACATTACCTACTTGGGTTCCATGCTGACTTTTCGTTTTTGATAAAAAAACAGGCACCAGTTAGTAATCGGTATACAACAGGATAAGCCATACACCCGAATCAATCTCCTGAACATTATATTGAACTGGCTAAAAGTCAACAACTGGTAACGGCTTTCCTAACCTGCCTCGATTCTCTCATTTCATCGAAAATAGTCTTTGATTAGGGATTGGGAGATCTTTTCGTTTTGCGTGTTGCCGGAAATACGATCACCTGACGACCTATCCTTTACTTTGAAACTATTCCACTTTTAAAGAATGCAATTTAAAGTTTATATCTCCTGAGATACCTTATAAAATACAAATTCACGTTTAACCTTTAAAAACTGAAAACCTCGTGCTGACGCAAGCCCAAAACCAAATTATTTATCTGATGTTCATGAGTGGAATTCTCTTTCTAGGCTTGAACTTTGTTGCCTATTCCCTCATCTTTCCAGGGCCTAAAGGCTCCAAACGAATCGGTTATTTGTTTATCGCCTGTGGCCTTCTAGCCTATTTGATTCAATTGATGTACCAAGGTTTATTGGCTTTAGACTACCCGCCCGATAACATAAACAACCTATTACTCAGCGGGTTTGTCATTCCCACCTTTTTTATATCTATCGCCTATTATCGAGTTAAGCGCAATCGCATGGAAAGTAACGAGATTAAAAATAAGGAGGGTCATGAAACCCATTGATTTAAGAAGTGACACGCTCACACAACCCACCCAAGCCATGCGTGAAGCAATGGCTAACGCTGTGGTCGGTGATGATGTATTCGAAGAAGACCCGACCCTTAAACAATTAGAGGCCAAGGCGGCCAGCAAAACAGGAAAAGAGTCCGCCTTATTTGTGCCCAGTGGAACCATGGGAAACCTCATCTGCGTATTGAGCCATTGCCAACGCGGTGATGAAATATTACTGGGTGACAAAAGTCATATTTTCCTACACGAAGTGGGGGGTATTTCCGCTCTCGGGGGAGTCTTCCCTAGAATACTTGCTAATACTGCTGAGGGAACAATAGACCTGAAAAACTTAGAGCAGAGCATTCGTCAGCCAGACATTCACAACCCCACGACCCGGTTGATATGCCTTGAGAACACGCATAATTTTTGCCAAGGCACACCCATCACCTCCGACTATATGGATAGCGTAAGAAACCTGGCAGTAGAAAGAGGTCTTAAAGTTCACCTCGATGGAGCAAGAATATTTAATGCTGCGACAGCCTTAAATATTGAAGTCGATTCAATAACTCGTCAAGCCGACTCAATCATGTTTTGTTTGTCAAAAGGTCTTTCCGCTCCAGTGGGCTCGCTGGTATGTGGAAATGCAGAAT
>JABIYR010000123.1 GCA_018702695.1 Nitrospina sp. | reverse complement strand
GTCGCCACGCCCAGCCCTCCTTATATTCCCGGACGATTCACCTAGAATAATGCCCATTATGTATAAAAATCATTTAAAAGAAAAAATTTATGCAAAAAATGTTTTAGAATAATTTTTTCACCAAACTCTTCAGGAACACCCGCAATGCAAAACAAGACAATACTTATTGTTGAGGACGAAGAAGATATTCAGGAGTTGATCAAGTATAATTTAACCAAAGAAGGTTATCAGGTGCATTGTGTGGGGTCAGGGGAGCTGGGCTTGCAAGAGGCGAGGAAAAGTTTGCCCGACCTATTGATTCTAGACTTAATGCTACCAGGGATGAATGGCTTGGAGGTATGCCGCCAATTAAAAGGCGATTCAAATACTCATCATATTTCGATAATCATGCTCACGGCTAAGGGAGAAGAGTCAGACATTGTAGTTGGCCTAGAGTTGGGGGCCGATGACTACATCTCCAAACCCTTTAGCTTAAAAATTTTTCTCAGTCGAGTGAAGGCTTGCCTGAGACGAAAGCAGGAAGAAACATCCCCCGAACAAACAATCCTTGTATTTCAAGATTTGGAAATACAGCTGGGCAGATATGAAGTTTTTGTCAAAAAGGAACTGGTCAAATTGACCCTTACCGAGTTTAAAATCCTTGAGTTCCTCGCCAGAAAACCGGGATGGGTCTTCACACGCGGTCAAATTGTTGATACCGTTCGCGGGGATGGCTATGCCATCACAGACCGAGCGATAGATTTTCAAATTGTAGGCCTGCGCAAAAAATTAGGCCCCGTTGCTAAATATATTGAAACAGTTCGCGGAGTGGGATATCGATTTTCAGACATCTAAAATCGTAATAAAAGGTGGTTTGGAGTTCCCCAAGTCACCCGTCCAATTATTTAATATGAACGACACCCAATCTTAGACTATGGCTAAAAAACGAATTTTATGGCAATTGTTCCCAACCTATTTGGTCATCATCTTCACCGCTATTTTAGCGGTGGGCGGATATTCCCTCAATTCACTTCGCGACCTCTATTACGATAGAACAACAGAAAACCTCAAAACCAAGGCTTGGATGCTGGAGTACCAGATTCTAAAATCTTCCCCCACCCTAGACTCCAAGATCCTGAACCAACTCAGTCGAGAGTTTGGCAGTAAAACCCACACTCAGGTCACCATCTTCGACCCGGCAGGGAAAGTCTTGGGGGATTCTCAAGAAGACCCTTTACGTATGCACAATCACTCCGACCGTCCTGAGCTTCAAACCGCACTCAAAGGGGATGTCGGCACATCAATACGACTCAGCAACAACTCAAAAGAGCGCACCATGTACCTTGCCATGCCAATCATCTCGGAGGGTACGATTCAAGGTGTTGTAAGAACATCCATACCCGTGACCTTCATCGACCGAGAGTTACGAGCTATTGAAATTAAAATTGCGAGTGCCGGGCTGATGATTGGCTTATTGGCGGCTGGAATCAGCCTATGGGTGTCACGCCGAATCAGCCGCCCTATTGAGAAAATGAAATTCGCGGCGGAGTCCATTTCAAAAGGCGAGTGGACCGATGAGCTCTCGGTGCAAAGCGATAGCATTGAAATCTCAGCACTCGCCGATGCTTTAAATAAAATGATCACACAATTGGACGAACGCATTCGCACGATCACCAATCAACGTAATGAAAAAGAGGCGGTTCTCTCAAGCATGGTAGAGGGTGTGCTGGCATTGGATGCGCGAGAACATGTGATCAGTATGAATTCTGCGGCGGCTAAATTAATGGGCATCGACTCTAAACAAGCTGAAGGCAGAGCCATTCAGGAAGTAGTCAGAAACCCCGACCTGCTTAGATTTGTGAGTCAAACGCTCAAAGGAAAAGAGAGTACCGAGGCAGACCTCATCGTTGGCAATGAAAACGAAAAACACCTTCAAGCCAATGGCGCGGTTCTGCAAGACAGCCAAGGACAAGCGGTCGGTGCCGTCATCGTGCTGAATGATGTGACACGAATTCGTCGCCTGGAAACCGTTCGTAGAGACTTTGTCGCCAATGTCTCTCACGAATTGAAAACACCGATAACATTGGTCAAAGGCTTTGTCGAAACCATTTTAGGGGGCGCACTGGAAAACCGCGATGAAACAGAACGTTTTCTTAAAATCATTGGCAACCAAATCAACAGGTTGAATGCCATCATTGATGACCTACTCAGCCTTTCACGCCTTGAGCAAAACCCCGGTAGCTCCGAGATGGATCTGGAGGATACCGCCATCAAGGGCATTCTCGAGTCCGCCATACGAGACTGCGAGCTCAAGGCCACCATTAAAAATGCCAGCATCCACCTGAATTGTCAGGAAGATATACACACACCTCTCAACCCCCCGCTCTTAATTCAAGCAATGATCAACCTTGTGGACAACGCAATTAAGTACAGCGAGTCTGAAAAACCGGTCGAAGTGGAGGTGACCCAAAACCAACTTGAGATCGTCATTTCAGTTCAGGATTCAGGTTGTGGAATCGACTCGCAACATTTACCGCGATTATTTGAGCGGTTTTACCGCGTCGATCAGGCTCGTAGCAGAAAGCTGGGTGGCACCGGCCTGGGCCTTGCCATCGTCAAACACATTGCTCAGGCTCATCACGGTAGGGTCTCGGTAGAAAGCACACTTGGAAAAGGCAGTCGCTTTTCTATTCACCTGCCAACCGATCAAGCCTGAAAACACCCAGCTTTCAACCCCTTTTAATGTCACCAAACTCTAATTTGTTTCTCACGGTTTTATAACGTCTCGCCGGTATTATCTCTGTATAAACTGTTCTTCTCATGGCTCCCGACAAAAGGGTATTAAAGCACTGAAATATAACTTAGTATTTCAAATAAGACCTATTTAGGAAGTTCAGCCAGAAAGAGCATCTGATAGAGAAAAAGCCTCTGACCTGACCGATGAATCTGAAGCCGAACAGCTAATAAGTCATTGATATTACACTCAATCTCCTACAAGGGCTGAAACTGAAAAAACCGTTGCTCCGGCCATCAAGGCGAACAGCGGTTTTTTTATGCCTTTCTCATTTCTTCCATACTATCAACCTGTCCTCTCCAGTATTTTTCATTTCCTAACACAAATCTAACATTGATCAGTTATTT
>JABIYR010000033.1 GCA_018702695.1 Nitrospina sp. | reverse complement strand
CCTCATCGGTATAATTCCATTTGCCATTCAGCAAACCAAGCCGATTATCAAGATAAGCGACATTAGGGAGAGAAACCAACACCGTTCCACCCGGTCGCAATGAGCCTCGACTTTTCTCCAACACTATTTCTGGATTATTCAAATGCTCCAGCACATCGGAGAAAATAATGACATCATATTTCTCTTCTCCCAAGCCCTGTGCCTCAATATCACGCTCTTCAAGTGATTGGTAGCAGTCCCGATTCGCATTGACCCGATCCAGTTTTAAGTCCAGCCCTTTCAATTCACATTGTTTCTCCTTCAGAGCCAAACCCAAGTCTCCCCCACCGCAACCCACATCTAGCACCCGCGTTTTAGGTGGGACACGTCTGGCAATCTGCTGATATTTATTCATTTTAAAACATGTCCCAAGTGATCACCTGCTCAGCCGAGATGGCTATTTTTGGAGATTGCCCCAATACACGCTCGCGTTCGTTAACAGGAATGCCAGTGCCGGGTCTTTTACTGGCCAGCATTTCTGCTTGCAGAGGAGTTCCGACTGCGATGTCAACTCGAGCCACGAGACTGCGCCGAGCAGACTGCCTGACAGGAATTTCTGATTTCTGGATTTGTTTGGTTCCCGCACCCAAAATTTTTGCGACATTTAGAATATCGGTTTTCAATTGGCGCAAGTCATTGGGTTGCATCGAAATCGACTGATCCACCCCTGGCAAATTACGGTCGAGGGTAAAATGTTTTTCGATCATCACCGCACCCAAAGAGGCCGCAACGACAGCAGAGAGATCATCTAATGTATGGTCCGACAACCCCACGGGCAATTCAAACTGACGTTTCAACCCTGCCAAACAGCCGAGGTTCATCTCTTCATAAGTGGAAGGATAATTCGACACACAATGCAGAAGAATGACGGAATGTGCTTTGCGTAATGCATGCAGAGCTTGCGCGATTTCTTCATCGTTGCCCATTCCGGTCGAGAGCACCACTGGCAAACCGGTCTCGGCCACCTTTTCTAAAAAGGGCGTGTAGGTCAAATCGGGAGAAGCTATTTTTAACGCCGGCATGCCTAACTCCACCAGCATATCCAGCGATGCATCATCAAAAGGGGTGGAAAACAAAGGGATATTTAATGCCTTGGCATGATCGATCAGAATTTTATAATCCGCACATGAAAGTTCATAGCGTTGAAAAAATTCATAGAAAGGGATTTCATGGCCCGGATTATCTGGATCATCTGCTAACAGCGTATTGGAGATCATCTCTCGAGCCACAAAAGTTTGTAGCTTCACCGCATCGGCACCATTTTCAGCCGCCGATGTAATCATGCGCTTTGCCAGTTCCACGTCCCCATTGTGGTTGAAACCGATTTCTGCCACCAAGAACGCCGGGTGTCCAGCCCCTAAAAGTTTGCCACAAAATTCCAGATTGTCATTTTGAGTCATTCAGCATATTCCTCAGTTAATATGAAGCCTTGCCCCTTTATCGGATATTTTTCTCATTTTCTCAACCTCTTTAACGAGGCGACAACGAGTCATCAATGCGAGAGACCGCTATGGCTCATTGCCATCAGTCACTGGCAGGCGAACAAATCCCTTTATCCAGATGGGAACTTTTGGATGGATCGCAGATAGAACCTGAGCTTGTTCTGTTGTGAAAGGTTTTAGTAGGGCTAAAAGAATCACAAACCCCATTGCATAAATCATAGCCGTGAGTAAAACCTGATCTAAAACTAATATTGCAAAGGTTTGGGCAGGCAAAACGGCTAACAATGAAAACAACAAACACTTTCCAATAATGGGAAATACAGGAAACACCTGAATCTGCTTTTGAATCATAAAAAGCTGGCGAAAAACCATATAAACCATTGCCGTGCCTGTGCCAGCCACCGCGCCTGTTTCCTGATACAGCGGAATCAAAATAAAATTCAACCCGATATTTAGCAAGCTCCCTTCCACCGTCACGCGTATCACGGCATCACGCCGATGCAGAATGAATAATGTAGAGGTGACAAAGTCTGCCCCGGCTATGGTGGCGCATCCGATGAAAAGAATATAAAAAGCCAACACCTTTCCCGCTTGCTGAAATTCTTCCCCGTAAACAAAATGAATCAGCGATTCGGCATTGAAACCAGCAAATACAAAGATGGGTACGGTGAGAAAGCTAGCGAACCCAACGATCTGACACCAGATGCGAGACAAACCCTCTGCCGATTCACGGGCATAGGTTTCAGATAGAATAGATAACGCCAGCGGCCCGACCCCTACTAATACAAACGCCAGCATTCCACCCAAGCCAGTGGCGAGATGATAAAAACCGATACCGGCAGGTTCAACCTGAAAATAGTTCATCAATAAAATATCACTCTGCGTGATCAAGCCAAAACTCAATAAGGTAATGAAATAAGACGCGGAAGCCAAAGGACGCATCTCCTGCCAGTCGGGGGCCTGAGTCGGACCTTTGAGGCTTTCCCATGTCAACGCAAAATAAATCAAGATATTGACAGCAGTGGAAAGGGTGTAAGCATAGAGCACGCCAACAATTCCATAATCCAGATAGATAAAAATTCCCAGAAAACATAAATTCAATAATGCGCAAACGGTTTCCGATAAAGTTATGGTTTTATATTCCAGACGCGTCATGAACAACGTACTGAAAATGGAGTTCAGGGTGATGGTGAAAAAATAGGCAATGAGAGCAAAGCGATATTCCATCAGCTCCGGCATGCGAATGAAGCTCAAGTAATGCGGCAGAGCCGCATACAAAGCCGCTCCAAATGCCAGAGTCGTCGTGACTCGAATCGCCAAAATTTTTCGCACTAAATATCGACCCTGTTGTCCACTGGGGTCTTGCACTATTAATTCAGGAAGCTTTTTATTGATCAGCGTCTCCAGCCCAAACTGGTTGAGCAGACGCACAAATGAAGGGATCACCAATAATGTGGCATAAATACCCAACCGCTCTTTACCCAGATAACGGGTCAGCAGAATCGAAACGCCAAAAAGCAAAATTTGCACACAGACTTTACCGAGAACGTTCCAAGAAATATTGGCGATAAATCTGCGAAAGGGTGACAAGGCGAGAACCTCTAAGGGCGGCAACCCAGATGGCTGTGGCACGCTATTTTCATGCCACGAAAGGGTCTATGAGTAACGGGAACTGCATAAGAATCCGGGTAGAACGAGGGTCTGCGGACATTTTTTCACCCGCAGGCTTCCCACTCAATCGGTCTACGACTGGCAGTTTAACACGGCATATTATACACTGTGCTCAATATTTTTTTCAGCCCCCTCTAAATGAAGGAGAAGCCTCTTGCAGTACAAAGTATTCATTGCGGTCGAATTTAAAGGTTTGAGTGAAGAAGCGAATGTAGAAATTGCCGGTCGGTTGGAAGAACACGGCCTTGAGAAAATCCCCACTGTGAGTTCAGCTTGGGAGTATTCCTGCGAAGCGGAAGATGAAACCGATGCTAAAGACAAAGCCATTCAAGAGTTTGTCAATGTCGTGCGAACCTACCCTTGTGAGATGGGGATTGTCGTTCAAGCTGGCACATCGCAAATTTTACGGCGCAAGAAAAAATTTGATGCCTGAACTTTAAGGGAATGGTTTTTATCAGCAAATGGTATGATAAACACCCTACTGGAAAAACTAATACTATTCACGATTTGACTGGCTAAAAGCAGGGTCAATCAGGGCCGAGAGGCCCAAATGGAACCGGAACTGGTTCTTAGAGAGGCAGACCATGAATATCATTTTAAACAGTTACTGCAATCTAACCTGCAATTACTGTTTCGCAGACGAATACATGGAAGAAACGGTGAAGACACCGGGAAAGTCCATGGAATATG
Organism: Nitrospina sp.; assembly: GCA_018702695.1. GTDB lineage: Bacteria > Nitrospinota > Nitrospinia > Nitrospinales > VA-1 > LS-NOB. The sequence goes on along the minus strand of JABIYR010000033.1, from coordinate 287 downwards.
ATTATTTCAAAAACGAGTTTCTGCCCAAAATCAAAAATGCGCCCATCATCAATTTCATGGGTGGTGAACCCACTTTGCACCCTCAGTTCAACGATATTTTCCAGAATACTTACGATAATATCCTGCCCTACTCGCACCTCAGTGTATTCACCAATGGATTGATGCCAGAAAAAGTATTAGACCTGTTATTGAAAGTCGCCAGCCCAAAAGGTGCACACAGCAAAGATATCAATTTTGCGATTCTATTGAATTGGCAAACCCGAGAAAATATTTCAGAAAAAAACCAT
>JABIYR010000065.1 GCA_018702695.1 Nitrospina sp. | reverse complement strand
TGTGAACCCGTGCTAGATATGTCTATTGAGTCTGGGTTATAAATCCTTTATAGTTAGTGAGTTAAACATTTTAGAGAGACGCATATGTCAGGCTTAAAAAGCGCTTGGGAATTGAGTTTGGAGAGATCAGACAAGCTGGTTCCAGAGCTGAAGAGTAAGAAAAAATTGACCAAAAAGCAAAAACAGCAGATCGCTGATATTCGTACCGATTTTTCCGCTAGAATCGCCGATTTGGATGTCACCACGCAGGATAAAATTCGTAAATTAACGGATCGGGTTCCCCCAGAAGAAATTCTGGCCGTGAAGGAGGAGTTGGAAGTTAATTTTCGTTCGCAAAAGAAGACCTTGGAAGAGCAGATGGAAAAAGAAGTGGAGACGGTTCGTAGTCTGAAAGATTAAGCCCTGCCCTCAACTGACCCCTTTGTGTCTTTAATATTTCATTAATAGATATTTTTTACGATAAAACCTGAATGAAAATTGCGATTAAACATTTTATACACGGTGCTTTGGAATCTGCTCGTGATGCTGGGGAGTTGGAGCTTTCCCCTTTTCCAGAAATCTTGGTGGAAAAACCCAAAGACGAAAAAATGGGGGATTTTTCAACCAATATAGCCATGACCTTGGCGAAGAGCGAGCGCAAGAACCCGAGAGCGATTGCGGAGATCATCACTCGCTATCTGAGCAATGTCTCGGATGATCTGAGTGAGGTTGAGATTGCAGGGCCGGGTTTCATTAATGTAAGAATGTCGCAGGATTTTTTTCTGCAACGGTTGCGCAATGCGGTGAGTCAAGGGAATAATTTTGGTCAGACCGATGTTGGCAAAGGCATAAAGATCATGATCGAGTTTGTCAGTGCGAACCCAACGGGGCCATTGCATGTTGGGCATGGCAGGGGCGCGGCAGTCGGCGATGCGTTGGCGAGAATCCTGAGAAAAGCCGGGTACGATCTCAGCACGGAATACTATGTGAATGATGTCGGAAACCAGATGAATTTTTTGGGTCGATCTACTTGGCTTCGTTATAAGGAGCTATTGGGAGAAAACATAGAGTTCCCAGATGATCATTACCGAGGCGACTACATCAAAACGATTGCTAAAGAAGTTGTCGATTTAAAAGGCGACGAATTTTTAAGTCAATCGGAACAAGACTGCCTTCCATATTTTAGAAAATTTTCCAAAGACACAATTCTTGGCGGAATTAAAAATGATCTGGCTGATTTTGGAGTGACGTTTGATAACTGGTTTAGCGAAGAGTCTCTTTACGAAGATAACTCCGTTGAAAAGGCCATTGAATGGTTGAGAGAGCAGGGCCATATCTATGAAAAAGACGGTGCTGTCTGGCTAAAATCTTCCGCTTTCAGTGATGATAAAGATAGAGTGATCGTCAAGAAGACAGGGGAAAAAACCTATTTTTGTTCAGATATCGCTTATCACCAGAATAAGATCAATCGAGGTTTTAAAAAACTTGTCAATTTGATGGGTGCCGACCATCACGGTTATGTCCCGCGTATGGAGGCTGTGTTAGAGGCGATGGGGTATGACAAGAAAATTTTCAAGATTCTTCTTGTTCAGTTTGTCAGCCTTTTGCGGGCCGGAGAAAAAGTTTCCATGTCTACTCGATCGGGTGAGTTTGAAACCCTGACCGATGTGGTGAATGAGGTGGGTGTCGATGCGGCGCGATATTATTTTCTGATGCGTAGCTCTGACACGCATTTGGATTTTGACCTTGAACTGGCGAAGAAGGAAGCCCCGGAAAACCCAGTTTTTTATATTCAGTACGCACACGCACGTATATGCAGTATCTTTCGCACTGCCGAAGAAGAAGGCGTGGTCTGGAATCGATCTGCGGAAATTGACCTCTCGCCTCTAGTTGATGAGGAGGAATATGCGATCATTCGAGCTATCCTTGCATTTCCTGAAGTGGTGGAAAAAAGTGCTTTAGCGATGGAAGTCCACCGCATCTCTCATTTTCTTCTTGATTTGGTTTCGCGTTTTCACGGTTATTACAGCCGACATCGGGTTGTCTCTGAAGACAAGTCGCTCACTCTTGCACGTTTATATTTGTTGGATGCTTTAAGAATCACCATTCGCAATGGTTTCGAGTTGATGGGTATTTCAGCTCCAGAAAAAATGTGAAAATCACGACCTGACTTTTAGGCGATATTGATTTTCATAAGCGGTCTGAATTTATGAAATTTCTCGTTGTAATGATACTCTTGA